>JBMOGG010000070.1:0-14428 GCA_049318505.1 Sphingomonas sp. | reverse complement strand
TGTGGACCATGCCGTCGACGTCGCCGTCGAGGCCGATGAACAGGCCGAACTCGGTCGAGTTCTTGACTTCGCCTTCGACGACCGAACCCACGGGATGATCGGCTTCGAACTGCTCCCACGGATTGGAGATCGCCTGCTTGAGACCGAGCGACACGCGACGCTTCTCGCTGTCGACCTCGAGCACGATGACGTCGACTTCCTGGCTGGTCGAAACGATCTTGCCGGGATGGACGTTCTTCTTGGTCCACGACATTTCGCTGACATGGACCAGGCCTTCGATACCCGGCTCCAGCTCGACGAAGGCACCATATTCGGTGATGTTGGTAACGCGGCCCGACAGCTTGGTACCGATCGCGTACTTGGCTTCGGCGCCTTCCCACGGATCGCTCTCGAGCTGCTTCATGCCGAGCGAGATGCGCTGCGTGTCCTTATTGATGCGGACGATCTGCACCTTAACCGTGTCACCGATGTTGATGACTTCGCTTGGGTGGTTGACGCGCTTGTAGCTCATGTCGGTGACATGGAGCAGGCCGTCGATGCCGCCTAAGTCGACGAACGCACCGTAATCGGTGATGTTCTTGACGACGCCGTCGATGATCTGCCCTTCGCTCAGCGTCGAGATCAGGCCGGTGCGTGCTTCGGCACGGCTTTCCTCGAGGATGGCCCTGCGAGAAACCACGATGTTGCCCCGCTTGCGGTCCATTTTCAGGATCTGGAACGGCTGCGGAATGTCCATCAAAGGCTGGACGTCGCGGACCGGACGGATATCGACCTGCGAGCCGGGCAGGAAGGCAACAGCACCGTCGAGGTCGACGGTGAAGCCGCCTTTCACGCGGCCGAAGATGACGCCGTCGACACGCGCCGACTTGGTGAACTCCTGTTCCAGCTTGTCCCATGCGGCTTCGCGGCGGGCGCGGTCGCGGCTGAGCATGGCTTCGCCGTGCATGTTCTCGACGCGGTCGACGAACACTTCGACCTCATCGCCGACATTCAGATCTGCTTTCTGACCGGGAGCGGCAAATTCGCTCAACCGGACACGGCCTTCGGACTTCAGGCCGACATCGATGACGGCGAGATCGTTCTCGATGGCGGTAACGATACCCTTGACCACTTTCCCTTCGAAAGTGCCGTCGGCACCCAGGGTTTCTTCAAGGAGGGCCGCGAAATCGTCGCGGGTCGGGAGTGCGGCTGTCGCCATAAAAATCTTGTTCCTCAGAGTTTATTTTGTCCGGCCAGGCGGTTGGTTCCGCCGGTCTTTTGACCAGAATGACCGCAAGGGACCCCATGTCCCAAACGGTGTCCGGCGCGCAAAAGTTGCTCTGATGCAGAGGTACGCTAAAGCGAAAACGGCGCATGGATTGCCCCACGCGCCTTCCTCCGCGAACGCCTATGCTCGCTGAACGAGCGCGCCCTTAGCGGAAAGGGGCGTCGAAAGCAACTATGGTCATCGTAGACACGCAGCACTGCTGCCATCGTCCATCGAGATGCGCGACATCGTCGAAGACCGCTGGGTCGAGACCGTGATCCCGCTGGACTGGCACCGGCGCAGTTGGAAGCGCACCTTGCGCGCGCGAAAATCGAGCGAGACACGGCGGAATGCATCCATCATGTCGGTGCCGAGCAGCAAGGCCGGCTGGTCCGCCAATCCAAAGACCGCGAAGGGCGGCACGTCGGCGAAGGCGAGCGGCACGTCGCTGAGCACCACCGGCCCCAGCTTCAGTTCCCGCACGCGCGCGATCTTCAGCTTCATCCTGACCCGGTAACGCCCGTCGCCTCAATCTCGGTGAATTGTGTGCCGCGCCGCAGCAACTGGTCCCGCAAGACGCCGTTGCCGATCGTGATTTCAGAGCCCGTATTGATGACCGCGCCCACCTGTCTGCCGTTGGCGCGGGTGCGGGTCAGGATCAGCTGCGCTTTGCGCAGCCGAGCTGTGACCACGATCTCGCCGTCATAGCGCGGGGCAGGGCGGCTCGCATCCTCCACTTTGATGAGGCGCTTCTCGAAATCGAGCATCAGCCGCTGTTCGGCAAGCGCATCGATGCCGATCATCCCGTCGCCGCCGATGTCGCCTTCGGCAAGCACCGGCAACTCCAGATTTGGCACACGGGTGTCGCCCACCGTCAGGGCGTCGACCAGAACCCGCTCGACCCGGCTTGTCGCCGTCATCGCGTTGAGGGTTGCCGGCCGGCCTGGCGGGAGACCAAGTGCTCTGGCGATCCTTTGCCCCACCACGCTCGTGTCCGCGCCGCTGTCGACGACGAAACGATAAGGTCCGGTGTCGTTGATCTTCACCGCGACTGTCATCCGCGTATCGACCTTGCGCGCGGTTACTTCCTTGCCCGCGACATCGAGCGTGGCATCGTGCTCTGCGGGCGTCAGGGGCGGCATGGGCTCGGGGGGCAGCGTGTTCGGTGGCGCGGCGCCCATGCCGATGCCAGCGATGAACACAAGCGCGATCAGACGGCGTGAATTCAGCATCCTGCCGATCTAACAGGCTTGGGGCTTCCCAACGAGCCGGATTGCCCGCGCAATCGCCTCCGCAACGCTCAAGTCGCTCGTATCAAGCAGTACCGCGTCGTCCGCTTGCTTCAGCGGCGCCGTCTCGCGGCCAGAATCGCGTGCATCGCGGTCGAGGATGTCGGTGAGGACGTGTTCGAAGGAGACACGGCTGCCTTCCCCCACCAGTTGGGCGAAACGGCGCTTGGCGCGGACTTCGGACGTCGCCGTAACGAACAGCTTGGCATCGGCGGCGGGCGCGATGACCGTGCCGATGTCGCGCCCGTCGAGCACGGCGCCACCGGACTGGGTGGCAAAGCTTACCTGTCGTTCGAGCAGTGCCTGCCGCACTGCTGGATGCACCGACACGACGGACGCCGCGCGCGACGCTGCCTCGCACCGGATGTCGGGATCATGGAGCATGGCTTGGCTGAACGCACAGGCACGCAGGGCATCGATCTCAAGCGCCGGATCCCCGCCATGTCGGAGCACGGATAATCCCACCGCACGATACAACAGGCCTGTATCGAGGTACGGAAGCGCGAAGTGGTCGGCAAGCGCGCGGGCGATCGTGCCCTTGCCCGACGCAGCGGGCCCATCGACGGCGATGATCATGCGCCCGTCCTTCGCGCCCTGAGCGCGCCGACAAGCCCTACAAAGGCTATACACGCCCAGGCTGCCTCGAGCACGACGGCGGCCAGGTTGAAATGGACAGAGAGTGAAATCAGCAGCAGGACGGCCCCGATCAGGTTCACGACATTGAACAGCACCTTGTTCATCGACGGCGAAAAATTGGCATAACCGAACGCACCGATGAAAAGGACGCTGCCGGTCAGCCCGATGATGTCGGCGAGCAGCGGCTTCATGCGACTCCCAGCTCGCGCAGGCTTGCTTCGAAACCGGGATAGCTGGTGGCGACCGGGGACATGTCGTCGATGGTAACGCTGGCCCGGCTCACGAGCCCTGCGACCGTCATGCTCATCGCGATACGATGGTCGAGGTGCGTCGCCACGGTTGCGCCGCCGACCAGTAGTTCGCCTCCGCTGCCTTCGACGATCAGTCCGTCGGGCAGCTCTTCGACGCGCACGCCGCAATCGCCGAGCGCTTTGGCCATGACGGCAATGCGGTCCGATTCCTTGACGCGCATTTCCTCGATCCCCCGGATCACCGAACGGCCCTGCGCCAGCGCGGCCGCGACAAACAGGATGGGATATTCGTCAATCATGGTGGCGGCGATCTCGGGTGATGGGTCGATGCCTGTCAGAACGGAATGGCGGACAATAAGGTCCGCAACCGGTTCGCCACCGACGATCCGCTGCTGGTCGAACACGATGTCGGCGCCCATGGCGCGCAAGACCTTGTACAGGCCTGCCCGGGTGTCGTTCAGGCCGACATTGGTGATCGTCACTGATGAGCCCGGAACCAGCAACGCCGCAACGGTCGCGAACGCCGCGGAAGATGGGTCGCCCGGCACGACGATCTGCTGCGGCCGCAACTCGGCTTCGCCCCGGATGGAAATCGTCCGGACGCCCGCTGCATCGGTCTCGACGGTCAGGTCCGCCCCGAACCCGGCAAGCATTCGCTCGCTATGGTCGCGGGTCGACACCGGTTCGATGACGCGCGTGATGCCGGGCGTATTCAACCCTGCCAGCAACATCGCCGACTTAACCTGCGCAGAGGCGACCGGCAGCCGATATTCGATCGGAACTGCCGGGCACAGGCCACGGACCATCAGCGGCAACCGGCCCCCGGGACTTGCCGTGATATCCGCCCCCATCATTGACAAGGGATCGATGATACGCCCCATCGGTCGTCCGCTCAGCGAAGCGTCGCCGGTAAACGTTGCCGTGATCGGATGGCTGGCGACCAGCCCCATCAGCAGCCGGGTCGATGTGCCCGAATTGCCCATGTCGAGCGCCGATTGCGGCTGAAGCAGCCCGCCCACGCCGACGCCCCAGACGTGCCATCGCGACCCGCGCTTTTCGATCGTTGCGCCCATTGCGCGCATGGCTGCGGCGGTTGCGAGCACATCCTCGCCTTCCAGCAGGCCATCGATCATCGACTCGCCCACAGCGAGCGCCGACAGCATTAGGGCCCGATGCGAGATCGACTTGTCGCCGGGAACGGTGACCGTTCCGCAAAGCGGGCCCGATGCCGAGAAGGAACGTGGTGACGCCATGGCGCGCGGCTTTGACAGTGGCCCTTGGCTATGGCAAGGGCGCCCACCTTCGTCGCTGTGCCCCCTTGGTGTCCGGCGGCAACAGCAGTTTTTTCGGAGCATCCCGACCAATGGTAAAGCCTGAATGGGGCACGAAGCGCACTTGCCCGAAATGCGGGACGCGCTTTTACGATCTGACCAAGGAAGATCCCGTTGTCTGCATCAACTGCGGCAACCAGTGGACTCCCGAATCCATCCTGAAGTCGAAGCAGCCGCTGCCGTTCGACGCGCCCAAGAAAGACGAGTCAAAGGACGACGACGACGATCTTGAAGTCGCCGACATCGATCTCGACGTCGTTGACGAGGATGCCGAGAAGTCGCCCGATGACGAAGTCGATCTCGGCGGCGACGACGATCTGGGTGTCGACACCGGCCAGGGTGACGACGACGTCTAAACGACGCTTGCACCGACGCGCGGCCTGACATATGGCCCGCGGCCTTGGATTGGGGCCTTAGCTCAGCTGGGAGAGCGCCACACTGGCAGTGTGGAGGTCAGCGGTTCGATCCCGCTAGGCTCCACCAATCCCTTAGCTTTGATCACGCCGACGCGCCGCTCCAAAAAGCGGCGCGCGCCCGGCCCGGCCTGATGGACGGGATGGCTGCCCGATCTCGCTGTCTTTTGCTCAGCCCATCGTCGGGATGACGAAGCTCTGGTCCTGCACGCTGCCGCCGGTCGGCCAGCGCTGCGTCACCGTCTTGGTCCGCGTATAGAAGCGGACACCGTCGGTGCCATATTGGTTGAGATCGCCAAAGCCCGAGCGCTTCCAGCCGCCAAAGCTGTGATAGGCGACAGGAACGGGGATCGGCACGTTGATGCCGACCATGCCGACTTCGACTTGCGCGGCGAATTCGCGCGCGGCTTGTCCATTGCGGGTGAAGATGGCGACGCCATTGCCATATTGATGATTGGTCGGGTGCTGCAGCGCTTCCTCGAGCGTTTCGGCGCGCATGATCTGCAGCACGGGGCCAAAAATCTCTTCCTGATAGCTCTGCATCTTGGGCGTCACATGATCGAGGAGGGTTGGCGCGAGGAAGAACCCGTCTTCGTAACCCTGCAACGTGAACCCGCGGCCGTCGACGACCAGTTCGGCCCCTTCGTCGACCGCCATCTGGATATAGTTTTCGATGCGCGCCTTGTGCGCCGCCCCGACAACGGGGCCATAATGGGCATCGGGGTCGGTCGACACACCGACGCGAAGCTTGCTGATTTCCGTAAGGAGCCGTGCGCGGAATGCGTTCGCGGTCGCCTCGCCCACGGGCACGACGACGGGCAGTGCCATGCAGCGTTCGCCGGCTGAGCCATAGGCCGCACCGACAATGTCGGCGACCGCCTGGTCCAGGTCGGCATCGGGCATGATAATGCCATGGTTCTTCGCGCCGCCCATGCACTGCATGCGCTTCCCGTTACCGGCACCACGCTGATAGACGTATTGTGCGATGTCCGACGACCCGACGAAGCTGACCGCCTTGATGTGGCGATGGTCGAGAATAGCATCGACCACGGTCTTATCGCCATGCACGACGTTGAGGATGCCGGCGGGAAGCCCCGCTTCCAGCGCCAGCTCGGCCAGCCGCACCGGCACGGACGGATCGCGTTCGCTGGGCTTCAGCAGGAACGCATTGCCACAGGCGATTGCCACCGCACTCATCCAGAGCGGTATCATTGCTGGGAAATTGAACGGCGTGATGCCTGCGGCGATGCCAAGCGGCTGGCGCATCGAATAGACGTCGATACCGGGGCCTGCACCCTGGCTGTATTCGCCTTTCAGCAAGTGCGGGATGCCGCATGCGAACTCTACGACTTCGAGGCCGCGCTGGATGTCACCCTTCGAATCGGCAACGACCTTGCCATGTTCGGATGACAGCAGATGTGCCAGCTCGTCCAGATGCGCCTCGATCAGTGCCTTGAACTGGAACATAACGCGCGCGCGGCGCTGGGGGTTGGTCGCGGCCCAAGCAGGTTGCGCAGCCAGGGCATTTGCAACTGCCGCGTCAACCGTAGCCGCGCTGCCAAGTTCGACCTGTGCCTGAATCTGGCCGGTGCAGGGATCGAACACGTCGCCGGTGGCGGCATCGGGCATGGATAGGGCGCTGCCGCCGATGAAATGGGTTATCTGACGCATGGGCCCTCCTTGATATGCGGGTCGCATAGCCCAGCGCTTTCGACCTTGCCACCGGCAAGCGGGACTTATCGGTGGGGCGTCGTCCCGTTGGGACGAAAAGAAAAACGCCTATGACGTGCGTACGCAGGCGCCTGCAGCGAAAGTTACCGACCGTCAGATCGTTTCGACCTTTGCAAGGCGAGGTGATAGCAGGTGGATGGCGCCGACGGCGAGGAAATAGACGACGGTACAGGCCATGAAAATCAACGTGTAATTGCCGTTGGTCGCATCGAGCACGAGTCCTGTCGACTTTGCCATGATCATCCCGCCGATGCCCCCGGCAAAGCCGCCGAGTCCGATGGCGGAGCCGACCGCGCGCTTGGGGAACATGTCGGGCGGGATCGACAGCAGATTGGTCGAGAACGACTGGTGCCCGGCGAGCGCGGTCCCGATCAAGGCGACGGCGGCCCACATGTTCGAAACGCTGGTCACGAACAGTAACGGGAGCACGCAGCAGCCCGACAGGACCATCGTCGTTTTGCGCGCAAAATTGCACGTCCTTCCGTTCTGGATCAGCTTCGAGGATAGCCACCCGCCCGCGATGCTGCCTGCGTCGGAAATCAGATACATGATGATCATCGGCAAAAGGACAAATTTCAGGTCGACGCCAAAGGTCGAGTTGAAATATTTTGGTAGCCAGAACAGCATCAGGAACCAGACCGGGTCGGTCAGGAATTTTGCGACCGCAAAGGCCCAGGCTTCGCGCTTGCGGATCAGTCGCGTCCAGCGGATCTGCTGAATCTTTTCGACCGGGTCGTGTTCGATCCAGGCCAGCTCTCCTGCACTGACTTTGCCCGATTCGCGCGGATTGCTGTAAATCAGCAGCCACGCGACAAGCAGCGCCACGCCAAAAAGCCCCGAGATGATGAAGGTACCGCGCCAGTCGAAACCCATTGCGACAGTCAACAAGGCAATGGTCGGCGCGGTGAGGATTACGCCCACTGTCGTCGCCGAATTAACCCAGCCGATCGCGAACGCACGCTCCTTTTGTGGGAACCATTCGCTGCTCGCGCGCACGACGGCGGGGAAATGTCCCGCCTCGCCGATCCCGAGCACCATGCGCGCCGCCATGAAGGACACCACGGTCGATGCGAAACCATGCGCCACATGCCCTATGGTCCAGATGCTGATGGCGACTGCGTAGCCGACCTTCGGCCCAAACCGGTCGATCAGCCAGCCCATAAGCAAGAAGCCACAAGCGTAGGCAGCCTGGAAACCAGTGACGATGTTGCCGTAGTCGTTTTCGTTCCAGCCGAGTTCCTTGCCCAGGCCAGGCGCAAGCAACCCCAGCATCGTGCGGTCGATGTAGTTGACGGTCGTAGCAACGAACAACAGCGCGATGATTTTCCAGCGATATCGACCGCTCTTTTGCACCTGGTCAGTGGCCTTGCTCGTGGCGGATGCCATCACGCGCTCCTCATTGTGTCGGCCCCAATCAATGTCGGCCTAATTGGTGCTCGCCTGCGCTGCCACGATGCGGCACTCGATGCCAGCCAGGTCGCCGAATTCGGCAGTGGCGATACTGCCCGGCGCGATTTCGTGAACGCCCGTGACGGCACCGGTCGACACCCAAGTGCCGGGCGCAAGGGCAATGCGCCGCCGCGCCAGATTTTCGAGTAGGAATGCGATTGACCCGCCACAGCCGCCAGGGAAGCTGGCGGCCGCGCCTGTGCCAACAATGTCACCATTAATGCGCGTCACGACCGTAATCCCATCGATGTCGCGGTCGCGCCAGTTGGCTATTGGGGGGCCGACGAGCAGCCCGTTGTTGTTGCCAAAATCCGACGCAGTTACCGTCGGCCCGAGCCGGTTGATGCCGGCAAAAGGCGAACTTGCAATCTCGAAGCCGATATGGACGGCGGTCACATAGGCGAGCGCATCGGGGATCGACCAGTCGGTAAGCCCCGCCGGCAAGTCGCCGAGCTTGAACAGGAATTCGGCCTCGATGGCGCCGAACCCGCCCAGAAAAACCGGCATGTCGCGTGTTGGAGTCGCGGAATGCACGACATTGCCAAAGATGGGGCCAGCGAGCCGGGTTGTCCCGAATTCGATATCAAGCGGCGGCTGGATGCGCCCCACTTTCCATCCGGCTATATCGCCGCCATGCGTCTGGATTGCGGCGTCCTGAATGCAATACGCTGCCTCGAGCGTTGTCGGAAGCTGGCCAGGATAATCTACGAGCGCACGTGCATCGCGGCGGGCTGCGACGAACGCATTCGCAGTCGCTTCGGCATTGGTCATGGCATTGACGTCGCTCATTGCGCTCGTTTTTCCCTCGCCCTTGCGCTAATGGAAACCGGTGTCATTGTCGATACCTCTTCCTGAAGCGATGGCAAAGGGGTTCGAGGAGTTGGTTTTGAGCGACCATGACAGCGGCTTTCGCGGTAAGGCGACGATCAACGATATTGCGCGTCTGGCGGGCGTCTCGAAGAAAACCGTCAGCCGCGTAATCAACCGCTCACCGCTGCTCAACGAAGCGACGCGGGCCAAGGTCGACGCGGTCATCGCCGCCGCCGGCTATGTGCCCAATCCGCAAGCACGTGCGCTGGCGCTACGCCGCAATTTCCTGATCGCGCTCGTCCATGACAACCCCAATGCGCAAATGGTGCTTGGCATGCAGACCGGCTTGCTCGAAGTGCTTAAAGGCACTGAATATGAGTTGATCGTGCGCCCGGTGAACCGCGAATCGCCGACGATGGTCGACGACCTGCGCCAGTTTCTGGAGCGCCAGCGCCCGCATGGCATCGTGCTGCTGCCACCGATCTCGGAGAACGATGCGTTGGCGGCTCTCTGCGATGAACTCGATTGCCGCTACGTCCGCATGGGGTCAGCCCAACTCGACGATCCGTCGCGCATGGTCGGGTCGAACGACCGCGAACTGATGGGGGAAGCAGCGGCCTACCTGATTGCGCAGGGGCACCGTCGCATCGGTTTTGTTGCCGGTCCGCAAGGATTCCGTTCGGCGTTCGAGCGCCGAGCTGGCCTCGACGCTGCGCTGGCGGCGGCCGGGATCGAACTCCCCGAGGCGCTGATCGCCGAGGGGAGTTATCGGTTCGAATCGGGTGTGGCGGCGGGCAACCGCCTCCTCAGTGCGGACCCGCGCCCGACAGCCATCCTGGCATCGAATGACGAGATGGCGGCGGGCGTTGTCCATGCCGTGCGGGCTCGCGGGCTCGATGTGCCGCGCGATGTGTCGGTCATCGGCTTCGATGACACCGCGATTGCCGCGCATTTGTGGCCGCCGCTAACGACGGTGCGCTGGCCGATCGCTGACATGGCGCGTGCCGCCGCCAACAAATTGCTGATCGGGACGCGTGATGCTGACGTGGCAGCGGCTTCTGCCTCGATTTTTCCGTCGTCGCTCATCCAGCGGTCGTCGGTCGCACCGCCATCGGCCTGATACAAGCGTCCAAACCTTGCACCAGTCTATGACACCGGTTACCAATGGCGACGTGAGGCTTCCCTGATGACACGTAAGCTGCGGCTCGATCCTGACCGGCTATTTCCTGCCGACCCGCGCACGCGCGACATCGCACGGCAGCTGTATGGACAGGTCGCCAAGCTACCGATCATCAGCCCGCACGGTCACACCGATCCCGAATGGTTCGCGACCGACGCGCCCTGGTTGAACGCTACCGAGCTGTTGCTGTCCCCTGACCATTACCTCTACCGCATGCTTTACAGCCAGGGTATTGCCCTCGATGCGCTAGGTGTTCCCGCCCATGGCGTGACGCCCGCGACCGAGGCGCGCGATGCCTGGCGCGTCTTCGCGGCCAACCAGCATCTGTTCTACGGTACACCCTCGCGCATATGGCTCGACCATGTCCTCGCCGAGGTGTTCGGGATCGACACCGTTCTCGACGCGTCGACCGCCGACGACCATTTCTATCGCATTGGGGCGGCCCTCGCGACACCGGCGTTTCGCCCGCGCGCACTGTTCGAGCGCTTCAATATCGAGCTGCTCGCCACCACCGAGGGCGCCCATGAGACGCTCGACCATCATGCCGCCATCCGCGCCTCGGGCTGGGGCGGGCGCGTCGTCACGACCTATCGCCCCGATGCGGTCGTCGACCCCGAGCACGAGCAGTTCGCTGAAGCCCTGACGCGGCTCGCGACGCTGACAGGCGAGGATATTGGCAGCTGGCAGGGTTATCTTTCGGCGCATCGCAAGCGGCGTGCGGCGTTCCGCGAGATGGGCGCGACCGCTACCGACCATGGTCACCCGACGGCGCTGACCGCCAATTTGCCCGCCGCAGAGGCGGAGGCACTGTTCCACCGCGTCATGAAGGGCGACTGGACGCCGGCTGATGCCGAGCTGTTCCGCGCGCAGATGCTTACCGAATTCGCCGCGATGAGCCTCGATGACGGGCTGGTCATGCAGATCCACCCCGGCAGCCGTCGCAATCATAATGCCACGCTCCACGCGAGCCATGGCCGCGACAAGGGCGCCGACATCCCGGGCCGCACCGATTATGTCGGCGCGCTCAAGCCGTTGCTCGACCGGTTCGGTAATGAACGCGACCTGACGATCATCCTCTTCACGCTCGACGAGTCGACCTATGCGCGCGAACTGGCGCCGCTCGCTGGCCATTATCCCTGCCTGAAACTCGGGCCTGCCTGGTGGTTCCACGACAGTCCGGAAGGGATGCGCCGTTTCCGCGAGATGACCACCGAGACGGCCGGGTTCTACAATACAGCCGGGTTCAACGACGACACCCGCGCTTTCCTGTCGATCCCGGCGCGGCATGACGTTGCCCGGCGCATCGACTGCGGCTTCCTGGCGCGGCTCGTTGCCGAGCACCGGCTGGCCGAGGACGAAGCTGCCGAGCTGGCCGTCGACCTGACCTATACCCTCGCCAAAAAGGCTTACCGACTTTGACGGAGAAACCCATGTTCGAACGCACCTATTACGCGACACATCCCGATATGATGGAGTGCGTGTCCAACGACGAGCTGCGCGATCGCTATCTGATTTCGGGCCTGTTTCGCAGGGGCGAATGCGTGCTCAACTATACGCATGCGGACCGCTTCATAATTGGCGGCGTCGCGGTTGGCGACGTGCCTGTCGCGCTCCCCGCGCAGAGCGAGCCGCCCTCGGCGGTCGGACATCCTTTTCTCGAGCGGCGGGAACTCGCGGTCGTCAACGTGGGCAGCACCGAAGGGACTGTTGCCGTCGACGGTGAGGTGTTCACGCTCGGCAACAAGGACTGCCTCTATGTCACCATGGGTGCAAAGGACGTTGTGTTTTCGGGGACCGATGCGCGGTTCTATCTGGCGTCCTGCCCCGCCCACAAGGCGTTCACGACGCGCAAGCTCGGCATCGCCGATGCCAATGCGCTCGATCGCGGCAGCCTCGAGGAATCGAACCAGCGGACGATCTATCAACTCGTCATTCCCGGCATCTGCGATTCGGCGCAGCTGGTCATGGGCCTGACCGTGCTGCAGCCGGGCTCGGTCTGGAACACGATGCCGCCACACATCCACGAGCGGCGGAGCGAGATCTATTTCTACTTCGAACTCGAAGGGCCGAACGACCGCGTGTTCCACTACATGGGCGAAGGCGAAGCGATGCGCCACATCGTGATGGCGAACCAGGAAGCGGTCATCTCGCCACCCTGGTCAGTGCACATGGGTTCGGGGACCAAGGCCTATGCCTTTATATGGGCGATGGCGGGCGAGAACCAAGACTATACTGACATGAACGTTCTCGACATCTGCCAACTGGCATGAGCGGGCCGTTCGACCTGACCGGCAAGGTCGCCGTCGTCACGGGTGCCAATACCGGCATCGGGCAGGGGATTGCGGTGGCGCTTGCGGCGGCAGGGGCCGATGTCGCCTGCGTCGGCCGTTCGCCGTGCAACGAGACCGTGGCGAAGGTCGAGGCAATGGGGCGACGTGCACTGTTCATCGCGGCCGACCTGTCAACCGTCGAGCCTGTCGACAAAATTGTGGGCGACGCTGTGGAAAAGCTGGGGGCTGTTGATATCCTGGTCAATAATGCAGGCATCATCCGGCGCGCCGACGCGGTCGACTTCACTGAGGCCGACTGGGACGATGTGGTGGATACCAACATGAAATCGGTATTCTTCCTGTGCCAGGCAGCGGGGAGGCACATGATTGCGCGGGGGAATGGCAAGATCATCAACATCGCATCGATGCTCAGTTTTCAAGGCGGCGTCCGCGTGCCGAGCTATACCGCGTCGAAATCGGGTGTCGCAGGACTGACCAAGCTGCTCGCCAATGAATGGGCGGCCAAGGGCCTGAACGTGAACGCGATTGCGCCGGGTTATATCGCGACGAATAACACCGCGGCGCTGCAAGCCGACGAAGTGCGCAACAAGTCGATCATGGACCGCATCCCGGCCGGGCGCTGGGGCGATCCAGAGGACATGGGCGGGGCGGCAGTGTTCTTGGCGTCGTCTGCTTCGGACTACGTCAACGGCCATATCCTGGCCGTGGACGGCGGCTGGCTGGCGCGCTAGCCCGACCAACATGACCCAAAAGCTCGTTTTCTTCGGAGAGTTGCTGATCCGCCTGACCGCACCGGGGCGGGAGCTGCTCATGCAGTCGCCCGCGCTCGCCCTTCATGTCGGCGGGGCGGAGGCCAATGTTGCCATTGCGCTCGCCAATCTGGGGCAGGCGACGGCGATGGTCAGTGCGGTGCCCGACAATGCGCTTGGGCGCGGCGCGGTGGCTGCGGTGTGCGCGCAGGGGGTCGATTGTTCAGCGGTGCAGGTGCGCGACGGGCGGATGGGACTGTATTTTCTGAGCGTCGGTGCGGGCCTGCGCGCGTCCGAAATCGTATACGACCGGGCCGTATCGAGTTTTGCCGGTGCACCTGCCGATGCCTTTGATTGGGATTCGCTTTTGGCAGGCGCGGGGATGCTCCACCTGTCGGGCATCACGCCCGCCCTCGGGCCGCGATCCGCCGAGGCGGCGTTGACGGCGGCGCGTGCAGCGAAGCGGCTGAGCGTGCCGGTGTCGTTCGACGGCAATTATCGCGCGATGCTTTGGGAAAGCTGGGATAGCGACCCCAAGGCTGTGCTTGGCGAGCTGATCGGCATGGTAGACATATTGTTCGGAAACCACCGCGACATCGGGCTGGTACTCGGCCGCGACTTTTCAGGCGAAGACCCTGATCGTCTTCGCGAGGCAGCAGACGCGGCCTTTGCGGCATTCCCGAGCCTCAAAATCATTGCCTCCACCGCGCGCCACGTCGTCGATGCCGATTGTCACCGCATCGCTGCACGCGTCGATATGCGGGGTGGCGCCGCACAGACCGAGGAAGTCGCGGTAAGCGGAATCATCGACCGGATCGGCGCAGGCGATGCGTTCGCAGCGGGCGTCCTCCACGCACATTTGGGCGGCGCTGATGCAGAAGCGATGGCGCGCACGGGCCTTGCGCTGACATGTCTCAAACACTCGCTGCCCGGCGACGCGAGCCTGTTCCGCCAGGCTGATATCGATGCGTTCAACGCGGGCGGGCTGGATGTCCGGCGATAGCCTGACCAGCCGCCGGACTGTTCTGGCGCGTGGATTGGCGTTGGCGGCA
>JBMOGG010000069.1:0-14467 GCA_049318505.1 Sphingomonas sp. | reverse complement strand
TGTCGCTGGCCTCAAGCGCGCTGGCACCGATTGCCGGGCGGTGGATCGATCTGCGCTCTGTCCGGCAGCTGATGTTACTCGGCGCGGCGATGCTGGGCCTCGGATTTCTTGCGCTGTCGGGGGTAAGGGCGATCTGGCAGGTGTGGCTGGTGTTCGGGCTGCTGCTTCCGTTCGGCAATGTGCTGCTCGGTCAGCTGACCAGCGCGGCGCTGATTACCCGCTGGTTCGCAGCCCGGCGCGGGCGCGCGATGGGGATGTCGACGCTGGGCACGTCGCTGGGCGGCTTCGTCTTTCCCGTGCTGCTGACGCTGACCGCGCAAAGCCTGGGCTGGCGTGGCGCGGCGGCGCTGATCGGCATCGTTACTGCGCTGGTCGTCGGCGGACTGGTGGCGCTGGTGATCGTCGATCGTCCGGACGGGGCCGAACGCGACGATGCGGCACCGGCACCGGCCGCAGCGGACCGGGCACCCGCGTTGAGCTCTGCGCAAATCCTGACGCTTCCGGCCTTCTGGATCATCACCTTTGCGGTGGGGATCAAGATCGCGACATACTTCGGCCTGATCAACAATCTGGGCGGCCTTGCCGCCGGGCTGGGCCTGAAACCGATCTTTGCCGCCAGCCTTGTTTCGATCTTGTCGGCCACATCGATGATCGGAAAGCTCGGGTTTGGAACCCTGGCCGAGCGGTTTCCCCCCAAATGGCTGTTCGTCGCCGGTCTGAGCATGACCGTGGCCAGTTTCGCCGTTCTGTTCGTGGCCAAGGGCGCGGCGATGCTGATGCTTGCCTGCCTGCTGCTGGGCCTGTCGACCGGGGGAATGTTCCCGCTGTGGAGCCTAATGACCGCCCAGCAGTTCGGCGAGGCCGCGTTCGGGCGGGCGCTGGGGCTGATGAACTTTATGATGGTCCCGCTGACCGCAGTCGCCTCACCGTTGGCGGGCTGGATTTACGATCGCACCAAAAGCTACGATGGCGTGATCCTGGGGTCTATGTGCGTGCTCGGGCTGGCAGTTTTCGCGTTGCTCTGGCTCGAACCGGAAAGGACCCAGGCCAGATGAACGGTGGTGTATCATGAACGGAGCTCAGGCCATTGCCGCGTTGATGGTGGCGCAGGGCGTGGGAAGCGTATTCTCGCTGGCCGGGGCCTCGCACAGCTATCTGCTCGAAGCGCTCGACCGGGCGGGGGTGGCGATCCTGTCGAACCGGCACGAAAGCGGCGCGGTCGGCTGCGCCGACGGCTATGCGCGGGTGTTTGCCGATCAACGCCCCGAACGGGTCGGGGTCGCGCTGATCGTGCGCGATCAGGGCCTGGCCAACGCCATCGGCGGGCTGGCGGTTGCCTTTGCCGCCGGATCGCCAGTGGTGGTTCTGGTCGCTGCGCCGCCCTCCGGCACGGCCGAAGCGGCGGCCTCGCTCGATCACGAACAGCTTGCCCTTGTGGCGCCTGTCGTGAAGTGGGCGCGCACGGTTCCCGGACCCGAGCGGCTGGTCGATTTTGTCAGGACCGCAATTCGCCGCGCGCTGGACGGCAGGCCAGGACCGGTGGTGCTGGTGATCCCGCAGGATCAATTCCAGGCCGAGGTCGGCGAAGTCACGCCGCAGGCTTATGCGCGCCCCATCGCGTTGCCCGAACCTGCAGCTCTGGACCAGGCTGCTTCGATCCTCTCCGCCGCGCGCCGCCCGCTGGCCGTGGCCGGCCTTGGCGCGCATCGGGGCCAGGCAGGTGCCGCCTTACGGGCGCTGGCCGCGCGGGGTGTTCCGGTGCTGGGCAACGGCGTCGGCCGGGGCTTTGTGGCCGAGGACCACCGCGCCGGCTTTTCGTGGCCCTATGCGCAGCATGCCGCAGGCCTCGCCGATTGCGTGGTTGTGGTCGGGGAGATGCTGACCCAGCGCCTTGGCTTCGGGCTGCCGCCGCGTTTTGCCACCGATGCCCGGTTCATCCAGATCGACGCTGATAGCGCCGCGTTCGATCGCAACCGCCGCAGCGACTGTGCCCTGCTGGGCGAACCGGGCCCAACCCTGGAAGCGCTGCTGGCGCGGAGCTCCGATGCTTGGGACGGGGCCTGGCTGGGCGAAGCGCTGGCCGAAAAGGCGGCGTTCCTGGCCAAACGCGCGGCGCAGCCCGGTCCGGCCATCCACCCGCTTGCGCTGGGCCAGGCACTCGCGCCTCATCTGGGCCCTCAGACACTGCTCGTGGGCGACGGCGCGGACATCCAGAACTGGATGTATGGCGCGTTGCGGGTGCAGCGGCCCGGCGGGTTCATGGATCATTATCCGCTGGGTGCGATGGGATCGGGCACGGCGCTGGCGGTCGGCGCTGCAGCCGCGCTGGCGGAGCGCGCGCGCAGCAGTGGTGGCCCGGCCCCCACGACCTTGCTGGTTACCGGCGACGGCTCGATCGGCTTCCACCCTGCGGAATTGCACGCCGCGGCGCTAGCCGGGCTCGATCTGAAAGTGGTGGTTGGCAACGATGCCGCATGGGGCACCGAAGCGCATGGCCAGGTGCAAGCCCTAGGCCGAACGATCAACACCGAACTGGGTTGCCTGCCCTATGCCAGGCTCGCAGAGGCGTTCGGGTTGGCTGGATCGACCTGCGATGACCTGGCAGGCTTGCCGCACGCCGTCGCGCAGCTGATGGCAATGAACGGCCCGGCGCTGCTCGATGTGCGGCTGGATCGCCAGGCGGGAGCAGAGATAAAGACCGAGCCGCTGGCCAGCTCGATCCTGTTCAGCGACCTCGCCGACGGTCAGAACACGCTTGCAAGCCAGTCGTAATTTGGTATACCAAATGCGTTGTTGTGTGAGCTGCCAAAGGTAATGACCATGCGCTTCGGACGTTTCGGTGCTGCTGCTGCGCTGGCGACGCTTTTGCTCGTCTCGCCGGGAGCGGGTGCCAATGCGGCCGAACCAATTGCGCAGGCGTCGGAACCGCCCTGGTCAGGCGTGGTGCGCGTGACTCTCGTATCGGCCGACATCGAACGATCGAAGCGGTTTTATGGGCAGGTCTTCGGCTACACCGTCAGCTTCGACGGCGATATTACCACGGCATCGACGCAGGTTTTGCTGAGCCTGGGGCCGCGCGACAAGGCGCGCTTCGTGGTCCTGAACGGCGCTGCCGAACTTGCCGGAAAACCGATCAAGGCGACCTCGATCGGGCTGATCCAGATAACCCGGACGCCGCGTCTGCCGGTGCTGGCCCAGCCGCGCGGCAACCGGTTGGCTTCTGGCCAGGCGATGCTGGCGATGCAGACCGCCGACATGGCCCGGGTCCTCGCCCAGTTGCACCGGCTCGGTGCCCCGATCGTGGCTGGGCCGCTGCTGTCGCATAATGGGCGCGAGACCGAGATCGCCACCCAGGACCCGGATGGCACGCGCATCCATGTCGTCGAACAGCGCTGAACGGTGAGCCAGTGGTGATCAACGATGCTCCCATTGCCATTGTCGGTGCCGGCCCGGTCGGGCTCAGCGCCGCGCTTCGTCTTGCCTCGCTTGGGATCGAATGCGTGTTGCTCGAAGCCGAGCTCACCCAGCCTTACGATTTGCGTGCCTCGACCTTTCACCCGCCGACGCTGGAAATGCTCGATAGTCTGGGTCTGACCGAAAAGCTGATCGCGCGCGGGTTGATAACCCCGCACTGGCAGATCCGTATCCATGAAACCGGCGAACGGGCGGTGTTCGATCTGTCGGCGCTCGCGAAGGACACGCGCTATCCCTTTCGCCTGCAGTGCGAGCAGACCGTGCTCTGCGCGCTGGCGATGGAACTGGCGCTGGCCAAACCGCGCATCGAGGTGGTTCGCGGCTTCCGCGCCGTCAGTATTTCGCAGTCCAAAGATCACGTCACGGTTACCGCAGACGACGGGAACCAGATTGCTGCGCAGTGGCTGATCGCGGCTGACGGCGCACGCAGCGAATTGCGCAAGCTGTGCGGTTTCGAATTCGAGGGCTTCACCTACCCCGAGACGACGATCCTGGCGACATCGAAGTTTCCGTTCGAGGACCATTTGGAGGGGCTTTCAAACGTCAACTACTGCTGGTCGGAAAACGGCACATTCAGCCTGTTGCGTCTGCCCGACGTGTGGCGGTGCAGTCTCTATTCGGACCCGGACGAGAGCCTGGACGATGCCCTCCAGCCTGATGCAATCGCAGCCAAATTGCAGCGAATCGTGCCCTCGGCCAGTGGCCACGCGGTGGGCGAAGTGCGCCCCTATCGGATCCACCAGCGGATCGTGGAAACCTACCGCCAGGGGCGGGTACTGCTTGCCGGAGATGCCGCTCACCTCAATTCCCCGTCGGGCGGAATGGGCATGAACGGCGGGATCCACGATGCCTTTGCACTCGCCGATGGCCTCCACAAGGTCATCAACGGCGGCGATCCCGGCTTGCTCGATCGCATAGCGCGCCAGCGCAAGGCCATCGCGCAAGAGCAGATCCTGAAACAGGCACACCGCAATCGCACGCGGATGCAAGAGCGCGATCCGGCGCAGCAGCGCGATGAGCTGGCGGCCCTGCAGGCGATATGCGCCGATCCGGTGCGGCTGCGCGACTACCTGCTCAAGAGTTCGATGATCGAGGGACTGCGCCAGGCGGAGGAAATCGCGTGAGCGGCGCGCCAATCGCGGTGCTGACGCCGATGGCCAATCCCACGGTTGAACGAGAGCTGCGCCAGCTATTGCCCGCCGATTGCGCCTATGTGGTCGGACGGCTGGTCAGCACCGAGCAGGATTCGACGCATCGCTTGCGCTTGTATGCAGAGCAACTTGCAGCTTCCTTGGACCAGTTCGGCGGAATGCCGCTGGACTCGATTGCCTTTGCCTGCACTGCGTCAAGCTATCTGGTGGGCCAGTCGGGGGAGGAGCGGATCGGAGCTACGATCAATCGCCCCGTGCTGTGGGCTGCGCAGGCGATCCGGCGCGGCCTTGCACAAATCGGCGCGCACCGGATCGCGGTGATCTCGCCCTACCCGGCGGAAATCCACCTTGCGGGGATTGCCTATTGGCGCAGCGCCGGGTTCGAAGTGATCGATCACCGCAGGGTGGAAATCGGCTCAGCCGACACACGGGCGATCTATGGCCTGAGCGCGGGCGCAGTGCACGATGCGCTGGCCGCGGCCAAGGCTGCCAAGCCCGATGCGGTGCTGCTTTCGGGCACCGGAATGCCGACGCTCGCGCTGCTCGACGCCGCCGGTGAACCTCCCGTGCTCTCATCCAATCAATGCCTTGCCGCCGCGATGATCGCGCAATCGAAAGCCCCGACATGACCGAAATCTGCTCCAGCTTCATCGATGGCGGCTGGACCGATGGTGCTGGCGCACACCGCATCCCGGTGATCTCGCCAATCGATGAAAGCGAAGTGGCGCAGATCGCCGAAGCCGATGCGGCCGAAGTCGATCGCGCGGTCAAGGCGGCGCGCGCGGCATTCGAGCGCGGCGAATGGCGGCGGGCTCCCGTGGCGAAGCGCCAGGCCGTGCTGCGCCGCGCGGCCGAACTGATCCGCGAACGCGCCGATGACCTGGCGACGCGCGAATGCGCCAACGCCGGGCTTCCGATGCGCCAGATCCGCGAGCGCCATGTGCGCCGCGCCGCCGGCAACTTTGAATTCTTCGCCGACTTCATCGGCCAGACCAGCAACGAAAGCTACGAACAGGATGCACCGTTTCTGACTATCGTGCGGCGCGGGCCGGTGGGCGTGGCGGCGCTGGTCGCGCCCTGGAATGCGCCGCTGGCGCTGGCGACGATGGAAATGGCGGGAGCGTTGGCTTTCGGCAACTGCTGCATCCTCAAGCCGTCCGAGCTGACGCCGCTGGAATTCGTGCCGCTGCTCGAACTGCTGCGTGAGGCGGGAATTCCCGACGGTGTTGTCGGCCTGGTCAACGGGCGCGGGCCGGTGACCGGAGCAGCACTGGTCGAGCACCCCGGGATCGATGTGGTCGCGTTCATCGGCGGCACCGAAACCGGGCGGCACATTGCCCGCGCCGCAGGGGGCAACCTCAAGAAATATGTCGCCGAACTGGGCGGCAAATCGGCCAACATCGTCACCGCCGAGTGCGATTTCGAACGCGCGTTGGATGCTGCGCTCGTGGGCATTTTTTCCAACAATGGCCAGCAATGCCTGGCCGGTTCGCGCATTCTGGTCGACGAAACGATTGCCGAACGGTTCATCGAACGCTTCGTCGAGCGCACCCGCCGCCTCAAGGTCGGCGATCCGCGCGACATGGCGACCGAACTGGGCCCGGTGATCAGCAAGGCACAGTATGACCGCGTGCTGGCCTTCGCCGCAGACGCCGATGTGCTGACCGGTGGCACCCGCGCCGAGGGCTTCGACAAGGGCTATTACGTCGCGCCCACGGTTGCCCTCGCACACGACAACACCACGCGGCTCTGCCAGGAGGAGATCTTCGGGCCCTTTGCCACCTTCCTGACCTATCGGGGGATCGATCAGGCAATCGAAATCGCCAACCAAAGCGAATTCGGATTGGTCGCTTATCTTTGGAGCAACGATTTGCCCACGGTCATGCGGGTGCAGGATGCGCTGCAGGCAGGGACAATCTGGGTCAATACCCCGGTAGCGCGCGATCTGCGTGCGCCGTTCGGCGGCTTCAAGAATTCCGGCGTCGGCCGCACCGGCGGCCTTTCGAGCCGGGCGCTGTTCACCGAAGAGAAGGTCGTGACCATCCCGATGGGTGATTTCCCGATCGCCAGAATGGGGAGTTAGATATCCATCGCGACGCGGAAGCCCAGGATGTAATAGCGTCCAACCGACGAGAAGCGCCGCGCGGCGCGGATGTAGTAGGCGTCGTTCCACCACGATCCGCCCCGGCCGACATGTTCGGTGCAGTCACCGGTAACGTCCGCCGAACCATCGGTGGGGCTAGGCTTGGCATAGCTGTGCAGGCCGCAATCCGCGGTCCATTCGCCAACATTGCCGAGCATGCCATAGAGTCCGAAGCCGTTGGCGATGCCGAAGGTGGCGGGGGCGGTGTGGGCATAGCCGTCGTCGCAGGCAAATTGATGGCGCAGCGCGCGCGCGTCGGCGACGTTGGCGTAGCGGCAGGCATCGTCCACGCCGTCGCCCCAATAGCGCGCGGTCTGCGTCCCAGCGCGAGCGGCGTATTCCCATTCGGCCTCGCTCGGCAGCCGGTAGTGCTTGCCGGACCTGGCCGATAGCCACGCGGCATAGGCCTGGGTATCGTCCCAGCTCACGCAAGCCGCCGGATGGTCGGGGCCTTGCGGGAACACCGGCTGGTCCCACGAGGAGCCGTGGACCGGCAGCCAGCCCCTGAACACGCCTTCGACCTTAAAATAGGCCTGGCACTCGCCGCCGGGACGCCTGGTTTCCGCGGCGAACGCCGCATATTGCCCCACGGTAACCTCGGTTTGGGCGAGGGCGAAGGGGCGGGCAATTGTCACGGTCTTCTGCGGATGTTCGCGCGCGGCCTGGTCGGCGGGCATGTTCTCGCGGTCGGTCTCGGCCTGGGCCGAGCCTATGACGACTTTGCCGGCGGGAATCACGACCATATCGGGGCAGTCGCGGCAATGCCGGAACGTCGCGCCGGCCAGCGGAGCAGCCGGCCCGGACTTGTCGGCCTGCAACGGGGTCCCCCACAGCGCGGCGGCCGCGATGCCGGCAAAGAAGGCGGGCCGAAGCAGGCGGCTTGCCGATGCGGCTGGTCGGAGCATGGGGCGCGTCCTTTCGAGAGCTTGCCAGACGTTTATTCGGTATACCAAATACCCCCAAAGCTCAACGTGAATTTGCCGGCATAGCAGATTAAATTTGCCAGTTCCCGCCGTCTTGGTATACGATTTCGATGATGACGGAGCATTTTGCCTGGGCTCAATCCGCTGCGCAAGCGCGCTCGCGTGGCGGAGTCAGCCGACGCTGGATGCTGGCCACTACCGCGACAGGGGCCGGGCTCTTGCTGAGCTGCTTTCGCGGCCCGCCGCTTGCCGATCCGCTGCCTGCGCGCCTCAGTCCCTTCCTCGCGTTGAAGACCGATGGCACGGCGGTGTTCTATCTTCCCTCGGCCGAAATGGGCCAGGACGTCTACACGACCCTGGCCAAGATATTCGCCGACGAAGCCGGGCTCGATTGGCCAGCGCTGGGCATCGAATTCGCCCCGCACGCCCGCGCGTTCTACAACCTCACGGGCACTCAGGCGACCGGCGGCAGCCGGACGGTGCGCCAGTGGTACCAGCGGCTGCGCAGCATCGGGGCAGCCGTGCGGCTGGCCTTCCTGAAAGCGGCTGCCGAAAAGTTGGCCGTGCCGCTGGCGGAGCTCGACGCCCGCGATTCCGCCGTGGTCCACCGCGCCACGGGAACGCGGCTGAGCTATCACGCATTGGCACCTCTGCTCGATGGCATTCCGCTGCCGGACGCGGCCGAGCTAAGACCGGATGCGGAATTGCGGCTCATCGGCCGCGACATTCCGCGCCGCGACACCCTGGCCAAGATCACCGGCGCGGCGCAGTTCGGTGCCGATGTGCTTATGCCGGGCCAGCTTTACGCCGCAGTTGCGATGGTCCCCGAATGGGTTCCGGGAATTGCCAAAGTTACGATGCCACCAAGCCTCGGCAAAGGTGTTGTCGGAACACATCGCTTTGCCAATGCGATCGCCGTTGTTGCCCGCAGCTGGGCAGCGGCAAGCCGGGCGGCGGCGCAGATCGAGCTGACTGCAGTGCCGATGCCGGGGCTGGATAACCAGGCAATCGAAGCCGAGCTCGCTCGCGCGATCACCGCGAAGCCCGGCAATCTGGTTTCGCGGCATGGCGATGCCCTCGCCGGGTTGGCCCATGGCACGCGGGTGCAGGCGATCTACGACGTGCCCTATCTGGGCCACGCCTGCATGGAGACCATGACCGCCACCGCGCGCGTCGGCGAAAACGAGGCGCACATCGTCCTGCCTACCCAAGCTCCCGACCGCACCGCCGAGATCGCCGCCGAAGTGCTGGGCCTACCAGCCGAAAAGGTGCGCGTCGACAACACTTTCCTGGGCGGCGGATTCGGGCGCAAGGGCACCGATTTTCAGATCGTGCGCCAGGCGGTGGTGCTCGCAAAAAAATTCGGACGCCCGGTCCAGGTAATCTGGGACCGCGAGACCGACATGCGCAACGATCTCTATCGCCCAGCCGCAAAATTCGCGTTCGAAGCAGCGCTTGCGGCGGATGGAACGATCGCTGCCATCCGCACCCGCGGCGCGATGCAATCGACGCGCAGGCAGCGCTTTCCCAAGTTCTACAAGAGCACCGCGCACGAAGCGCCGGAGGACCTGTTTCCCTACGCCAGTCAGGCATCGGAGCATCGCTGGATCGAGGCCAATCTGCCGATCTCTGTCGGCTACTGGCGCAGCATCGACAACAGCCACTACCCGTTCGCGACCGAATGCTTCATTGACGAGCTAGCACACGCCGCCGGGCGCGATCCGCTCGCCTTCAGGCTTGCCCACCTGCCCGAGCGGCCGCGGGCGAGGGCGGTAATCCGGGCGGCGGCGGAAATGGCCGGATGGGGCTCGGTCTTTGCCGGTGGCAGCGGGCTGGGCATGGCCATGATCGAAGCGTGGGACAGCGCCTGCGCGCAAGTTGCCAAGGTGACCATGGTTGCAGGAAGGCCCAGGGTCGACAAAATCTGGGCCGCAGTCGATTGCGGTTTGGCCGTTTCGCCGCAGGGCGTGCGCGACCAGATCGAAAGCGCGATTGTCTTCGCGCTGACTGCGGCGCTCCAAGGGACAACGACAATTGGCAACGGGCAGGTGACCGAAAGCAACTTCCACGATCATCCGCTGCTGACCATGGCCGATATGCCCGAGATCGAAGTACGGATTCTGCCCTCACCGGCCAGCCCGGGCGGGGTTGGCGAGTTGGGCACGCCGCCGGTCGCCCCCGCGGTTGCCAACGCCATCTTTGCCGCAACCGGCAAGCGCGTCCGCCGCCTTCCGCTCTTGCCGGCATTCCGCGCGGCATGACTTCACCAGCCAGCAACGAAGGGATATGCGAATTGGGCCAGGCGCTTTTGATACTGGGCGGCTGCGGCGGGATTGGCCATGCGCTGGCCGCTTTGGCGCAGGAGCGCGGGTTTGCGGTCGACGTGATCGACCTGCCGCAATCGATAGCCGAACGCTGTCCAGCCGGCGTGCGCCGTCACAGCACCGGCGATGCGCGCGACGAGGCCAGCCTGTCCGCCGCGTTCGCGGCGCTCGCCAAGGCGGGCGAAACCTACGCCGCATTTGTCAATCTGTGCGGGTTCGCCGCAAAGCAGGCACTGCTCGCCGAGACCGGCAGCGCGACGTGGGACGAAGTGATCGGCGGCAATCTGCGCGCCGCGTTCCTCGCTTCGCAATGCGCCGTGCCGCTCATCGCCATGGGCGGCGCGATGGTCCATGTCGGATCCGGTCTGGGAACCGCGCCCCGGGCCGGCTATGGCCCCTATGGCGTTGCCAAGGCCGGGCTGGTCATGCTGTGCCGCCAACTTGCCTTGGAACTGGCACCGGGCCTGCGCGTGAATTGCGTTGCGCCAGGGGCGATCGACACCGACTTTCTGCGCGGCGGGCTGGGCCGGGAGCAACAGGAGGATCGCTTCGACCGCGATGGCTATGCTGCCAAGGTTCCCCTCGGCCGCATGGCCACGCCGCAAGACGTGGCGCGCGCGATACTGTTCCTGGCGGGCGAAGACTCCGGTTTCATCACCGGCCAGGTGCTCCACGTCAACGGCGGCCTGATCATGGCGTAACGCGGGCTGTTGCGGCGGTTGCGTCGCGCGCGATCCGGAAACCGACGTCGGTCCCGGCAAATCGCTCCGAATGATGCCCGCGATTGGTGGCGCGGGCCTGCAGCGGGCGCGAAGCCCAGCTTCCGCCGCGCATCACCCGCTCTTCGCAACCGCCGCTCCACACCCAGGCGCGCGAATCGCTGGCGCGGTTGGCGTAGCTGGCGGTGTAGCAATCCTGCGTCCATTCCCAGGCGTTGCCGATGGCATCGTAAAGCCCGTAGGCATTGGGTTTGAACGCGGCGACCGAGGCGAGATAAGCAAAGCCATCGGCGCACTGGGCATGCGGCCAGGCGAAGGCATAGCTGCGCATTGCGGTTACATCGAACGTGTTGGCGTTGTCGCAGGAGTCTGAAATCGACACGCCTTCGAACGAGTTCCAGCCCCAGTAGCGCGGCGCTTCGCTGCCGCCGCGTGCCGCATATTCCCACTCGGCCTCGGATGGCAGTCGATAGGGCTGCCCGGTTTTGGCGGCCAGCCACGCGGCATAGGCTTGCGCATCCTGCCAGGTGACGCAGGTCACTGGCCAGTCGTCCTGCGCTGGCTCGCCGGTGGCTGTTCGCTGCCACGCCGCCTTGCCAGTCAGGGTCCAGCGGCCGTCCCGGTAACTGCGGCACTCGGTTGCCGGCTGGTAGCCGGACGCGCGGACGAAGCGCGCAAACTGGCCAACAGTCACTTCGGTCCGCCCGACAAGGAACCCTGCCGGAACGACGATCGCTACCGGGTGACTTTCGCCGGTATCTTCGGTCTGTTCGTAGCCCTCCGGACGGGTGCCCATCGAAAAGGCGCCCATGGGGATCGCCAGCATATCGGGGCAATCGCTGCAATCGCGGATGACCGGCGGTGTTGGCGGAACCGGCGGGGAAGCCGCTGTTGCCGGGCAGGGCGCTGCAACCAGCGTGGCGACTATGCTCGGCAAGGCGCGCCGCAGCCACCTCACGGCGCCAGTTCCCGCACCAGCCGAAACCCGAAGAACACCGCGCGATCGCCCGGGCGGCCATCGCCGTGATACGCCGAGCGGCTGCGCGCGGGCGCGGTCATCCACGATCCGCCGCGCTGGATTCGCCGCTTGCAGCCCTCCCAAACCCAGGCGCGCTCATCCTTGGGGCGGCCGACATAGCTGTTCGACGAACAGTCTTCGACCCACTCCCAAACATTGCCGATCATGTCGTAAAGCCCGAACCCGTTGGGACGATAGCGGCCAACCGGTGCCAGATCGGGCTGCCCATCGCGGCACTGCGCCGCGTCCCAGGCCAGGGGATAGCTCTCGCGTCCGGTCTGGTCGAAGGTGTTGGCATAGTCGCAGGCGAGATCGGGATCGTCGCCCCAATAGCGCAATGTCTGGGTCCCCGCCTTGGCGGCGTATTCCCACTCAGCTTCGCTCGGCAGGCGATAGGTGTGGCCGGTTTTTGCCGATAGCCAGGCGGCGAAGGAACGCGCCTCGAACCAGTCGACACAGCTAACCGGCTGGTCGTCGCTGACCGTTCGGGGGAAGCCGGGCTTGCGCCAATCGGCGAGGGGCAGGTCGATGAAGCGCGCCTTCGCTGCATCCCAGGTGCGGCATGGCGATTTCGCTGCGAAGCTGGTCTCGGCGGCAAACGCCGCGAATTCGCGCCGGGTGACTTCGTATTGGCCGATCGCGAAGGGCCGCGAAAGGGCGATCAGCGGCAGGTCATGCTCGGCCGGGTGTTCGGTCGCCTCCGGACTCTGGCCGATGGTGCCCATGACGAATGAGCCAGCCGGAACCACCACCATCGCTGGGCAATCGCGGCAATCGCGGAAGACCTCGCCCGGGCTGGCGGCTTGGGCCGGGGCCGGCATGGCGAAGAGCGCAACGCCAGCCACGATCGCGAATTGCTTCATGACCAATTTGGTATACCACCTGTGGCGTTTTACAAGTCTATTGTTTATCATAGCACGTCTGATTGCAAAGAGGGAGGCGCGCTGCATGCCAATCGAATTCAACGTCAACGGTCGCCGCGTCCGGTTCGCGGGCGATGGCGATACGCCGCTGCTTTGGGCGCTGCGCGAAGACCTGGGGCTACGCGGAACCAAATTCGGCTGCGGCAAGGGGCTATGCGGTGCCTGCACGGTGCACCTGGATGACACCGCGGTGCGCTCGTGTTCGATCCCGGTGAGCGCCGTCAAGGGTGCCAGGGTGCGCACGATCGAGGGCCTGGGCAGCGCCGCAGCGCTCCACCCGGTGCAACAGGCGTGGCTCGAGATCGACGTGCCGCAGTGCGGATTTTGCCAGTCCGGCCAGATCATGGCGGCGGCCAGTCTGCTGCGCAGCAACCCCGAGGCGAGCGATCAGGATATCGGCGACGCGATGACCAACCTGTGCCGCTGCGGCACTTACCGCAAGATTCGCGCTGCAATCCACCGGGCACAGGCGTTGATCGCCACTGGCACGGCGACCAAGGCATAGTGCGGAGCTGAAAGAACGAACCCGCCCCCTTCGCGGGAACGGGGCCGATCACTTTCGCACTATCCCAGGCTTCAGAACTTCGCCGATATCCGCGCCCCGAACTCGCGCTTAGGCTGCGGAGAAACGTTGATCCCCTGGTGCTGGGTGAAGGTGGAAAAATTCACCGGTCGGCTGAAGTTCGAGAACCGCGCGGCGGCGGCGTAGTTCTGATTGTTGAACAGGTTGTTGACGAACAGCTCATAGCGGATGCCGCCCGATTCAACGCCGCCGCGCAGGTTCTCTCGGGCATAGCCCTTGGCGTAGGCGAGGTTCGATTCATCGGTGAAGGCCTTGCCGAAATAGATCACGTCGGCCCGGGCAAAGCCGTCCATCTTTGCGCTGATCGGCCCGCGCCAGCTGACCGCGACGTTGCCGCTCAATTCGGGGAAACGCGGAATGACGTTGCCCCGCATCTGGGTGAACCCTGCGATCGCCTGGACGAAGTTGAACAGGTAATTCTTGTAGCGCGCGTGCGCCCAGGCGACATTGGCCTCAATCTTCCAGTTGCTGTCGACCGCGAAACGCGTTTCCAGCTCGCCGCCGTAAATGCGCCCGTCGCCGGTCACCAGCACATTGTTGCCGCGGAAGAAGGGAACGAGAGCGTTGCCGGCATCGCGCACCGTTTCGGGCTGGCCGATTGCGGCAGCAGGGTTGACTGTCGGATCGCAGCCGAGCACACCGACACCGGCCGACCGGCAGGTCTGGTTGATCGTGGCGGTGACGCGGCCCTTGATGTTCGACCAGTCGTAATGGTACGCAGCCAGGCCGATGTAGAGCCTGTTGCCGAAGGCGCTATGCTTGATCCCGGCCTCCCAGGCCTTGAGCACTTCCTGACCCGTCGTGATGTCTAGACCGGGGAACTGGGCGACATATTGCGGGCGCTCGCGTGCGTCGCCGCGCAGATAGGACGCGTTGATATCGCCCGGAATCGCGCCGACGGCATAGCTGGCGTAGACCGTGGTGTCGGGGTTGGGGGTCCAGCGCGCAATAAAGCGGGGCAGGAACTTGCTGAAGGTGGAGCTGATCGCATTGGCAGTGACGCCGGTGACCGCAGGCGTCCCGCCTTTGGTCAGCTTGTCGCGTTGATAGCGGCCCTCGGCGATCAGGGTGAAGTTCCTGGCAATATCCCATTCCAGGCTGCCGAACAGCCCCAGCACCCGGGTCCGGTCGCTGTTGTCATAGGTGGATTTGTTCAGGAAAGGGAACTGGCACTTGGTGAAACTGGTCTGGTCGATGGTCACGACGCAG
>JBMOGG010000068.1:0-14540 GCA_049318505.1 Sphingomonas sp. | reverse complement strand
ACCTAAAAAGACCAAGTTCCGCAAGGCTTTCAAGGGCCGGATCAAGGGCGATGCCAAGGGTGGCACCGACCTGAACTTTGGCTCCTATGGCCTGAAGGCGCTCGAGCCGGATCGCCTGACCGCGCGTCAGATCGAAGCTGCGCGTCGCGCGATTACGCGCCACATCCGCCGTCAGGGCCGGTTGTGGATCCGCGTGTTCCCGGACGTGCCGGTCTCGTCGAAGCCCGCCGAAGTCCGTATGGGCAAGGGCAAGGGCGCGCCGGAATATTGGGCGGCGCGCGTCAAGCCCGGCCGTATCCTTTTCGAACTGGATGGCGTTCCGGGCCCGCTTGCGGCGGTTGCATTCAGCCGTGCCATGGAGAAGCTGCCGATCAAGACGAAGGTCGTGGCCCGGCTCGGCGACTTCTCGCATCTGGGAGCCGAATAACATGGCCAAGATTGCCGATCTTCGCGTCAAGACCGACGATGAACTGCTGGGCCAGCTCGCCGAGCTGAAGCGCGAAGCATTCAACCTGCGGTTCCAGGCAGCGACGAATCAGCTCGAAAAGCCGAGCCGTGTCCGCGAGGTGCGCCGCACCATCGCGCAGATCAAGACGCTCCAGACCGCGCGCGACGCGGCTGCAGCGAAGTAAGGATAGCAGAGCGATGCCAAAGCGCGTTCTCACCGGCGTCATTGTCTCGGACAAGGGCGAAAAGACCGTGGTGGTCAATGTCGAGCGGAAGGTGAAACATCCGCTTTACGGCAAGATCATCCGTCGGTCGAAGAAATATCATGCCCATGACGAGGGCAATGTGTTCAAGCTGGGCCAGACCGTCCGCATTGAAGAGTGCGCGCCGATCAGCAAGCTGAAGACCTGGAAAGTGATCGATGGTAGCGGCGCGGCCGACACCGGGGTCGAGGACAACGCGTAATGATCCAGATGCAATCCAACCTCGACGTCGCGGACAACAGCGGCGCGAAGCGCGTCCAGTGCATCAAGGTGCTGGGCGGATCGAAGCGGCGTTTTGCCGGCGTCGGCGATGTGATCGTCGTGTCGATCAAGGAAGCCGCACCCCGTGGCAAGGTGAAGAAGGGCGACGTGCATCGCGCCGTCATCGTTCGCACCGCCAAGGACATTCATCGCGCCGATGGCTCGACCATTCGTTTTGACGGCAATGCTGCGGTGCTGGTCAACAAGAACGAGGAGCCGATCGGCACCCGTATTTTCGGACCGGTGTGCCGCGAACTGCGCGCCAAGAACTACATGAAGATCATTTCGCTCGCACCGGAGGTGCTGTGATGTCGGCACTGAAGATCAAGAAGGGTGACAAGGTCGTCGTCCTGTCCGGCAAGGACAAGGGCAAGCACGGCGAAGTGACCAAGTCGATCCCGCGTGATGGCAAGGTCATCGTGTCGGGCGTGAATATCGCTACGCGTCACCGCAAAGCGAGCCAGGAAAATCCGCAGGGCGGATTGGACCGGTTCGAAGCGCCGATGCACGTGTCGAAGGTCGCAATAGAGGATCCGAAATCGGGCAAGCCGACGCGCGTCCGTTTCGAAATTCGCGATGGCAAGAAGGTTCGGGTCGCTGTGCGGTCTGGGGAGCTGATCAATGGCTGATGCAACTTACAAGCCCCGCATGCAGAAACTCTATGAAGAGCGCTATGTGAAGGCGATGACCGAGAAGTTCGGTTATACGAACCCGATGCAGGTCCCGCGCCTGGACAAGATCGTCCTGAACATGGGCGTGGGCGATGCGACGCAGGACAAGAAGCGCGTCGATCAGGCCGCCAAGGAAATGGAAGCGATCGCCGGTCAGAAGCCCGTGATCACCAAGGCCAAGGCGTCGATCGCGCAGTTCAAGCTGCGTGAAGGCATGCCGATCGGCTGCAAGGTGACGCTGCGTCGCGAGCGGATGTACGAATTCCTCGACCGGTTCATCACCATCGCGCTGCCGCGCGTCCGCGATTTCCGCGGGCTGAACCCCAAGAGCTTCGATGGTCGCGGCAACTATGCCTGCGGCATCAAGGAGCAGCTGATCTTTCCGGAGATCAGCTACGACCAGGTCGACGTGACCCGGGGCATGGACGTTATCGTCGCGACGACGGCACGGACCGACGACGAAGCGCGTGAGCTGCTTCGCCTGTTCGGCTTCCCGTTCCCGATCGAAGAGACCGAACAGAAGAAGGCGGCCTGAGCGATGGCAAAGAAGAGCTCGATCAACAAGAACGAGAAGCGCAAGGCAATGGTGAAGCAATATGCTCACAAGTTCGCAGCGCTTCGCGCGATTGCCGACGACAAGAACGCCGACGACACCGATCGTTTGATGGCGCGTCTCAAGATGTCGGCGTTGCCGCGCAACGCCAATCCGACACGCGTTCGCAACCGGTGCGAAGTCACGGGGCGGTCGCGCGCCTATTATCGCAAATTCCGTCTCAGCCGTATCATGCTGCGCGATCTCGCCAACAAAGGCCTGATCCCCGGCGTTACGAAGTCGAGCTGGTAAGGGTTTAGACATGGCATTGACCGATCCCCTGGGTGATATGCTCACCCGCATCCGTAACGGGCTGCAGGCAAAGAAGGACAGCGTGACCACGCCGTCGTCGAAGCTTCGGGTCCGTGTGCTCGACGTGCTGCAGCGCGAAGGCTATATCCGCGGCTATACTTCGGAAGAAGTTGCCGGCCATGCGGGTATCCGTATCGAGCTGAAGTATTTCGAAGGCCAGCCAGCTATCCGCCACGTGGCGCGCATTTCGAAGCCTGGGCGCAGGGTCTATTCGGGCAGCAAGGAATTGCCGCGCGTCCGTAACGGCCTTGGCATCACCATCGTTTCGACGCCGCGCGGCGTGCTCTCGGACTCCGAGGCGCGCGAGCACAATGTCGGCGGCGAAGTCCTCGCGGAGGTGTTCTGATGAGCCGCATCGGTAAACGTCCTGTCCTCGTGCCTGCTGGCGTCATTGCCACGGTCGATGGCGGCATCATGTCGGTCAAGGGCCCCAAGGGCACACTCACTCTCGCGATGCGTGACGAGATCAACTACGGGATCGAAGACGGCAGCATATCGGTGCAGCCGGCGAACGGCAGCAAGGCCGCGCGCGCGTTTTGGGGCATGCAGCGTACGCTGGTGCAGAACCTGGTCACCGGCGTGACCGAGGGTTTCACCAAGACGCTCGTCATTACTGGCGTCGGCTATCGCGCGGCAGCACAGGGCACCAAGCTCAAGCTGCAGCTCGGCTATTCGCACGATGTCGATATTGACGTACCGAGCGATCTCGACGTGAAGACGCCCGACCAGACCACGGTCATCATTTCGGGCAGCGACAAGCAGAAGGTGGGGCAACTCGCCGCCGAGATTCGTCGCTGGCGCAAGCCCGAGCCGTACAAGGGCAAGGGTATCAAGTATCGCGGCGAGTTCATCTTCCGCAAAGAGGGTAAGAAGAAGTAATGGCAAAGCTCGATCCTTTTGCGAAGCGTCGCCAGCGTGTCCGCACGAAGCTGCGTGCCAAGGGCTCGGTCCGTCCGCGCCTTTCGGTGCATCGCTCGGGCCGTCATATCTACGCCCAGATCATCGACGACGCCGCCGGCAAGACCGTGGCTGCCGCATCGACCCTGGAAAAGGACGCGCGCAGCTCGACGGGAGCAACCGTTGCGGCGGCGACTGCGGTCGGCAAAGCTGTCGCCGAGCGAGCAAAGGCCGCAGGCGTAACCAGCGTCGTCTTCGATCGTGGTGGTTTTCTGTTCCATGGCCGCGTGAAAGCGGTGGCCGAGGGTGCCCGCGAAGGCGGATTGGAGTTCTAAATGGCTGACGAAACCGAAATAACCACGGCTCCCGAGGCCGATATGGCGGCGCCCCCCACAGACGCCCCGCGTGGTGGCCGTGGCGCGCCGCGCGGTGGACGCAACAGCGGTCCCGGCGGCAATCGTGGTCGTAACGACGGCAACCGTGCCCGTCGCGACGGTGGCGGCCCGCGTGACGATGGCGGCGAAGAGCTGATTGAAAAGCTCGTTCACATCAACCGCGTGTCGAAGACCGTGAAGGGCGGAAAGCGCTTCGGCTTTGCCGCACTCGTTGTTGTTGGCGATGGCAAGGGTCGTGCAGGCTTTGGCCATGGCAAGGCGCGCGAAGTGCCCGAAGCGATTTCGAAGGCGACGGCAGCTGCCAAGAAGAAGATGATCCGCGTGCCGCTGCGCGATGGTCGCACGCTGCACCATGACGGCAATGGCCACTTCGGTGCCGGTCGCGTGACGCTGCGCTCGGCACCGCAGGGAACCGGCATCATCGCCGGTGGCCCGATGCGTGCCATCTTTGAATCGCTGGGCGTGGCCGATGTGGTGACCAAGTCGGTCGGCACGTCGAACCCGTACAACATGATCCGGGCGACCTTCGAGGCCCTGGGCGAACAGACGTCGCCCAAGAGCGTCGCACAGCGTCGTGGCAAGAAAATCGCCGACCTGCTCGGCAATGGTGGTTCGAAGACCGCCGATGCCGATGCCGCAGCCATAGTAGAATAACGGGGTGACGGAGTAAGCATCATGGCAACGATCAAGATCAAGCAGACGGGTTCGCCCATCCGCCGTACGGCCGACCAGCGCGCAACGCTGGTGGGTCTTGGTCTCAACAAGATGCACAAGGTTTCGGAGCTGCAGGACAGCCCCGAGGTCCGTGGCATGATCCGCAAGGTCCGGCACATGGTCGAGGTGCAGGGGTAACCCCAAGCGCTTCTCTCTTCCATTAGCGCGACAAAAGCGAAAGCGAGTGCAATGAAACTGAACGAAATCAAAGACAATGCTGGTGCCCGCAAAAGCCGTATGCGCGTGGCGCGCGGCATCGGGTCGGGCAAGGGCAAGACCGCCGGTCGCGGCCAGAAGGGCCAAACCAGCCGCTCGGGCGTCAGCATCAACGGCTTCGAGGGCGGCCAGATGCCGCTCCACATGCGTCTGCCGAAGCGTGGCTTCAACAACATCTTCGCCAAGGATTATGCCGAGGCCAATCTGGGCATGATCCAGAAGCTGATCGATGCAGGCGCCAAGTTTGACGGCGTGATCGATCATGCTGCACTGCAGGCCGTGGGCCTCGCCCGTGGGGGCAAGGATGGCGTCCGCTTGCTGGGCAAGGGCGCATTTTCGGCCAAGCTGAGCTTCAAGGTTGCCGGCGTGTCGAAGGGCGCGCGCGAGGCGATCGAGGCTGCCGGTGGTTCGGTCGACGTGATCGCAGTCGTGGCCGCTGCCGACAAGGCGAAGGCCAAGCATCGCACTGTCCAGAAAGCAAAGGCTGCGGACAAGGATGCCAAGAAGGCCGCAGCCAAGGCCTGATTCCATATCGGGCGGTTAGACAACGCGTCTTGCCGCCCTATATGACGCGCTGAGCATTCAGGAACCGAACGTCTTATGGCATCCGCAGCCGACCGCATGGCCAGCAATATCAGTCTCGGCAAATTCGCCCAGGCCACCGAACTCCGCAAGCGCTTGTGGTTTACCCTCGGCACGCTCGTCGTTTTCCGCTTTCTCAGCCATGTGCCGTTGCCCGGTGTCGATCCGCGCGCGCTGGCGACGCTGTACGATACGACGCGCGGGGGCGTGCTCGACTTCTTCAACAATTTTTCGGGCGGTGCGCTCGAACGCATGAGTGTGATTGCGCTTGGCGTGATGCCCTACATCACGGCGTCCATCGTCGTGCAGTTGTCCACCTCGCTGTCGCCGCAACTCGCGGCGATCAAGAAAGAGGGCGAGAGCGGACGCAAGCGGCTCAACCAGTACACGCGCTATGGCACGGTGTTGCTGACTGCGATCCAGGGCTGGTTCATTGCGGTGGGCCTCGAGAATTGGGGCGCCGCGCAAGGCATTTCCGCGGTGATCGAGCCCGGCCTGCTGTTCCGCGTCACCTGCGTGGTGTCGCTCATCGGCGGTACGATGTTCCTGATGTGGCTGGGCGAGCAGATCACCAGCCGGGGCATCGGCAATGGCGTTTCGCTGATCATCATGGCGGGGATCGTCAGCCAGCTGCCGCGGGCGCTGGTCAACTTGTTCGAGGGCGCGCGTACGGGGACGATGAACCCGCTGCTGATCCTCGGCATTCTTGCGCTGGCGCTCGGGCTGATCGCATTCATCTGCTTCATGGAGCGGGCGCAACGGCGCGTGCTCATCCAGTATCCCAAGCGCCAGACCGCGCGCGGGATGATGCAGGGGGACAAGAGTTTCCTGCCTTTGAAGATCAACACATCGGGGGTCATTCCGCCGATCTTTGCGTCGTCGCTGCTGCTTATGCCGCTGACCGTTGCGCAATTTGCGGGCAAGAGCGTAGCGGGCGAGAGCACGGCGGGCGACATCATGCTGCAAGTGACGAGCCTGCTCCAGCATGGCTCACCGCTGTATATGGCGCTATATGGCGCGGGCATCATCTTTTTTAGCTTTTTCTACACAGCCGTCGTCTTCAACCCCGAAGAGACTGCCGAGAACTTAAAGAAATATGGCGGTTTCGTGCCGGGCATCCGTCCGGGCAAGACGACCGAGACGTATCTCGATTACGTGCTGACGCGCATCACAGTCATCGGCGCCGCCTATCTGACGCTGATCTGTCTGGTTCCCGAGTTCATCACGTCGCAGTTCGGCATTGCGCTCGCGCTGGGCGGGACCAGCCTGTTGATCGTCGTCAACGTGACGATGGATACGGTGACGCAGATCCAGAGCCACCTACTGGCGCATCAATATGGTGATCTGATCAAGAAGTCGAAGCTGAAGGGCGCCCGGAACCGCTAATCGGCGGGCCGGTTTCTTAGGGGAGTTGCGGGCTGTGAATATCATTCTTCTGGGCCCGCCCGGGGCTGGCAAAGGCACACAGGCACAAAGACTTGTCGAAAATCGGGGCATGGTCCAGCTCTCGACCGGTGACATGTTGCGCGCCGCGGTGAAGGCGGGGACGTCGATCGGGCTCAAGGCCAAGGCAGTGATGGATGCTGGAGAGCTCGTGAGTGACGAGATCGTCGATGGCCTCATCGGGGACAAGCTCGATACCATGCCCCCGGCCCAGGGCGCCATCTTCGACGGTTATCCGCGGACGGCCGCGCAGGCCGCGTCGCTCGATACCATCCTGAGCAGCCGTGGCCGGACGCTGGACGCAGTGATCGAACTCGAGGTCGACGAAGATGCGCTCGTCGACCGGATCACCGGGCGCTACACCTGCGCAAAATGTACCACAGGCTATCATGATCGCTACGCCATGCCGACAGTAGAAGGCATCTGCGACACCTGCGGATCGACCGAATTCAAGCGTCGGCCCGATGACAATGCGCAAACCGTGCGGACCCGCATGGCCGAGTATCGGGCCAAGACAGCGCCAATCCTGCCGATTTACGCAGCACGAGGCCTGTTGACGCGCATCGACGGCATGGCCGAGATCGAACATGTTTCGGGCGCGATCGAAACCATTCTGGGCGCCCACTAACCCCCTTCACACTGCGCACATTCCTGCTAGCATTTAGCCAGCGCCCCGATTCAAGAGGGCGTGCGGGTCCGCTGAACCATAAGCGGAGGGGCAGGCCATGGCGGTACATGATCACGTCGACTTGAACACATTCGTCGAAGGCGTCAAAAAGCGAAATCCGGGACAGCCCGAATTCGTCCAGGCAGTGACCGAGGTCGCCGAGGACATTTTCGACTTCATGGCCGACAAGGAACAATACCACAGCGCCCAGATCCTGCGCCGGATCGCCGAGCCCGATCGCGTGATCTCATTCCGCGTGTGCTGGCAGGACGACAAGGGTAACATCCGCGTGCAGCGCGGATGGCGTGTGCAGAACAACAACGCCATCGGGCCGTACAAAGGTGGTATCCGCTTTCACCCAAGCGTGACCGAAAGCGTGCTGAAATTCCTCGCCTTCGAACAGACGTTCAAAAATGCGTTGACCGGCTTGCCCATGGGCGGTGGCAAGGGTGGCTCCAACTTCAATCCCAAGGGCAAGTCCGACGGCGAAGTCATGCGCTTTTGCCAGTCGCTGATGACGGAGCTTTATCGCCACATCGGTGCCGACGTGGACGTGCCAGCGGGCGATATCGGCGTGGGAGGGCGCGAAATCGGTTATATGTTCGGCCAGTATAAACGCATCACAGGCGAGTTTACCGGCGTGCTGACAGGCAAGGGCCTGGAATATGGGGGCTCTCTGATCCGTACCGAGGCGACGGGGTATGGCGCGGTCTACTTCCTCGCCAACATGCTCAAGACCAAGGGACAGGATCTGGTTGGCAAGACGGCTGTGATTTCGGGATCGGGCAACGTCGCTACTCATGCTGCAGAAAAGGTCGTACAGCTTGGCGGCAAGGTCGTGACGCTGAGCGATAGCGAAGGATTTATCCACGATCCGGTCGGTCTGGACCAAGCAAAGATCAACTGGGTGAAGGCACTAAAAACCGTTCGGCGGGGCCGTATCAAGGAATACATCGACGAATTCCCCGGTTCGACCTTTACGCAGGGCAAGACACCCTGGGGCGTGCCTTGCGATGTGGCGCTGCCCTGCGCCACCCAGAACGAACTGCTCGGTGACGATGCCAAGACCCTGATTGCCAATGGCTGCATTGCGGTCAGTGAAGGCGCCAACATGCCCACGGACCTCGCAGGGGTTCATGTGTTCAAGGACGCAAAAATTCTGTTCGCGCCGGGCAAGGCTGCCAACGCAGGTGGCGTCGCGGTGTCCGGCCTCGAAATGAGCCAGAATTCGGCGCGCATCTCGTGGAAGGAGGACCAGCTTCAGCAATTGCTGCTCGACATCATGGAAGGCATACATAGCCGCTGTCTCGAATATGGCACCGACGCAGCAGGGCATTGCGACTATGTGAAGGGCGCAAACATAGCTGGCTTCAAGAAGGTTGCCGACGCGATGCTGGCCTATGGCGTGGTCTAAGGAACGCTCGTCCTGACGCCATGTTGGTGCTCTAGAAGGAGCATCGACATGGCGAATAAGACATTCAAGAAAGGCAACGCCGTCAAATGGGATTCGAGCGGTGGCCATTCGGTCGGCAAGGTGGTGACGAAGGTAACCGAGCCCACTTAGATCAAGCGCCACAAGGTCGCCGCGTCGAAGGCCAATCCAGAGTTTCTCGTGAAGTCGGACAAGTCCGGCGCGGTTGCCGCGCACAAACCGGAAAGCCTTAAGCCGCGGTGACGCTGCCAGCGCTGTTAGGATCTCGTTAACCGTCCCGGTCTAGATCATGCACTCGTCAACGAGGGCATCAGCTTGCATCAGATCATTGATCTTGAAATCATGCGCTCGACGGCAACAGTGCTGGGCCCGGACTATCAGCCGGGCATGCCGAATACACCGGTTTTCATCTCGATCATCGTGCCCGTAAAGGACGAAGAGGCATCGATCGGTCCGTTCGTCGAACGCGTATCGGTCGTACTCGATCAGGTGGCCCCGCGTGGCGATTGGGAAATGCTGTTCATCGACGATGGCAGTCGTGACGCGACCTATGCGGCAATCTGCCAGGCCAATCGCGACGATACGCGCATCAAGGCACTCTCGCTGTCGCGCAACTTCGGCAAAGAGGCTGCGCTTTCCGCTGGTATCGACCATTGCCGCGGTCAGGTCGTCATCCCGATCGATGTCGATCTGCAGGATCCGCCCGAAGTGATCGTCGAGATGATCGCGCGGTGGCGTGAGGGCTATGAAGTCGTTTACGGGGTACGGCGAAGCCGTGCGTCGGACAGCTTTGCCAAGCGCGTGACCGCGCACCTCTATTATCGCGTGCACAATGGTCTGTCGGACGAGAAAATTCCCGAAAATGCCGGCGATTTTCGCCTGCTCGACCGCAAAGTCGTCGAAACGCTGCGCCGGATGCCCGAACGTAACCGGTTCATGAAGGGGCTGTTTGCCTGGAGCGGATTTCGACAGATTGCCGTCGGTTACGATCGGGTCGAACGCGCCGCCGGGACGAGCAAGTTCAGCGCGTGGAAACTGTGGACGCTGGCGATTGACGGGATCACGTCCTCATCGACGGTCCCCTTGCGCATCTGGAGCTACGTCGGAGGTGTGATCGCTTTTGGCGCACTGTCCTATGCCCTGTTTATCATTGCGCGTACATTCTACTTGGGCTCGCCGGTGAGCGGATACCCGTCGATCATGGTTTCGATCATGTTCTTTGGCGGCGTACAGCTCCTGTCGTTGGGCGTGTTGGGTGAATATGTCGGCCGCGTGTTGATCGAGACGAAGCAAAGACCGCTCTATGTCGTGCGCGATATGATCGGAAACGAGGAGGTTTCGCAATGACAGCTGCCGCCACCAGCCAGTCTGCTTCAAACTATTTACGTTGAAAGAATGGCTCGAAAGCAGCGCAGAACCGCGCAGTTTGTGCGTCTATGTTTGCCCAAGCGAGCTGAACGTCAGCTAAGTCTCCACAAAATCTAGTGTTTATCTCTAGCCTAGGTGCCGGAGGTACGCTCTGGCAAATTCGCTGCTAATCTAATTTACCATCTTAGCCGAAGGGCCGCGTGTCAGCTGCCCCGGCGCAGGATCGCGATCAGGCTGGTGCCAGCCGGCATCGTCACGGTGCCGATCAGCTGAGCTTCTGCGCCAAATATCTTCTCGAGAAGGCGGTTGGCGGTTGCTGAGGGGAGTGCGTCGTCGACCGTGTTGCGGCCAAGCAGCTTTTTGACGATGCGAACGCAACCGATGAGCGGGAAGAGCAGCGTGTTGAAATAGCTGAGCAGTGTAATTTCGTAATTCGTCGCCTGTACCAGCTGCTTCAGGTTATTTTTCGAATAGCGACGAAAATGGTGATGGGCGACGTCATGCGCGCTCCACATCCACTGGTTGGCGGGAACCGTCACAACCAGCGATCCACCCAATTTCAGCAGGTTGCGGATAGAATCGAGCGCCGCCCGGTCATCGGGCACATGTTCGAGCACGTCGAGAAGCGCAATCAGATCATAGGAGCCGGGTTCAAAGGCGGATAGGTCCGGAAGGGTTCCTTGCCGTACTTCGCGGCCGAGACGCTTGCTCGCCAGCTCGCGTGCCGCATCGTCCATCTCGCACGCGTCAACATGGCCCAACTGCGCCAGCATCGCCAGATTATGGCCTGTCCCGCAGCCGATTTCGAGGATTTTGGCGCCCTTTCCAAGCGCAACGAACTTTCCGATGACCTGCAGCAGGATGCGTCGGCGAGCAACGTACCACCAATGCTGCTGGTCGAGTTCAGCCATTCGGTCAAAGACAACACGTTCCACAGCTTCTGGTCTCCGTCGCCCGTGTTGTCACCCCGGCGGGTAAAGTTTTCGTAAACCATTTAAACTTATCGCGGGAAACAAAGGGGCCGCTGACGTGACCTATCATTCACCTGCGTTCGCAAGTCCAGGAATCGCCGTTTTCGGCAATGGGGATCACGCGCCGCTCCTCTGGGTCATTGTGCCGGTAAAAGAATGACGAGAACAGCATCGCGCCCTTTGTTGCAAGGGTACAGCCCATCCCGGAGTAGGCCACGGGCCGTGAAGGTTGGGAAATCGTTTTTTGTCGACGACGGACGCAACGACCGCACTCTAGTTGCACTGTTTGCCGCGCAAGCTGACGAGCCACGCGTCCGCGCAATTTCTTGATCACGCAACTTCGCAAAGGATGCCGCGCCAAGTGCCGGCCTCGACCATGCGCATGGTAAGCGAATCGTGCCGATGGATGTTGATATGCAGAACCCGCCAGAAGTCCTGCCCGAAATGGTTCGCAAGTGGCGCGAAGGCTCTGAGATGGTGATTGGCATGCGCCGGTGCCGCACGAACGACTCCTCCTTCAAGCTGCTTTCTGCCAGCCTCTTCCGCCGGCTTGTGTCCCGGGACGGGGTGTAGGTTTTGCTGGTAGCCAAGCTGACCGAACGTTCGGGCTTTGCGATTGAGCGGGAAAGCCGGTTTGGATTCTATCTGCCCGGGCTTGCTGAATTTGGCGGCGCTGCAGGACAGCGTTTGCTGACAATGACCGGGAGCGGATTGTCAAAAGCGCGTGGATTGCGCGCGCCGTTGTGGATGCAAGCCTATGGTCTGCGCAAAATCTAGCGTAAAAGACTATCGGGTACGGCGCGCAACGGCGACGCATTCGGCGTAGGCGCGCGCGGCTCGACCGACGAGACGGATGTCGCGAACGACGAAATGCGCGAGAAGCCGAACGACAACGACCGGTATGGCGATCGCGAGCATGGCGAGCCCGAGCAGGACGCTGCCCTTTGCTTGGAAGGGGGGGGCTGCGACAACAACCGGTGCTTCGATTTTGCCCATGTACATAGTATTTCTCCCGCCAATGCCGGCACCCTGATCAGAAAGGGTAAACAAAGCGTAAACAGCAGCGGCGCCTGCTTGCGCGGCGTTTAATTGGACGGCTATGCCCGCACGCGCGCTTGACAGCTTCGGCTCATGTGATTATCGGCGCGGGTTCTCACCAGATAGTCGGAACAGCGGGCGCCTTTGCGCGCGCTGCGTCCGGCATTGGCTGTTGGGATTGACGCGTCGAGATAGGGTGACTCGCCAGACACCCTGTGGAGCTGGAGGAATTAATCTATGGCACGTATCGCGGGAGTGAACATTCCCACCAACAAGCGGGTGCATATTGCCCTGACTTATATCCACGGCATTGGAAATACCAAGGCCAAGGAAATCACGACGAAACTGGGTATTGCCGAATCAGCGCGCGTTCAGGACCTGACCGACCAGGAAGTTCTGCAGATCCGCGAAGCGATCGACGCCGGCTACACGGTCGAGGGCGACCTTCGCCGCACCGTGTCGCAGAACATCAAGCGCCTCATGGACCTCGCGTGCTACCGGGGTCTCCGCCATCGCAAGGGCCTTCCGGTCCGCGGCCAGCGCACGCACACCAACGCGCGCACCCGCAAGGGCAAGGCCAAGCCGATCGCCGGTAAGAAGAAGTAAGCAGCGCCCGCACGTGGCAGCAGCTTTTTCAAAGATATAGGACAGCATAAAATGGCACGCGAACCTCAGCGCATCAAGAAGCGCGAACGCAAGAACATTACCTCCGGCGTCGCACATGTGAACGCCAGCTTTAACAACACAATGATCACCATCACCGACGCGCAGGGCAACACGATCAGCTGGTCGTCGGCTGGCATGATGGGCTTCAAGGGATCGCGCAAGTCGACCCCGTACGCTGCCCAGGTCGCCGCCGAAGACGCCGGCAAAAAGGCATCGGAACATGGTGTCCGCACGCTCGAAGTCGAGGTCAAGGGCCCCGGTTCGGGCCGCGAAAGTGCGCTCCGCGCGCTGCAGGCCGTCGGCTTCAACATCACGAGCATCCGCGACGTGACGTCGATCCCGCACAATGGCGTTCGTCCTTCCAAGCGTCGTCGCGTTTAATTTGCGGCTGATGCTCGAGAACGAAGACTTTTCCGAATACCCGGCTGACACGCTGACGAGCGCGTCGCCCAACCCCAAGGGGAACACCGTGGCCGTCAACTCAAAGAACTGGCAGGAACTCAAGAAGCCCGTCGCGCTCGAAAAGAAAACGGGCGGCGATACCAAGCGTCGCGCGACGTTCATCGCTGAGCCGCTCGAGCGTGGTTTTGGCCTGACACTCGGCAACGCGCTGCGTCGCGTACTGCTGTCGAGCCTGCAGGGCGCCGCCGTCACCAGCATCAAGATCGAGAACGTTCTCCACGAGTTCAGCTCGCTGGCCGGCGTCCGCGAGGATGTGACCGACATCGTGCTGAACGTGAAGCAGATCGCGCTGCGCATGCAGGGCGAAGGGCCCAAGCGCCTCCAGCTGAGTGCGACCGGCCCTGCCGACGTCACCGCGGGCATGATCGCTATGTCAGGCGACATCGAGGTGATGAACCCTGAGCTTTTGATCTGTCACCTCGACGAAGGCGCGACGCTCAATATGGAACTGACCGCGGACACGGGGAAGGGCTATGTCGCCGCCGCCAGCAACCGCCCGGCCGACGCGCCGATCGGCCTGGTCCCGATCGACGCGCTTTACTCACCCGTCAAGCAGGTCGCGTACAAGGTGGAAAACACCCGCGTCGGCCAGGAGCTCGACTATGACAAGCTGACGCTCACGATTGAGACTGACGGCACGATCGCACCCGAGGACGCGGTGGCCTATGCCGCGCGCATCCTGCAGGACCAGCTGAGCTTGTTCGTCCACTTCGACGATAGCGCGGCGGTCAGCCAGTCGCCGATTATCGGCATGGCAGCACCAAGCGGTGCGACCGGCGGCTTCGGCGGCGGGGCCGCGGTGAGCGAGAGCGACACCAACCAGCTCAATCGTTACCTGCTCAAGAAGGTCGACGAGCTGGAACTGTCGGTGCGCAGCGCCAACTGCCTGAAGAACGACAACATCATCTATATCGGCGACCTGGTCGGCAAGAGCGAGGCAGAGATGCTGCGCACGCCGAACTTTGGCCGCAAGAGCCTGAACGAAATCAAGGAAGTGCTCTCGAGCATGGGGCTGCGCCTCGGGATGGATATCCCGGGGTGGCCGCCGGAAAATATCGAAGACATGGCGAAGAAGCTGGAGGCCGAATTGATGGGCTGAGCCAAGCTCAGACCATCAAGCGGTTCCAGCGATCCAGCCTAGCA
>JBMOGG010000067.1:0-14549 GCA_049318505.1 Sphingomonas sp. | reverse complement strand
CAAGCTACGCAGACTGAGTATCCCCCGTCGATCTTTGAGCAGCCGCCATCACCAAGATCTCATCGCGCCAAGAAGACAATATCAGGCTTTGCGGCGAAACAGTGAAGTGACTGTCCACCCTAAGGCCAAGGGCTCGCCCGTCATGGGCGACCCTTGATCGCGGGAGCAATCGCGGTCGGGCTGAGGATAACGAACCCGATGCACCAAACTACCTGAAGCGAACCTTCAGCTGAAGCGCGAGCTGGCGAGGACGATCCGTAATTGCGAAGTGGCTCGAATTGTTGCCGCCAGCGACTTGGTTGCCGACCCAAACCGGAACGAGAATGTCGGTCAAGTTGCGGCCTATCAGCGCGAACTCCCACGCATTATCATCGGCGGCCAAGGCGACCCGAGCGTCGAACTTCGAGAAGGCATTTACGAGCGTGTCCGGGTCCCCAAAGTTGTCCGTGAAGTAACTCGAGGTCCAAAGCCAGTCGACCTGGCCACTGAACTTGACGTCACTGCCGAACAGCCGGAGGCCGACTGGCGCCTGATATTGAATACTGGCACTGCCCGACCATTCTGGTGCAAACTGAGTGGGCTGACCCGATCGGTCCTGAGCGTTCGTACCCGCAGGCGCGCCAGCAACTGGCAGACAACCCTGCGCAGCCGTTTGCGGCGGATTCAGGTAGCATGCAGCACCTTTAAAATCGAGATATTTCGAGTCCAGATAGTTGACCGAAGCATTGAGCGTCAGCTCAGGCGTAAGTGCGAAAGCAAGGTCGGCTTCAACGCCCTGCGATCGGGATTTCGCAGCATTGACCGTGCGAAACAGCGCGAGCTCGGCATCATATACTGCGACCTGCAGGTTCTTGTAGTCTCCACGAAACGCACTGATGTTGAGGTTCATGCGACGATCAAGCAATGATAGCTTTCCGCCCGCCTCATAGTACCTAACTTCTTCAGGCTTGAACTGGTTGGCGGCTGCCAGATTCGTAACCGTTGCCCCAAAGGAACCAAGGTTGTGATCTAGTCCGCCCGCTTTGAATCCCTGACGCCAAGACAGATAAAAAAGTTTGCCGCGTTCCGGCTTGAATTCTAGTGTTACCGCAGGGTCAAAGCTCGAATCCGTACGATCGAAGTTTACGTCGAAAGTACCCTGAGCTGGTGTCGTCAACAGGGTAATCGTGGTCGGGACTCCGGTCGGAGGGAATGGGTTGACCTGATACGTGCGGCGCTGACCAAGACCGATCTTTCTCGTTTGTGACCAACGACCACCCAACTTCAGCGCCAACGGATCGCTCAGCTTAAAGACGCCTTCGCCGAAGACCGACCAAGTTTCATCATCCTGGTCGATCCCGGCCGTGTTGATCCGTCCAGCCAGCACGATCGGAAGCCCGACGGTAGGAAGCGACACGAGGTTGCCCTTGTCATGGTAAAAGCCCAACGTCCAGGAGAATGCCTTGTCTCGAGGACTCTCGATTCGAAGCTCCTGGCTGAAGTTCTGCGCATCGTCTCTAAGCTGCGCGGCGGTGCGAGTATTGACTTGGTGAGCCGGCAGTGTTGCCTGGTACGCGTTCTGATCATAGAAACTCATCAGGCTTCGGATGCTGTAACCTCCTCCCAACTCCCAATCGATGGTCATCTGCGCGGCCTTGAGCGTAACCTCGCTATACTCAGGATAGGGAAGGTTTGGCCTCCAGAGCTGCAGAGCCACGCCAAAAGCTGCGGGATCAAATCTCACAGCACGCGTGCGGTTTAACTCACAATCTTCGAGCGTGCGATTGATGATCGTCGACGTCGGATTGCAAGCGAACAGCTGAGTTTCACGTCCGAACTGGCGGACCTTCCCCTGCTCATACTTAGCGTTGAACACCAGGTTTTCCGTTGCCTCCCAGCGGGCAGAAATACGGCCCACCCGATCCTCTTGGCGGGGATCATTCGTACCCGTCGCGGTGTTAAACAGCCAACCCTTGTCGAGATTCCGAAAACGGCCGGCCACCCGGATGCCAAAGTTGTCTGTTAACGGGATGGAGACATAGGCAGTGGTCGAGAGCTCCTGCTGGTTAAACTCATAGGTGGAATCGATCCCCGCTTCGAATTCCTTTGTTGGCTTTCGCGTGACAACCGAGATCGCACCGCCAATTGCGTTCTTGCCGAAGTAGGTAGGTTGGGGCCCCTTTAGGACCTCAATGCGCTCGAGATCGAGAAATCCCATTCGCGCTGTCCGCGAACTGCCGAACCAGGCGCCATCGATGAAGATCGGCGCAGACTGCTCAAAACCCTGATTGTTTCCAGAGCCGACGCCCCGAATGAACAACGAGTCGGTAAAACCGCCCTGTCCGATACGCACCGCAGGCAAACGCACGTCCTCAAAACGTGCGGCGCCGAGATTCTGAAGGGCCTGCCCACTCACTGCGTCCACCGAAACGGACACATCCTGGAGGTTCTCAGCCCTCTTTCTTGCAGTGACGATGATTTCCTCAAGCTGAGCGCCATCGCTCGCCCGTGCACCGCTCGACTCGGATGCGCCCGACGGCGTTGCTGTACCTAATGTCGTCTGAGCGGATGCGCCCGCTGCAACAAAGGAGAGTGCACAAGCCCCTGTAAGCAGCGCAGTTTGCGTCACAATGTTTGCCATCTACCCCTCCCCAATTATTGTTGAACATTAGATTGCCCGATTCGCGATTTTCCGTCAAGAGTGACGGACGCGAGCTTACGATAGAGTCTGGTTGCATCCCATTAGGTAGTTATTTTATCGACCTAAATGCCAGTGAACGACGTAGAGGAAATGTCAATCAACCAAGCGCGGTAGGATTGGACTTGTACAACATTATGGCTAGCGATATGCTCCCAATCACAATGACGCTTCAATGGTTGCGCAGTGGGGAGACTCGATGGGACGTCTGAACGGCAAGGTCGCGGTTGTTACGGGAGGCGCGAAGGGGTTGGGCGTCTTCTACGTGAGCGCTCTCGCGCGGGAAGGCGCAACCGTCGTCCTCGCAGACATAGTTCCGCCCACAACCGATAACCGTGCAGAATTCGGCCAAGACAGAATCGTTGAGCGCCTACTCGATGTCAGTGACGAACCGGCGGTGAAAGCCTTTGTTGAGCAGGTCGAAAGCTCAATTGGGCCAATTGACATTCTGGTTAACAATGCGGCGCTGTTCTCGTCACTTGATGCGACCGATGTCGATCAAATCGAATCAGACCTTTGGAACGCGGTAATGGCCGTCAACATCCGAGGGCCATTCCTCATGGTGAAACACGTAGCGCCTTCGATGAAGGCTCGCCGCTGCGGCAAGATTATCAACATCAGTTCGGGTGTTGCTTACAAAGGCATGTCGCGCATGGTGCACTATGCCACCTCCAAGGGAGCGATATTAAGTTTTACACGCTCCCTCGCCCGCGAACTCGGAGCCTACGATATCTGCGTCAATACATTGGCCCCAGGGTTAATCATGAGCGACAGCATTTCCGCTAATAGCCAGCATATCGACGACTTTCGTGAGCCAGTACTCGCAAGCCGTTCGATAAAACGCGATGGCTATCCACAAGACTTGGTGGGAGCCCTAATTTTCCTCGCCTCATCCGAGAGCGACTTCATTACCGGCCAGACGATCGCGATCGACGGCGGCTCAGTCAACACCTGAAAATTTTTGGATAGGAGCGCATATGTCTCTAGACCTCTACCATCATGGTTCGTCAGTCTGTGCCGCTAAGGTGCGGTATGCACTGAATGAAAAGGGCGCCCAGTGGACGGGGCACTATCTCGACATTCTGAAGGGCGACCAATTCGACCCCGCATATATGAAGCTAAATCCGAAGGCGTTGGTGCCCACGCTTGTCCATGATGGCATGGTATTGACGGAGTCGACCGTAATCTGTGAGTACGTAGACGAGGCGTTCGATGGGCCTGCTCTGAAGCCAGATACTCCGTACGGGCGGGCAAAGATGCGCTTATGGACCCAGGCCGTCGATGAGCATATTCATCCGGCCTGTGGCGAAGTGACTTTCGTCTCATGCCACCGACACATCCTTGCCCGCTTACCGGAACCTGATCTGCGTCAGTTTCTCGAAAGCACCCCCCCGATCTCGGTGACGCCGACATGGCACGAGCGCAAGAAGCAACTTGTGATGCTCGGATTCCAGACTCCGGGCGTAGGCGACAAATTCAAGCTCTATGATCGCTACTTACAAAAGATGGACGATGACCTTCGGAGCCATTCTTGGTTGGCGGGCGATACGTTCTCGCTCGCGGACATAGGTCTGACGCCCTATGTCAACCGCCTAGATATGATGGGTATGTCGGGCTTGTGGACTGAGAGTCGTCCCCATCTGACCGACTGGTTTGATCGGATCAAAGCTCGCCCGACCTTCAAACCGACGTTTCTGGACTGGTGTGCCGAAGACCTGACGCGAGACCTTCGAGTCTTCGGAACTCAGTCATGGCCTGAGGCGAGGGCGCTTATTGTCGGCTAGAGGTTTGCACTGAACCCACGCCAGCTCAGGCGCAAGGTGGCATTCTGACCGGGCTCGATGCGGCGCAAACATCTAGCGACAGATAGCGCCCCCGGGCGGCTCGGAATAATATGAGGGATCATCACATGTCACAGCTTCCTCCGACACTAATCGAGGATACCACGGCCCGCCCGGGAAAAGCGCAGTACAGACGGATTGCCACCGAAGAGGCGTTCTGTCCGGTCGAAATGCTGAACATTTATCGGCAGTTGCTCAACAGTAACAGCCTGGACGATCCTGGCTTCAACACGATGTTCAGGTTCTACCTCGAAAGCCCTAGCGCTCGTGCTCGCTACATCATCGATAGCTTAGCCGACTTGGGCGACCGCCGCCTCGCCGCCATGGATGAAGCTGGGATTGATACACAGGTGATCTCTTTGACGTCGCCCGGCGTTCAGGTCATGCCAAAAGAAGTTGCATGCCCGTTCTCGATTACGGCGAACGATATGCTCGCGGAGGCCTGCAAGGCCCATCCGTCGCGCTTTGTCGGGCTTGCCGCTTGCGCCCCTCAGGATCCAACGCATGCTGCGAAGGAAATAGAGCGCGCAACGAGTCAGCTCGGGCTAAAAGGCGTCATCATCAACTCGCATACGATGGGCGAGTATCTGGATGACCCGAAGTTCTGGGACATTTTCGCTGCAGCTGAAGCAGCCGACGTACCCATCTATCTTCATCCTTTTACTCCGTCGCCTCGGATGCTGATGCCGCTTTTGGAGAGGGGTTTAGATGGCGCGATCTACGGCTTTAGCGTTGAGACTGGCATGCACATGCTCCGCATCATAATCGCCGGTGTTTTCGACCGCTTTCCAGCGCTCAAGCTGGTTATTGGGCATGTCGGTGAATCCCTGCCGTTCACGCTGTATCGGCTAGATTACATGCATCGCGCGGGGGTTGTCTCGAAGCGCTACGAATCGATGAAACCACTCAAGCGAAAGATAAGCGACTACTTCCGCCATAACATATGGGTCACGAACAGCGGCGTCGCTTGGGAGCCGTCGATCAAGTTTTGTCAGCAGGTTCTTGGCGTTGATCGCGTTATGTACGCAATGGATTACCCTTATCAATTTGAGCCGTCCGAGGTCGCGCGCCTAGATGAGATGGACATGGACCTGCCTATTCTGCGCGCGTTTTTTCAAGAAAACGCTGAAAAGCTGTTTAAGATCTAGGGGTATGCCCGACCAATCAGGCCCCGATCTTCCGCATCAGAAATGACGGCCCGCAAGTCGACCAAGTGCCAAAGCGGCGCGGCAATCAAGTCGCATCGATGATCTGCCTGCCCCTCGGCAGATAGCCGCTGACCTTCACCCGCACATCAAAAAAGCCCGAGAAACTTCGCAATCACCCGTACTTTCACCAGCTGCTCGCGAAAAGGCCGGATTGACGTGCTCCCTTTTTCTCCTCCACTCATAAGTAGAGTCCGGGCCTATCATCGTGCCCTTGCGGGCGGGGTTGTACAATCCGCCCGGCAGCATCGAGCGGTTGACGCTCTCGAAGTAGCCATTCTCTCACAGGCCGTCGGGTATGATGTAGAGCATCCTCGCGTCCTTCTTCGCAAGCCATGCCTGCCCGGCATTGGCGATAAACTCGGGGACTTTGCCTGGCCGTGTATGCGCCCGCAGCCCACGGGTGACGAAATACTCCACTAGTGCAGCCAGCACATCTTGGCTGCCCAGCGCAACTGGCGACCCAAGCACCCCCTGCAGCCCTTATCGATATTCGACTCTAACTACTCCGCCACCACCCTAAGACGACCAGTATAAGGCCGATGGGGTATCGATCAGCATAGCCATTTGATGCGCCAAGGTAGGTGCGATGCGCGGAATCATGTCGACAATCGCCCCATCATCCGGAATGGCGTCCTGCATGTTCGGGTGCGGCCAGTCGGTGCCCCACAGTGCGCGATCAGGATAGTCAGCGACAAGTGGCGCGACGGCTCTGGCAAACGCGTCCCAAGGGGCGCCCGCTGGATCGAGCCGGTCGGGGCAGGTCGCCTTGAAGAAGATGTCGTCCCGACTGTCGAGCAAATCACGAAACGCCCGCATATCGGCGCCATCGGGCCCTTGCATCACGTCTGGCCGCCCCATGTGGTCGACGACCAGCGGCACGGGAACGGCATCGATGAACGGCCGAAGTTCGGCCAGGATATCAGCCTCGAAATAAACGACCACGTGCCAGCCCGCCGGGAGCCTTCTCGCAAGCTCAAGGAAAGCGTCCCTCGGCGCATTGTCGACCAGGCGTTTCAGGAAATTGAAGCGGACACCGCGCATCCCGCCGTCGTGTAAGGCAGCCAGATCGCGCGCGCTGATAGTAGGGTCGACGACCGCCACGCCGCGCGCCTTCCCTTCCGATTTGGCAATGGCATCAAGGGTCGCGGCGTTGTCGGTGCCGTGGCAGCTAGCCTGCACGATTACATTGCGCGCAAAGCCCAGCCGGTCGCGTAGCGCGAACAACATCTCGGGACCCGCGTCGGCGGGCAGGTATTTTGCCTTCGCGCTGAATGGAAACTGGTCCTGCGGACCGAGCACGTGGCAATGTGCATCGATTGCGCCCGGCGGAGGCACAAAGCGAGGTGTCGATGGGTCGGGGTGCCAGCTGACAATACGCTCACTCATCCGAATACCATCCCGTCCATCAATTTGCGCGCAGTCCGGAGCAGCGCCGCCGAGACGACCACACCCTCTGCGTCGGTTTCGATCACGCAAGTCATTTCGCCGGTCGGGTGCTCGACCGACAGTATCTTGCGGGGACCATCGGGCACCAAGGCAACCTCGGCCGCGGGCGAGCCGGGAAAGAGGCAAGCCGTCGCCACGCTGACTGCGCCAAGGACACCGATGCTCGCGTGCGCGCGCTTCGGGATGAAGCTTCTGACGGTAACCGTGCCGCCATTGCGCGGCGAAGCGACAAGCATCATTTTCGGTACCGATTTGCCGGTGATGTCGCCCAGGTTCATCAACGGTCCCGCTTTCAGCCGGATCGCTTCGATCTTCGCTTTGATCGCTTCCGCCGCATCGAGCGCGTCGCGATCTTCATAGCCGGTTGCGCCGACATCGGTGGCTCTGAGGACGATGCAGGGCATACCATTGTCGATCAGGGTGCACGCCACGCCGTCGACCATATCAACCGCATTGCCAGTCGGGAGCAGCGCGCCGCAGCTCGACCCCGCAGTATCGCGAAATTCAAGGGTTATGGGGGCCGCCGTACCCGGGACACCGTCGATGCGGGCGTCACCGTCATAAGTCACCACGCCGCCCGGTGTTGCCATCGTCGCCACGGCGATCTGGCCGGTGTTCTCCATGAAGATGGTAACGCGGGTCTCGTTGCCAGTGGCCGACACAAGCCCGCGCTCAAGCGCGAACGGTGCGATCCCGGCGAGGATATTACCGCAATTCTGCTGGTCGGTGACGATAGCCTGATCGACGAAGACCTGCAGGAACAGATAGTCGACGTCGACGCCGGGACGGTTGGATTTGCGGACCACCGCGATCTTGCTTGTCAGCGGATCGGCCCCGCCCATCCCGTCGATCTGGCGCGGGTCGGGCGAGCCCATCACGCGCAGCAGGAAGGCATCGCGATCAGCGGGCAGGTCGTCCTTGAGGAAGTAGCCGCCCTTCGACGTGCCGCCGCGCATCCACATACACCGGACAGCGCGGTCAGACATATTTAAGACCCATCTCGGCGAGCTTGTCGCGCATCTTGTACATGTCGAGGCCGAGTTCGCCGCCCGCGAGCCTTGCGCGCTTTTCGCTCTCATTGGCTTCGCGTGTCCGCGCCTTGGCCAACACCTCGGCGGCGTTTGCGCGCGGGACGACACAGACGCCGTCGTCGTCGGCCACGATAACGTCGCCGGGTTGGATGGCCGCATTGGCACAAACGATGGGAACGTTGACCGAGCCCAGCGATGCCTTGATCGTGCCTTGCGCGCTGACCGCCTTCGACCACACCGGAAAGCCCATTTCGGTCAGGTCGCGGATGTCGCGGACTCCGGCGTCGATAATGAGCCCACGGCAACCGTGCGCCTGTGCCGAAGTGGCGAGCAGGTCACCGAAATAGCCGTCTTCGCACGGGCTGGTGGGCGCGAGGACGAGGATGTCGCCTACTGCCAGCTGTTCGATGGCGACGTGGAGCATCCAGTTGTCGCCGGGCGGCGAGGAGATGGTCACCGCCGACCCCGCGATCCGCGCACCGGTGTAGATCGGGCGCATGTAGCTGGCGAGCAGGCCAGTGCGCCCTTGCGCCTCATGAACGGTTGCGACACCGCATAAGGCGAGGGCGTCGATGACCTCGGGCGCGGCGCGAGCGATGTTTTGCATGACAATGCCGGACATGGCCAAGACCTCTCTGCAGGGCGTCCCAAGTTCATATATGGGAAGCACAGGGCGGCAATTCGGAAGTTGCGGGCTGCTATAAGATCGAGCTAATCCTGTTGGATGCAGCTCGAAGCGCTCAACCTTCGCCATCTGGCTTCGCTGGCCGCGACGGCAAGGTTCGGCAGCCTGTCCGCGGCGGCGCAGGCGGTCAGCCTGACCCAGCCTGCGCTCACCCAAGGCCTCGCAAAGCTCGAGCGCGAATTCGGCGAGCCGCTGTTCGAGCGGCGCCCCGGCGGGATGGTTCCGACGCGGCCAGCGCTGGTCCTGGCACCGCGGATCGAGGCCGCGCTTGCCCATATCGCGTCCCCGCGCGTCACCCTGGCACAGTTGCGTGCGCTGATCGCGCTTGCCGACGCCGGCAGCTATCCCGGGGCAAGTGCTGCCACCGGCTTGTCGCAGCCGACCCTCCACCGCGCGGTCGGCGATCTGGCGATCGGCTTGCGCCGCGTGCTCGTCGAGCGGCGCGGCAAGGGCATTGCATTCACCGATGCCGGGCGGCGCACGGTCCGCGCGTTCCGGCTGGCGCGCGCGGAACTGGTTGCGGGCCTGTCCGAAGTCGCGGCGCTGCGCGGCCGTGAGACAGGCCGTATCACCGTGGGCGCTATGCCGCTGTCGCGGGCGCGCCTGCTACCCGCTGCCGTGACAGTCTTCCACCGCGCGCACCCGGATATCGAAATCAGGATCGTCGAGGGGTCGCATGCCGAGTTGATCGAGCCGCTCCGCGACGGCGAGATCGATCTACTCATCGGCGCACTGCGCGACCCCGCACCGGGCGATGATGTCGAGCAGCGGCCTTTGTTCGAGGACCAGCCGGTTGTGATCGCGCGAGCACTGCATCCGCTCGCAAAGACGCTCGACCTCTCGCCCGCCCGCCTCGCGGCCTACCCTTGGACGATATCCGGCCCTGGCACGCCGCTGCGCTTGTTGTGGGAACGGATGTTCGACCGGGCAAACGTCCCCCTGCCCCCTGTGCCGGTCGAATGCGGGTCGGTCATCACCATCCGCCAGATGTTACTCGACAGTGACTTCCTGACCCTGCTCTCGCCCGATCAGGTCGCCGTCGAGCTCGAGGCAGGGTGGCTCACCCAAATCGGTGACCCGCCCGCCGAGCTGCGCCGGACCATCGGCATCACGACGCGCAGCGGGTGGCGGCCGACGGACATGCAGCAGAACTTCATCGACCGGCTGAAACTGTCAATTAGCTAAAGATAATATACGGAACTGCATTCCGATTGGCGAGGTGCCGCTCAAGCTCACTAGCCGGACGCCATGGCATCGAAAGTCGTTCTTATCGGTTACGGTGAAGCGGGGCGGAGCTTTGTCGCCGGCGGGCTGGGCGCCATGGCCGCCTATGACAGCGATCCGGCCAAGCGCGATGGCATTGCCGCCGAGGACGACATGGTCGGCGTTTTGAACGGCGCAGATGCTGTTCTGAGCCTCGTCACCGCCGATCAGGCGCTCGCAGCGGCGCAGAGTGCCGCGCCGCTTCTCGACGCCGATACGTTTTTCTTCGACATGAATTCGGTCGCGCCCGATACCAAGCGCGGAGCAGCGCTTGCGATCGAGGCAGCGGGCGGGCGCTATGTCGATGTCGCGGTGATGGCACCTGTCGAGCCGGCGCGGCTGGCCGTGCCCCTGCTGTTGTCGGGTCCGCATGCCAGTGAAGGCGCGGACATGTTGGCAGCCCAAGGTTTCTCGAATGCCCGCGCCCTGCCTGGTGACGTCGGACGTGCCTCATCCGTCAAGATGATCCGGTCAGTGATGGTCAAGGGGATTGAGGCGCTGACCGCCGAAATGATGCTCGCGGGCGAGGCGGCGGGCGTCGCCGATGAAGTGCTCGCGTCGCTGGGTGGCGATTGGGCAAGCAAGGCCGCTTACAACATCGAACGCATGACGACCCACGGGTCTAGGCGCGCGGCGGAGATGGAAGAAGTCGCCAAAACGCTGGTTGCGCTGGGCATCGATCCCGTGATGACGCGCGGGACTGTGATACGGCAGAGGGACATGGCCGCATGATCATCGACTGCCATGGCCATTACACCGTCCTGCCCCCTGCACATGACGCCTGGCGCGCAGCGCAGGTCGCCGCGTTCAAAGCGGGCGAGCCTGCCCCGCCCTACCCGGCGATCACCGACGACGAAATCCGCGAAACCATCGAGGCGAACCAGCTGCGTCTGCTGCGCGAACGCGGGGCCGACATGACAATCTTTTCGCCGCGTGCCTCGGCGATGGCCCCGCATGTCGGTGATCAGGGCGTGGCGATCGCCTGGGCGCGGGCGTGCAACGACCTGATCGGGAGGGTCGCGGGGCTTTATCCCGAGATTTTTGCGCCCGTCTGCATGTTGCCGCAATCGCCGGGTGCGGACCTGACCGCTTCGGTGGCCGAGCTCGAGCGCTGTGTCGGTATGGGATTCATCGGCTGCAACCTGAACCCCGATCCGGGCGGCGGCCATTTCCAGTCGCCGCCGCTGACCGACCCGTACTGGTTTCCGATCTACGAAAAAATGGTCGCGCTCGACGTGCCCGCAATGATCCACGTCTCGGGCTCGTGCAATCCAGGGCTCCATGCGACCGGCGCCTACTACATCGCGGCAGACACGATCGCGTTTATGCAGCTGATTGAGGGAGATCTGTTCGCGCAATTCCCGACGCTGCGCTTCATCATTCCGCATGGCGGCGGCGCGGTTCCCTATCACTGGGGGCGTTATCGCGGCCTCGCTGACATGCTGAAAAAGCCTGATCTTTCCGAGCATGTCATGAACAACGTGTTCTTCGACACCTGCGTGTATCACCAGTCGGGGATCGACCTGTTGGCCAAAGTGATTGATACAAAGAATATCCTTTTCGGGAGTGAAATGGTCGGCGCGGTGCGCGGCATCGACCCGACCACCGGGCATTACTTCGACGACACCAGGCGCTACATCGACGCCCTAGACATCAGCGATGACGAGCGCCACGCGATCTTCGAGGGAAACGCCCGGCGCGTGTTCCCTCGCCTAGATGCACAAATAAAGGCAAGATTAATATGAAGGTCCGAACCGGTGTTGTGACAACAGCGAATGGAAGCCGTTACTTGCAACAGCTGTGCAAGCATTGGAATCACAAATTTGCGGTTGAATTCTGTACTAAATCCGGAAAGATATCATTGCAGATAGGCGAGGTTGATTTGCTTGCAGCAGCGGAGAGCTTAACGGTCACTTTGCGAACCTACGCAGAGAAGGACATTGATGCAATACAAAACGTCGTTGAGAAGCACCTAAATCGCTTTGCCTTTCGAGAAGCGCCGCTACCTTTTACATGGATAGATAAGACAGCATGACCGACATCCACGCTTATCTTGCCGAACTTGAGGACATCCCCGGTACACGTGTGTACACTGCTGCCCGCGCCCGCAAAGGATACTGGGTGAACCAATTTGCAATGAGCCTGATGGAGGCCGAAAATCGCAAGCGCTGGAAGGCAGATGAGCGCGCCTATATCGACGAATGGCCGATGACAGAGAAACAGAAGCGGGCAATTCTCGACCGTGATTACAACGCGGCCCTCGATGAGGGGGGAAATATATACTTTCTGGCCAAAGTGTTCTTCACGGACGAGATTAGTTATTTGCAGGCCGTCGGCACAATGACCGGCATGAACCCCGAAAGCTATCAGGCGATGATGGTTGCTGGGGGGCGTTCCGTTGTCGGCAATCGTTCGATCAGGGACAAAAACTGATGGCCCGCATAACCGCCGGTGTCGCAACAAGCCATGTCCCGGCGCTTGGAGCGACGATCGACCATGGCAAAACACGCGAACCATATTGGCAGCCAGTATTCGCCGGCTACGATTGGTCCAAACGGTGGATCGCGCAAGAAAAACCGGACGTTGTGATCCTCGTCTACAACGACCATGCGTCCGCATTCGACATGCGTATTATCCCCACCTTCGCGATCGGCTGTGCTGAGCGGTTCGGCATCTGCGACGAAGGCTGGGGCCCACGCCCGGTGCCCGATGTTGAGGGGCATCCGGATCTTGGCTGGCACATCGCACAGAGCCTAATTCTCGATGAATTCGATATGACCGTCATCAACGAGATGGACGTTGATCATGGCCTGACTGTCCCGCTAAGCCTGATGTTCGGCCAGCCGGAAGTGTGGCCGTGCAAAGTGATCCCGCTCGCCGTTAATGTGGTCGTCTATCCACCGCCATCGGGCAATCGCTGCTGGGCGCTGGGTGAGGCGATCCACAAAGCGGTGGAAAGCTATCCCGAGGATCTGAACGTACAAATCTGGGGCACGGGCGGCATGTCGCACCAGCTACAGGGCCCGCGCGCGGGCCTCATCAACAAGGCATGGGATACGCAATTTCTTGATGACCTGACCGCCGACCCACTGCGGCTGCGCCAAATTCCACACATTGAATATCTGCGCGAAACCGGCAGCGAGGGGATCGAGCTGGTCATGTGGCTGATCATGCGCGGCGCGCTGGGGCCGAACGTGCGCGAACTTCACCGTCACTATCACGTGCCCGCGAGCAACACAGCGCTGGGGCATATCATATTGGAGAAAATGCCATGAGGATCGCACTCGCCGGCGCCGGTGCATTCGGGGAAAAGCATCTCGACGGGCTGAAACTGATCGACGGGGTCGAGATCATCTCGGTCGTCAGCCGCACGGCGGAACAGGCCGCGGCCGTGGCCGCAAAATACGGCGCGAAGCACAGCTCGAGTGAGCTGGCGGATGCGCTTTCCCGCGACGATGTCGATGCCGTTATCCTGTGCACGCCGACGCAGATGCACGCCGAACAGGCAATCATGTGCATGGATGCGGGCAAGCATGTGCAGGTCGAAATCCCGCTGGCGGATTCTCTGGCCGATGCGGAAGCTGTGCTCGCCAAGCAGGTCGCGACCGGCCTCACCTGCATGGTCGGCCACACGCGCCGCTTCAATCCTTCGCACCAGTATGTCCACGACCGCATCGTCGCGGGCGACTTCAACATCCAGCAGATGGACGTGCAGACCTATTTCTTTCGCCGCAAGAACATGAATGCCAGGGGACAGCCGCGCAGTTGGACCGATCATCTGCTGTGGCACCACGCCGCGCATACCGTAGACCTGTTCGCCTATCAGGCCGGGCCTATCGTCAAAGCCAACGCGATCGAAGGGCCGCATCACCCCGAACTCGGTATCGCGATGGACATGTCGATCCAGCTGAAGGCCGAAAGCGGCGCAATTTGTACATTGTCGCTGAGTTTCAACAACGACGGGCCGCTCGGCACGTTCTTCCGCTATATCGGCGACACCGAGACCTACATTGCGCGCTACGACGATCTGGTGACGGGCAAGGATGAGCCCATTGATCTGACGGGCGTCGCATTGTCGAACAATGGCATCGAACTGCAGGACCGCGAATTCATCGCCGCCATCCGCGAAGGGCGCGAACCCAATTCGAGCGTGGCGCAGGTGCTGCCGTGCTACCGGGTTCTGGACGGGCTTGAACGACAATTTTGAACACGTCGCTCGATTCACATCGGTGCTTGCGTGCTTGCCTGACGCGAGTTCAAACGGCGTCAAGGAGACGGCATTCGGAGAACGGACGAGGTGTCCACAGGTGTGAAGCATTAAGATCGTCATGTTGCACGACGCTGTTCAATGCCATGCATGGCGTGAAAGGCCGCCATGCGCTAATGACAAAATCAAAT
>JBMOGG010000066.1:0-14833 GCA_049318505.1 Sphingomonas sp. | reverse complement strand
AAGGCCGAGCGTGACACCGAGCGCGGGAACCTGCCAATATCGCGCAGGCCCACCTGTGCGCTTGGCGCTCGGCACAAGGGCATATTCCGCTTCGATGAGTGCGCGGGCCTGCGTCAACGGCAGGAACCGATCCGTGCGGTCGTCGTCAATCTGGCCCAGTGGCATGGTTTCGATCAGTGACAAGCCGAAACCATTTGCGCCGCACCAGCGTAGCATCGGCACGATTTCGTTTTCGTTCAGGCCCTTAAGCGCGACCATATTGATCTTGATTGAAAAACCGCGTTGCCGTCCCGCCTCGATCCCCGCCAGCACGCGCTGCAAGTCACCCTTACGTGTGATGTAGCTGAACCGCGATGGGTCGAGCGAATCGAGGCTGACGTTGATCCGACGGATCCCTGCTTCCCACAAGCCAGCGGCATGTTCGGCCAGGTGCGTCGCGTTGGTCGTCAGGGTAAGCTCGTTCAGACCCTGGCCGATGAGCTTGCCGATTTCGCTCGCCACCTGAACGGCGCCGCGCCGCGCCAGCGGTTCGCCACCGGTCAGGCGAATGCGGCTCACGCCCCGCGCCACGAAACGGCGGGCCAACTCGGCAATTTCCTCGAGGCTGAGCACTTCGCTGCGCGGCAAAAAGACCATCTCTTCGGCCATGCAGTATCGGCAGCGCATGTCGCACCGGTCCGTCAGCGATAGGCGCACATAATCGATATGCCGACCGAGACCGTCGTGCATTGCCGTGGCGGCCTGCGTCGTTATGCCTGTCATCCGGTCTTGCTGTTACATTTACCCTTGGTGCACGACAAGCGGCGCGGCTAACCTGCCCGGCCTTACAGGAGTCGTTCTGAGTAGCCCCCTATCCGATTCCACCCAGCCGACTGTGTTGGCGATGTCGAGCGTCAACCGCAACGCGCTCGTGACGGCCTTGTCGCGTACTGGCTGGAACGTCGTGGGCGCGCGCGAGTTTGGCAAGGCGTTGGACCGCGTCCGCGAGACAAGTGCTGTCGGCGTCATCATCGATCTTCGCGACGACGGCATTTCAGCGCTCGCGGCCATTCGGGAATTGGCGGGAAACGCGTTGGTGCTCGCGATCGTGCCTGGTCGTGACATCAAGTGGATTATGGCGGCGATTGACGCCGGTGCGACGCATTATCTGACAAGCCCCTTTCCCCAGGTCGAGCTTTCCCAGGCTGTGCGACTGATCGTGGGCAGCGTCGTGCCCGGCCGCGCAGCTTCCAGTGTGAAGGTCGGCCTCGTCCTCGAAGGCAGCAAAGCAACCGGCGAAATCAAACGCCGGTTGAAGGCCGGGCGCGTTTCGGCGCTGCTGGTCGCTGCGACTCGGTTCGAGGCGGTGAATGCCGCCTATGGGCGAGAAGTTGGTGACGAACTGCTGGGCGCCGTTGCCCAACGCATTGCCAGCGCCGTACGCGAAGTCGACCCCACCGCGACAATCACGCGAGTCTCCGGCGCCGAATTTGCCGTGCTGGTGCCACAGGGGCGCGGCGAAAGCCTGGCTGCCGACATCTGCCACCGCATCGACCGGCCATTTATGATCGGGGGACAGATCGTCGCTATCGGGTGCCGCATCGGCGTGGTCGAGAGCGCCGTTGGCGAAGACTCTGCAGGGCTGCTGCGCCGCGCCAGCCTCGCGCTGGCCGAAGCGCGCGTTTCGGACGTTTCCGCAATCCGTGCGATCGGTGCCGATGACGATGGCGAAGCGCTCTATGATGCCAGCCTGGAATCAGATCTGCGCCGCGCGCTCGACGACAATGAAATCGACCTGTTGTTTCAGCCCCAGGTCGAAGTGTCTTCAGGGCGCATGGTTGGTGTCGAGGCTCTCGCGCGCTGGAACCACCCGGACCATGGCGATCTTGGGGCCAATACATTGTTCGCCGTTGCGAGCCGATCGGACTATTTGCTGACCCTGTCGCAGCATGTGCAACATCGTGCGCTGGCACAGGCGGCTGCATGGCCCGCCGCTCTCTCTAGCCTTCGCCTTTCCATCAATCTGACGGCCAATGACATTGCCGTCACCGACTTTGCCGAGGTTTTTCTGGCGAAAGTCGATGCATCGCGCTTCCCCCGGTCGCGCCTTACGGTGGAGATCACCGAAAGCGGGTTGATCGACAATCTGGAGCGTGCCGCCGACGTGTTCGCCAAGCTGCGGGCCGGCGGCGTGCGTGTTGCCATCGACGATTTCGGGACCGGCTACTCCTCACTGGCCTGGCTCAAGGCGCTACCGCTCGACTATCTCAAGATCGATAAGGGCCTGGCCCAGGACATCACGGGAACCACGCGCGACCGCGTAGTTGTTCGCAGCGTGATCGACATGGCGCGTTCGCTGGGGCTGGCTGTCGTGGCAGAGGGCGTGGAAACCGAAGAACAGCTCGCGCTGCTCGCTGCGGAAGGCTGCAATTACTGGCAAGGCTTTCTGTTTGCCGAGGCCATGGGCGTGGACGGGTTGATCTCGCTGCTGAACCCGTGGCCCGCAAAGGTGTAAGGCTGGCGCGTTCTACCGCACAACGTCGCTTTACCTGGCGATTTTTGCGAGCCCCTTAGACAATTGCAGTGCGCCGTTCAGCCGCGCCTTGTCGCTCGCCCAGTCGCGGGTGATCGACAGTTTGTTATCCGGGCGCAGCTTGGCGGTACCCTTCAGCCGATCGACATAGGCAAGCAGGCCGGGCAGGTTAGGGAAGCTGTCGTTCCAGAAGCTGACCAGCGCCCCTTTGGCGCCCACATCAATCTTGGCGATATGCGCGTCGCGGGCATTGAGCTTGATCGACATTAGCGTCAGCAAATTTTCGGTCGGATCGGGAAGGGGGCCAAACCGGTCGATCAGTTCTGCGCCAAATGCCTCAATCCGCTCGGCCTCGTCGAATTCGTTGATACGGCGATAAAGCGACATGCGCAGATCGAGGTCGGGCACATAGTCCTCGGGGATGAGGATCGGCGCGTCGATGGTGATCTGCGGTGACAGGTCGGCCTTGCGCGCGGCAACGATACCGCCGGCCTTTGCCTCAAGGATCGCTTCCTCGAGCATCGATTGGTAAAGTTCAAACCCGACTTCGCGAATGTGCCCTGATTGCTCGTCGCCCAGCAGATTGCCGGCCCCACGAATGTCGAGATCGTGCGACGCCAGCTGAAACCCGGCGCCGAGACTGTCGAGATCACTGAGCACCTTCAGCCGTTTTTCGGCGCCCTCGGTCATCTGCCGGTTCGTCGCAGTCGTGAAATAGGCATAGGCGCGCGTCTTTGCGCGGCCCACGCGTCCACGAAGCTGATAGAGTTGTGCCAGCCCGAACCGGTCGGCGCGGTGAATGATCATGGTGTTAGCAGTGGGGATATCGAGGCCGCTCTCGACGATCGTCGTCGACAGCAGCACATCATATTTACGATCGTAGAAAGATGACATGCGGTCTTCGACTTCCGTCGGCGACATCTGCCCATGGGCCGTTACCGCCCGTACCTCGGGAACTTCTTTGGTCAGAAATTCTTCGATGTCCGGCAAGTCCGCGATGCGCGGCACGACGAAGAAGCTCTGCCCGCCGCGATAATGTTCGCGCAGCAGGGCCTCCCGCAGGACAACCGGGTCCCAAGGGATGACATAGGTGCGGACCGCGAGGCGGTCGACCGGCGGCGTCTGGATGACCGACAGTTCGCGCAGCCCCGACATCGCCATTTGCAACGTGCGGGGAATGGGCGTCGCCGTAAGCGTCAACATATGCACGTCGGTCTTGAGGGCCTTCAGCCGCTCCTTGTGCGTCACGCCGAAGCGTTGCTCCTCGTCAACGATGACGAGGCCGAGGCGTTTGAACTCGACCGACTTTGCCAGCACGGCGTGCGTGCCGATGACGATGTCCATCGTGCCATCGGCCAGACCGCCGCGCGTTTCCGTGGCCTCTTTCGGCGCGACGAGCCGCGACAGGCGACCGATGCGCAGCGGGAAACCCTGATAGCGTTCGACGAATGTCTTGTGATGCTGCCGGGCGAGCAGGGTAGTCGGGCACACAATGGCGACCTGGTGCCCGGCCATTGCCGCGACAAAGGCGGCACGCAGTGCGACTTCGGTTTTGCCGAAGCCCACGTCGCCACAGACAAGCCGGTCCATCGGTTTGCCCGCGCCAAGATCATCGATGACTTCGGCAATGGCGCGGTCCTGGTCGTCGGTTTCCTGATAGGGGAAACGGTCGACGAATTCATTGTAGGCGCTATCGGGCGCCATGACGTCAGCCGGGCGGAGGGCGCGTTCTGCGGCAACGAGAATAAGCTCACCCGCAATCTCGCGGATGCGCTCCTTCATCTTCGACTTGCGACGCTGCCAGGCTTCGCCGCCGAGCCGATCGAGCGTTACGCCGTCGCTCTCACTGCCGAAGCGCGAAAGGACGTCGATGTTTTCGACCGGCACGAACAATTTGTCACCACCGGCATAGGTCAGCTGCACGCAATCGTGCGGCGACTGGCCGACGGGGATCGACGTCAGCCCCTCGAACCGGCCGATGCCATGGTCGCGGTGGACCATGTAATCGCCGGGCGACATGGTCGCGAGTTCGCTGAGAAACGCGTCCGCCGACTTCTTGCGCTTAGCGCGGCGGACCAACCGGTCACCGAGCAGATCCTGCTCGGTGACAACAGCAAGCGACGGCGCGACGAACCCGCGGTCGAGCGGCACCACTGCGAGGGCAACCTTGCCTTTGGCCGCAAGGCCCTGCGCGTCCTGCCAGCTCTCGGCCATGGCGGTGTCGGTCAGCCCGTGATCAGCAACGAGCCCCGCCAGCCGCTGCCGCGACCCGCCCGAATAGCTGGCAAGAACGAGCCCGGTCTTCTTAAGCAACTTCCGGTAGTCGGTCAGCGCTTCATAGACGTTTTCAGAGCGGCTGCGCTCTGCCCCGAAGTCGCGGGGGCCGTCGATGCCGAAATCGACGACAGCGCCTGATTCCGGCTCGTGGAAGGGCGTGACAAGATGCACGCGGCGTTCGGCAATCAGCGCATCCCATTGCAGGCGGGACAGATAGAGCGCGTCGGCCGCCAGCGGTCGATAACTGCCAGGATCACTCGAAGCCGCGCGCACGCGGTTTGCGTGGTAATCGGTGATGCCCTCGAAACGCGCATCGACGGCACCTGGCGAGCCAGCATCGCGGACAATGATGTCATCGGCGTTCAAATGGTCGAACAGGGTGACAAGCTTTTCCTCGAACAGCGGCAACCAGTGGTCCATGCCCGCCAGCCTGCGCCCTTCACTGATGGCCTGATACAGCGGATCGCCCGTGGCCGTTGCGCCAAACATCTCTCGATAGCGGCCGCGGAAGCGTTTGACGGTGTCATCATCGATGAGCGATTCGGACGCAGGCAGCAGTGTGAAGCCGTCGATACGCTCGATCGTGCGCTGATCGGCAGGGTCGAAGCTGCGAACGCTTTCGATCTCGTCGCCGAAGAAATCGAGGCGCAGTGCGTGGTCCATGCCGCTCGGGAACAGATCGACCAGGCTGCCGCGAACGGCATAATCGCCGGCGTCGGTCACCGTTTCGGTGCGAACATAGCCATTGGCTTGCAGCAACTTCGCCAGATCGTCGCGGTCGATCCGCTCACCCGGCGCAAGCGTGGCTACAAGCTGGCGCAGGCGAAACGGCGTCAGCGTGCGTTGGGTTGCCGCATTGACGGTGGTGACGAGCAACTGAGGCCCGCCTGCTTTGTCCTGCAAGGCCGAAAGGGTCGCCATGCGCTCTGACGTGACACGCAAGCTGGGGGAGGCGCGGTCGTAGGGCAGGCAATCCCATGCCGGAAAGGTCAGCACGCGAACCTCCGGCGCAAACCAGTGTGCCGTGTCGGCTACACCGCGCATCTCGGCTTCGTCGGTCGCGATGAAGACCGCGCGCCTGGGTGCCGCCCGCGCAAGGTCGGTCATCAACCACGGGAGAAAGCCTGTCGGTACGCCGGCGAGCGTCAGCGGGCCTGCCGCGCGCGTGATACGCGAAACATCGGTCATTTGGGTATCGTGATGTAATCGAGTTGCTGCATCGCGGTCAGCATTGGCCCGGCAATGTGCAGCGGAGGAACAGCGGCGCCGGTCGCCCAGGCCATGATGTCAACGTCCTGCTCATCCATCAGCGCTTCGAACCAAGAGAGATCAGCTTCGTTCCACCCAGCCGAAAAACGGTCGAAGAAACCGCCGACCATCATATCGGCTTCCTTGGTGCCGCGATGCCAGCTGCGAAAGCGCAGGCGCTTGATGCGGGTTTCGCGGTCCAATTCGGTTTCCTTGTTGCCGGCAAACGCCAAATGGTCGGCGGGCATTTTCATTGCCTACCGACTTCGTGATAGGCATCCCCCTAGTCATGCGCCCCGACCTGCTCAACCCGTTGTTTGCCGAGATTGCCGTACTGAAGGGCGTCGGCCCCGCGCTCGCCAAACCGCTCGACCGCCTCGGCCTGTCGCGCGTCGTCGATGTGCTGTTCCATCTGCCGACCGGATCGGTCACCCGCCACCGGGTCGAACGGCTCGACGACGCTGTGCCGGGGGAAACGGTCGCGATCGTCGTTACGCCGGTAGATTACCGCAGCCGCGGCCCGCGCAGCCCGCTCAATGTCCAGGCCGTTGATGTCTCAGGCGATTACCTGGCCCTCACCTACTTCGGCTCGAATACCGGCTACGCCAGGAAGCTGCTGCCGCTGGGCGAACCTCGCCTCGTTTCGGGAAAGCTCGAACTTTATGGCGAGACGCGGCAAATCGTGCATCCCGAAATCGGCGGCCCGGACGAGGCGCTTGCCCTGCGCGAGGCGATCTATCCGCTATCTGAAGGGCTGACGGGCAAGAAGCTCAACCAGTTCGCTGCCCAGGCACTGGAGCGCGCGCCGGACCTGGATGAATGGATCGAGCCGGGGTTGCTCTCGACCCGCGGTTGGCCGTCTTGGCATCGGGCGATTGTGGCCGCACATGCCGACCCCGACGACACGCTGCCGCGTGATCGGCTTGCCTATGACGAGATTTTTGCCAACCAGCTCGCGCTGATGCTCGTGCGCGCCTCGACCCGGCGACGGCGCGGAACGCCGTTGATGGGCAATGGGCGGCTGCGCAGTGCGCTACGGCTACCTTATGCGCCGACGGGCGCACAGACGCGGACGATCGGCGAAATCGAAGGCGACATGCGTCAGGCGACGCCGATGGTGCGCCTTCTGCAGGGCGACGTGGGCTCGGGCAAGACGCTCGTCGCGCTCAACGCCATGCTCATCGCCGTAGAGGCCGGAGCACAGGCGGCGATGCTTGCCCCGACCGAAATCCTGGCGCGCCAGCATTATGACTCGCTGTCGCGCATGTTGTCAGGGGTGGACGTGAGGATCGCGGTGCTGACCGGACGCGACAAGGGGCGGACGCGCGAAGCGACGCTGATGGGACTGGCCGATGGAAGCATTGACCTTCTCGTTGGAACGCACGCCATCTTTCAAGAGGCCGTCAGCTACCGGCGGCTGGGCCTCGCCGTCGTCGACGAGCAGCACCGCTTTGGCGTCGCCCAGCGCATGTTGCTGACAGCCAAGGCGCAAACGCCGCCACATTTGCTTGTCATGACGGCGACACCCATCCCGCGCACGCTAACGCTCACCACCTATGGCGAGATGGATGTCAGCCGCCTCGACGAGATGCCCCCGGGACGGACACCCGTCGAAACGCGGGTCATTTCAGGCGAGCGCCTTGACGAGGTCGTCGAAGGGCTGGCGCGGCATATTGCCGACGGCAAGCAGGCCTATTGGGTCTGCCCGCTGGTCGAAGAAAGCGAAGTCAGCGACCGCGCTGCTGCCGAAGCGCGCGCGGCGGGGCTGAAACTGCGCTTCGGCGACCGGGTCGGGTTGGTTCACGGTCGCATGAAGCCGCCCGAAAAGGATGCAGTGATGGCAGCATTCGCCAGCGGCGCACTGTCGGTGCTTGTGGCGACGACTGTGATCGAAGTCGGCGTCGACGTGCCCAACGCCTCACTGATCGTCATCGAGGAGGCCGATCGCTTCGGCCTGGCCCAACTTCACCAGCTGCGGGGGCGGGTAGGGCGGGGGGCGGCGCGCTCGGTGTGCCTGCTGCTGCGTGGCAATGCGCTCAGCGAGACGTCGCGCGCACGGTTGGCGCTTATGCGCGAGACGAACGACGGTTTTCGCATTGCCGAAGAAGATTTGCGGCTGCGTGGCGGCGGTGAGGTGCTTGGCACGCGGCAATCCGGCGAGGCTCGGTTCCGGCTTGCAAGCATCGAACAGATGACCGCCATGATTGCCACCGCAACAGATGACGCTCGCCTGCTGGTCGATCGCGACGGCGGACTGGAAGGAGCACGGGGGCAGGCTGCACTGACGGCGCTCTATCTGTTCGAACGCGATGCAGCGGTCGGATTGCTGCGCGCCGGTTAGCGCGTGATTTCACCCACGATGGCGCTCATTTGCAACGGCGTCAGCGGTTGGCGGAAAGTGGCACCGATGCGTTCGCCCAGCGCCCAGATGATCTCGGCGCACACCCAACCGACAACGGGCATGTCGATCCGGACCGGCTCGCGCTCGCAGTGGTCCATGTCGGTGACGGCCATGAAGCCCTCCTCCGACAGGTTGAGCAGGCGGATGCCCGACAGACGCCCTTGGCGATCCGTCATGAGCGTATCGGCCTCGATGTCCTGGCGCGCCATGCGGCGACGGTTAACTTTGGCAACGTGCGCGACAAGCGGTTCGGCGAAGGCTGTTTCCACAACCGAAAGGCTTGCACCCGAGCCACAATTTTTGTGTGAAGGAATAGTGTTGAAAGCGGGTTTACTGTACCAGCGTGGAACCAGCCCTATCGCACGATCAGTCCGTGCTGCTTCTTGCCGGCCGACACCTTCACCGGTTGAGCCCCCGGCGAAATGACCGTCGTCTCGTCGGTCACTTTTTCTCCGTCGATGCGAGCCCCGCCCCCCGCGATCAGGCGCCGGGCCTCCCCCTTCGACGCCACGAAGTTGAGCGCGATCAGGGCGTCGACGATACCGATGACTTCTGTCGCGATTGCATGACTGGGCAAGTCATCGCCATGTCCACCGGCAAAGGTGGCATCAGCGGTTAGTTCGGCCATCTTGGCGGCAGGCACGCCGTGGGCAAGGACGGTCGCCTCATAGGCGAGCAAACGCTTGGCTGCGTTGATCTCTGCCCCTTCGAGCGCCTCATGGCGCACAATATCATCGAGCGGCAGGTCGGTGAACAGCCGCATGAACCGGCCGACATCGGCATCCTGGGTGTTCCGCCAGAACTGCCAATAGTCGTAAGGCGACAGTGCCTCGGCATTGAGCCAGACAGCGCCCGCCGCCGTCTTGCCCATCTTACCGCCATCCGCCGTGGTGATCAGTGGGGTCGTGAGCCCGTAGAGCGAGGTCGAGTCCATCCGGCGGGTCAGCTCGATCCCATTGACGATATTTCCCCATTGATCGCTGCCGCCCATCTGCAACCGGCAGCCGACCCGGCGAGAGAGCTCAAGGAAGTCATAGGCTTGCAAGATCATGTAGTTGAATTCGAGGAAGGTCAGCGGCTGCTCGCGTTCGAGGCGCAGCTTTACCGAATCGAACGTCAGCATACGGTTGATGGTGAAATGCTTGCCGACGTCGCGCAGGAAGGGAACATACTCGAGCTCGTCGAGCCAGTCTGCATTGTCGACCATCACCGCATCGGTGGGCCCGTCACCGAACTTCAAAAACCGTTCGAACACGCGCCGGATACCGGCGATGTTCGCGGCAATATCCTCATTGGTCAGGATTTTGCGCGATTCGTCCTTGCCCGATGGATCACCGACCTTGGTCGTGCCACCACCCATGACGACGATCGGCTTGTGCCCACTTTGCTGCAAGTGGCGCAGCATCATGATCTGGACAAGGCTGCCGACGTGCAACGACGGGGCGGTCGCATCGAACCCGATATAGCCGGGCACGACCTGACTTAAGGCAAGCGCATCGAGCGCGCCCGCGTCGGTGATCTGGTGGATATAGCCGCGCGACGATAGGGTGCAGAGCAGGTCGGACTTGTAATGGGTCATAATGGCAACGCGCCTAGCATGGAGAGGTTGATGTGGGGAACTCCCTCGGTTTGCATAAGCTGGTTGTTCATCCAGATACCCCGTCCAGCGGGAAGTTTGAAGTGACGGTCGGGGTGAACCGAGACGGATATCTTCTTGAACTCAACTTCCTGATTATCGGCGACAATTTGCGCCTGCTTCTGCCCAAGCCTGTTTCGTACAAGCCCGAGCGGGGTGACGGCTTGTGGAAGCACACTTGCTTTGAGGCATTTTGGAAGCCGACTTCAGGTTCCGAATATTATGAACTGAATGTTGCGCCATCATGCGAATTCGCAGTCTACCACTTTGGATCCTACCGAGCGGGCATGCGAGACGTCGATCCTTGCGTTCCTAGTATTTTTTACGCACCGCCAAACGACGGGACTGCACTTGATGTCGTTTTTGCTCAACCCTTTGATGGTCCTTCGCAACTCGCCCTTTCGGCTGTCATAGAGGAAACCGACGGCACCAAATCTTATTGGGCGCTGCGCCATCCTCCGGGACCGCCCGATTTCCATCATGCCGATTGCTTTGCGCTCGAACTCGCGGCACCTGACCTCACATGAATTTCGGTATCGACCGGCTGCTCGCCGACCCCGCCCTGCGCGCGCCTCTCGAAGGCAAACGCGTCGCGCTCCTCGCGCACCCGGCATCGGTGACGGCTGACCTCACCCATTCGCTCGATGCGCTGGTAGCGATCGGTCTCAACGTCACTGCTGCCTTTGGCCCGCAACACGGCCTGCGTGGAGACAAGCAGGATAACATGATGGAGTCGCCGGACTTCACCGATCCCGTCCATGATATTCCCGTGTTCAGTCTCTACGGCGAAGTCCGCCGTCCGACCGGTCAGTCGATGGGCACGTTCGATACGATCCTCATCGACCTTCAAGATGTCGGCTGCCGTATCTATACCTTTATTACGACATTGCTCTATACCCTTGAATCCGCTGCGGAACATGGCAAGTCGGTGTGGGTTCTCGACCGTCCCAATCCCGCCGGCCGGCCGGTCGAAGGGCTGACCTTGCGCGCGGGTTGGGAAAGCTTTGTCGGCGCCGGTCCCATGCCCATGCGCCACGGCATGACGCTGGGCGAACTGGGGCACTGGTTCATCGACCATTATAAGATCGACGTTGACTACCATGTCGTCGAAATGGCGGGGTACGCTCCCAACGGCCCTGGCTTCGGCTGGCCAACTAACCGCATTTGGATCAACCCCAGCCCGAACGCTGCCAACGTCAACATGGCGCGTGCCTATGCCGGCACGGTGATGCTCGAAGGAACGACGCTGAGCGAGGGCAGGGGTACGACGCGCCCACTCGAGCTCTTCGGCGCACCCGATATCGACGCACGCGCCGTTCATGCCGAAATGCGCCGCATCGCGCCACAATGGCTTGAAGGCTGCATATTGCGCGAAATCAGTTTCGAGCCCACTTTTCACAAGCATGTCGGCAAGCTCTGCCATGGCCTTTACATTCACGCTGAAGGCGACAGCTATGACCATCGGGCATTCAGGCCATGGCGCCTGCAGGCGCTGGCATTCAAGGTGATCCGCAATCTCTACCCAGATTATCCGTTGTGGCGCGACTTCCCCTACGAATATGAATTCGGGAAGCTGGCAATCGATGTGATTAATGGTGGACCCGACATGAAGGCATGGGTCGACGAGAGTGACGCAGCGCCTGGCGACCTCGACGTGCTCACGGTTCCCGACGAAACGTTTTGGGCCGATTCGCGGTCGAAATTCTTGCTATATTAGATCGACACTTTAAAAAACCGTCTTATTTCAGTGTTTTATAGGGGATCATTGACTCGGTTATCGATCAGTTTACTTTTCTTCAAAATTATCGTCCGAATCGGGTCGGGGGACGTCTTGGAATCAGATTTTCGCTATTATCAGCGGCGCGCTGCGTCTGAACGCCAGGCCGCGATGCGCGCTGTGACGCCTGAGGCGCGTCAACGTCGGATGTCTCTGGCTGTCTCATATGCGGTCAAGGCACAAGAGTGCCGCGAGGTACAACTCCAATTCGCCATCTGATCATGTTTTGCGGGTCAGCGCTCGCATTGCATCATCAAGTCCGCCCAGCGTGAGCGGGAACATCCTGTTGCTCATCAACTCGCGCACCAAGGCGATCGACTGCGAATAACCCCAATGCACCTCGGGCACCGGGTTCAGCCAGGCTGCCGCCGGATAGGTCGTCGTAAGCCGATGCATCCAGGTGATGCCCGATTCCTCATTGAAATGCTCGACCGAGCCCCCGGGATGCGAAATCTCATAGGGGCTCATTGACGCATCGCCGATAAAAATCAGCTTATAGTCGTGACCGAATTTGTGGAGCACGTCCCAGGTCGGCGTCCGTTCAGTGAAGCGCCGCCGATTATCTTTCCATACGCCCTCATACGGGCAGTTGTGGAAGTAGAAGAATTCCATGTTCTTGAACTCGGCGGTCGCCGCGCTGAACAGTTCCTCGCACAGCTTGATATGGGGGTCCATCGATCCGCCGACATCGAGAAACAGCAGGAGCTTGACCGCGTTATGCCGTTCCGGCCGCATGTGGATATCAAGCCAGCCTTGCCTTGCAGTGCCCGACACGGTTGCATCGAGGTCCAGTTCGTCTGCCGCACCTTCGCGCGCGAACCGGCGCAGGCGGCGCAACGCGATCTTGATGTTGCGCGTCCCCAATTCCTTGGTCGAATCGAGATTCTTGAATTCGCGCTTGTCCCAAACCTTCACGGCCTGCTTATGCTTTGATTCGCCGCCGATCCGCACCCCTTCGGGATTATAGCCGCTGTTGCCAAAGGGTGACGTACCGCCGGTACCGATCCACTTGCTGCCGCCCTGATGCCGCTCCTTTTGTTCATCGAGCCGCTTCTGGAGCGTATCCATCAGTTCTTCCCAACTGCCGAGTTTTTCTATCTCGGCCATCTCTTCCGCCGTCAGGAACTTCTCTGCAACAGCCCGAAGCCAATCGGCAGGGACTTCAGCACCCTGCTCTCCAAAACTCGTCGCTATTCCCTTGAAAACCTTGGCAAAGACCTGATCAAATCGGTCGATCAGCCCTTCGTCTTTCACATAGGTGGCGCGCGCCAGGTAATAGAATTCCTCGGGCGTGCGGTCGATCACCTCGCTGTCGAGGGCCTCGAGCAGCACGAGATGCTCTTTAAGGCTCGCGGGAATGCCCGCTGCGCGCAACTCGTCGAGAAAGTTGAGAAACATGATGGTGGAGGTGCCCCAAGCCAGCGGTCTGTGCAATCCTTCTCATAACCCTAACGCCGTCTCAACCACGTCTTTACGCGCTTCAGTTAGGCGGCGTGGTCACAGTGGCGACCGTAGAACGGTCAGGAAGGAAATACATGGCGGCCCAATCGGCTTCTATATCGGCGACAGGCCCGACGACGTCAGCGTTGACTGCGCTTGTCGTTAGCGAGGCATCGGCGTCGCATCCGCATGTCGGATCGCTGTTATCGCTCGATAATGCGCGCGATGCCCGCAACGCCACCGACGCCCTCCACCACCTGTCGATGTTGCATGGACGGCACCCGAGCGTCGTCGATCATGCCGCTATGAGCACGCGCGATAGCGGTTCTCGCAAAGCTCTTTTCGCCTTGGCCGATGCCTTTGCCGTCGAACGCCACTCGCTCGGCCGCCTTGTCGTCGCGGCAGGGCCGATTCCCAGCACGCCGGGACAGGCCCAGACTGAAGCAAGCGTCATTGCCCAGCATCACGCCATTGACATGCTGGCTCAATCCGAACGGCAGGGCTGCGCCCTTGGGGCGGCCATTGCACTGGCGCTCGACTGGCATTCCATCCGCTGCGTCATGAATGCGGCGGCAAAGCGGTTCAGCGTCGATTTGGCGGACAGCACTCTGCCGTCCGCCGCATCGCTCGCCGCCATTGTTGATGGGTGTAAGGGTGCAGCGCTCGAGCGCGCGGTCCTTTTCGGTAGCCAGCAGATCGTAACCCAGCACCGCTGCCTGTGGGACCTGCTCGAATCGCGTGCTGTTGCCCGGATCGACGACTGATCCAAAAGGGCTTGGCGGAACCGTCCGCCTGTCCTAACCAACGTCCGACTTTACGTAAACGTCAGGGCGAGCATCATGAAATTCACCGGAACCGCCGACTATGTCGCAACCGACGACCTGAAGGTCGCGGTCAACGCCGCCGTGACGCTGCGCCGTCCTTTGCTGGTGAAAGGCGAGCCGGGGACCGGGAAAACCGTTCTTGCCCACCAAATCGCCCAAGCTGCAGGCGCGCCACTGATCGAATGGCACATCAAGTCGACGACAAAGGCGCATCAGGGACTGTACGAATATGACGCCGTGGCGCGTTTGCGCGATGGGCAGTTGGGCGACGAACGCGTCCATGATATCCGCAATTACATCCGTAAGGGGAAGCTCTGGGAAGCGTTCACGTCACCCGTGTTGCCCGTCCTGCTGATCGACGAGATCGACAAGGCCGATATCGAATTCCCCAACGACCTGTTGCAGGAACTCGATCGGATGAGCTTCGACGTCTACGAAACGCACGAGACGATCGCGGCGAAGGAACGGCCGATTGTTGTCATCACGTCGAACAATGAAAAGGAATTGCCCGACGCGTTCCTGCGCCGCTGCTTTTTCCATTACATCAAGTTCCCCGACCGCGCCACGATGCAGGCCATCGTCGACGTTCATTTCCCCGGCATCCAGAAGATCCTGGTCAACAAGGCCATGGATATCTTCTATGAGGTCCGCGAAGTGCCGGGCCTGAAGAAAAAACCGAGCACGAGCGAATTGCTCGACTGGCTAAAGTTATTGCTCG
>JBMOGG010000065.1:0-14904 GCA_049318505.1 Sphingomonas sp. | reverse complement strand
CCCCAGGCGCCGAGCGTCGGCGATTCCCAGTCGTCCTCGACGAAGCGGATGTCGTGCAGGCGCGGGTCGATGCCGATGGCGTCGAGGCTGCCCAGATAGGCCTCCTGCATGTCGGGCGGGCTGGGCTTCAGGATCACCTGATACTGGTAGTATTGGCCGAGCCGGTTGGGATTTTCGCCATAGCGCCCGTCGGTCGGGCGGCGGCACGGTTGCACATAGGCGGCGTTCCATGCACCGGGGCCGAGGGTGCGTAGCGTGGTCGCGGGATGGAAGGTCCCTGCCCCCATCTCCATGTCGTACGGCTGAAGGATCACGCAGCCGCGCGCGCTCCAGTAATCATGGAGCGTCAGGATAAGGCGCTGGAAGCTGAGCGGCTGGGCCACGTCGGCAGGGGTCTTTCGCACTGCAATAAACTGCCGCTGCCCTTGGCCAATGCATGCCGCGCGGTCAACATGTAAGGGTCACTTGACTTGGTCGTCGACTCGCGACATATAGTCAACAAGAACTGACAATATGTCATGTAGAGACGACATGAAGAACCGGCTGAAAGTGATGCGCGCCGAACGCGACTGGAGCCAGGCGGAGCTCGCCTTCCGGCTCGACGTGTCGCGCCAGGCCGTAAATGCGATCGAGACGGGCAAGTACGACCCCTCGCTCCCGCTGGCGTTCCGCATCGCCCGGCTGTTCAACATGAAGATCGAGGAGATTTTCGATGACGCAGGTGGAAGATCGACCGATGGGCACTGAACGACGCACGCGGGTCCCGCTGCCGCTGCAAATCGGCGGTGGCGCCTTCGGTACCCTTTTCCTCGTGGCAGCGATTGGCGGCTTTTTCGCCGGCCACGAAGATGGCGGCGGCGGGCCGCTGCGTCCCACCGGTGTTGTTGCCCTTGCAGTCATGGTACTGCTCGCCGTGCTGCTCGTTGCCGTGACGGTGCGCGCGGCGCGCATGATGGCGCGCAATTCCGATCGTGTCGCGCCGCGCGAAAAGCGCGCGCAGACAATGCTGTGGTTGAGTGGCGCAGTCGGTGGGGTCATGGGCGCACTGGTCGTGGCTGGTGACATCGTCTCGGGGCAGCCCAGCGGATCGCCTTGGTCGGGGCCCATTCCGGCCTGGGTCGCCCTTGCCCTTGCGGCACCATTGGTGACGATATTGCCGTGGCTCTCGTGGCTTTGGAAGCGATCAATCGACGAGCACGAAAGGATCAGCGCCTTGGTCGCCGCCGAGGTTGCCGCCTTTGCTTATATGATCGTCTTGCCAGTCTGGTGGCTGCTGTGGCGGGGAGGCCTGCTTGGCGCACCCGATCAGATCGCGATCTATATCGGCTTCATCCTGATCTACACCGCCGTGTGGTTCTACCGAAAACATAACTGAACAGCTCATTGGAAAGGAACCAGCTCATGAAAAGACTGCTTGCGGCTCTTGTGGCCACGACCCTTTTCGCTGGAAGCGCGCTGGCGCAGACCGCTTCGCCTGCTGCAGCGACCGCCCCCGTGCCGAAACTGATGGCCGACCCCGCCCTGTGGGTGGTGAAGGACAAGGATACGACGATCTACCTGCTGGGCACGGTGCACGTGCTGAAGCCCGGCACCATATGGCTCGATGGCGGCGTCAAGAAAGCTTATGATGCGTCGTCGGAAGTGGTGCTCGAACTTCTTCAGCCAGACCCGGCCGTGATGCAGGGATTGATCGGCAAATATGCCGTCGACCCCGACGGCCCTGCGCTCACGGCCAAAATGTCCCCGGACGTAAAGGCGCTATACGAAAAGACGACGACCGAACTCGGCCTGCCGGCGCCCGCCTTTGAGAAATTTCAGCCCTGGTTCGTCAGCACCATCGTGTCGCTGACCGCGATGACCAAGGCAGGATATGATCGGGAAAGCGGGGTCGAACAGCAAATCACGGTGGCGGCCACGCGCGATGGCAAGAAGCTGGCGGGGCTCGAGACGGCGGAACAGCAACTCGGCTTCTTCGCCTCGCTGCCTGAAGCCGCGCAGTTGGCCTTCCTCAAGTCGACGCTCGAGGAGCTGCAGAAGATCGACGGCGTCTTCGACACGATGATTGCCGATTGGGCCAGGGGTGACCCGGAGGCACTCGCCCGCCTGCTCAACGAGTCGATGAATGAGTCGCCCGAACTGGTGAAGACCCTGCTGACCGACCGGAATGCACGCTGGGCGCAGTGGATCGACGACCGGATGGACAAGCCCGGAACGATCCTCATTGCCGTCGGTGCCGGGCATCTCGCAGGGTCGAATAGCGTCCAGAACATGCTGAAAGCGCGCAAGCTCAACGCCGTGCGCATTCCGTCCTGACTAGCCAATACGGGGCGAACAGCTATGGCCCGGGGATGACCCGTCTGCTGTTCGCCCTGTTCGCTATTCTGTCACTGGCCGCCTGTGGCGGGACCGCGGCAAAGGCGCCGGCGACGGCCGCCCACCCTGCCCTTTGGAAAGTCGCCGACGCCGACACAACGATCTACCTGTTCGGGACGATTCACCTGCTGCCCAAGGGCTTGCAGTGGACAACACCGGTGATGAGCAAGGCCATGGCGGCGTCGCAGGTGCTGATGCTCGAAGTCGCGCTCGACAAGGATCCGGCAAAGCTTGGTGCGGTGATGATAGGGCTGGCGAAAACGCCCGGGCTTCCGCCAGTCCTCGACCGGGTCGATCCAGCGAAGCACGCGAAACTGCAAAAGGTAATTGCCGATAGCGGACTTTCGCTGACCTATCTCGACGGGCTCGAAAGCTGGGCGGCGGCGCTTGCCATTTCCTCGGCGACGAATGCGAAGCTCAACCTCAGTTATGAGGACGGCGCCGAGATGCAGCTGACCAATGCGTTTGAGAAAATGGGCAAGCCGGTGGGCGGGCTGGAGACCGCCGAGCAGCAGCTGGGGTATTTCGACGCGTTGCCCGAAACCGCCCAGCGCAAGTTCCTGACCAGCATTGCCGACGATACCGCCCATGCCGACGAGGAGTTCGCGAAGATGATCGCGGCGTGGCGGGCGGGCGACGTGCGCAAGATCGCGGTCACCTTCGACGACGAGATGAAACTGTCGCCCGAGCTGGCAGAGGCGTTGCTCCACCGGCGCAACAAGAATTGGGCCGGCTGGATCGACGCGCGGATGAAGCAGCCAGGTGTCGTGTTCGTGGCCGTGGGCGCAGGGCATCTGGCGGGCAAGGGCTCAGTCGAGCAGCTGGTCGCACAGCGCGGGTATAAGGTGGTGCGAGTTCAGTAGCTACGCCCGCCCGACGGCTGGTTGCAAATATCGACTTCCCCGGCTATGCGCGCCCCTCCCCGTCGCATCGACATCCCTGGAGGCGCGCGCGGGTGACAACACTTGGAGATACATGATGAGCGATCAGCTGACTTTGTCGGCCGAAGCGCGCGAGACGGCGGGTAAGGGAGCCAGCCGGGCATTGCGTCGTGAGGCCCGCGTTCCTGCCGTCGTCTATGGCGCAGGCGAAGCCCCGATGGGCATCCACCTCGAGGAAAAGGCGCTGTTGAAGGCGCTGCATACGGGGCATTTCATGAATTCGGTGGTGATGATCGACGTGGGTGGCAAGTCCGTGCGGACGCTGCCCAAGGACGTCGCGTTCCACCCGGTCAGCGAACGGCCGCTGCATGTCGATTTCCTGCGGATTTCGGAGCATGCCAAGGTAACCGTGCAGGTGCCGGTGCACTTCATCAATGAGGAAGCGTCGCCGGGCATCAAGCGCGGTGCGGTGCTCAACGTCGTGCGGCACGAGCTCGAGCTCATCTGCGATGCGGCGGAAATCCCCGACGACATCAAAGTCGACCTGACTGGCACCGATGTTGGCGATTCGATCCACATTTCGTCGGTGACCCTACCCAAGGGCGTCGAAAGCGCGATCACCGACCGCGACTTCACCATCGCCACGCTGGTCGCTCCATCGGCGCTCAAGTCGAGCGAAGGCGACACCGCGACCGCAGGTGCGACGGCGTAAGCTTCTCCCTCTCCCTTTTGGGAAGAGGGTCGGGGAGAGGGGCAGTCTGCTCCCCTATTGAAGGTCAAACCGGGTGGGGAAGTCACTGCCCCTCTCCCCTGCCCTCTCCCCACTGCGTGGGGAGAGGGGGATTTAGATGCAACTCTGGGTCGGTCTTGGCAATCCAGGCGCGGAATATGCGCTGCACCGGCACAATGTCGGCTTTATGGCCGCAGACGCCATCGCGCAGGCATGGCATTTTGGCCCGTGGAAGGCGAAGTTCCAAGGCAGCCTTACCGAAGGCCGCATCGGCAACGCCAAGATCCTGCTGCTGAAACCTGCAACCTTCATGAACGAAAGCGGGCGCGGCATCGGCGAGGCGATGCGCTTCTTCAAGCTGAGCCCCACCGATGTGACGATTTTCTACGACGAACTCGACCTGGCCCCGATGAAGGTCAAGGTCCGCACCGGCGGTGGGGCTGCGGGCCATAACGGCATCCGTTCGACCATGGCGCACATCGGCGAGGACTTCCGCCGCGTGCGCATCGGCATCGGCCACCCGGGTCACAAGGACCGGGTGACGGGGTACGTCCTGGGAAATTATGCCAAGGCGGAGATGGATGACCTCGCGCATCTGCTCGCGGCCATTGCGGCAGAAGCGAAATGGCTGGCAGAGGGTGCCGACGTGCGGTTTATGAGCGATCTCGCGCTACGGATGGGACAAGACTGAAATGGGTTTCAAATGCGGGATCGTCGGGCTGCCTAATGTCGGCAAGTCCACGCTGTTCAATGCACTGACGCAGACGGCGGCGGCGCAAGCGGCAAATTATCCATTTTGTACAATCGAGCCGAACGTCGGGAACGTCGCAGTTCCCGATCCACGCCTCGACAGGCTGGTCGAGATCGGCAAGTCGGCCAGGAAGATAGAGACACAGCTCGCATTCGTCGACATCGCGGGCCTTGTGCGTGGCGCGTCGACCGGTGAGGGCCTGGGCAACCAGTTCCTCGGCAACATCCGCGAGGTCGATGCCATCGTCCATGTCCTGCGCTGTTTCGAGGACGGCGACATCACGCACGTCGAGGGCAAGATCGACCCGATCGCCGATGCCGAGACGGTCGAGACCGAATTGATGTTGTCGGACCTCGAAAGCCTTGAAAAGCGCGTACCGAACCTGATCAAAAAGGGTCAGCAGGGCGACAAGGAAGCCAAGTCCGCCGCCGCCGTGCTCGGCAAGGCGCTGGTGTTGTTGCGCGAAGGCAAGCCGGCGCGGCTGACCGACATCGGCGATGCCGACGAGGCGCGGCACTTTGCCCAGGCGCAGCTGCTGACGTCAAAGCCAGTGCTGTACGTGTGCAACGTCGAGGAAAGCGCGGCCGCCGAGGGCAATGCGCTGTCGGCCAGGGTGTTCGACATGGCGAAGTCCGTCGGCGCACAGGCTGTCGTCGTGTCTGCCGCGATCGAGGCCGAAATTGCGACAATGCCGCCCGAGGACCGCGCCGAGTTCCTGTCGGACCTGGGCCTGACCGAGACGGGCCTGGCCCGCGTGATTCGCGCGGGGTATGAATTGCTCGACCTCATTACCTTCTTCACCTGCGGCCCCAAGGAAGCGCGCGCCTGGACGGTGCACAAGGGGGCGACTGCGCCCAATGCAGCGGGTGCGATCCACAGCGATTTCGAGCGCGGCTTCATTCGCGCCGAGACCGTTGCTTATGACGACTATATCGCATTCGGCGGCGAAACTGGCGCGCGCGAGGCGGGCAAGCTACGGTCCGAAGGCAAGGATTATGTCGTCCACGACGGCGACGTGCTGCTCTTCCGGTTCAACGTATGACATGCCGGTGACGCAATTGGCGTGAAGAGCAGAAATATGATGTGGTTGCTCATAGCCCTTTTTGCCCTTTGTGCCGCGCCCCTTGCCGCGCAGCCGGTCGAGCGGCCGGTCACCATCCTGATCTCGATCGACGGCTTTCGCGCCGACTACCTCGAACGCTCCTCGGCACCCCGGCTCAAGGCACTTGCCGACACCGGCGTTCGGGCAACGATGCACCCGTCCTTCCCGAGTGTCACCTTTCCCAATCACTGGACATTGGTCACCGGATTGCGCCCGGATCGCAACGGGATCGTCGCCAATGTCATGGAAGACGCGGGCAAGCCCGGCGTGACCTTCACCATGGCCAACAGCGACCCGTTCTGGTGGCGCGAGGCGGAACCATTGTGGATCACGGCCGAAAAGTCGGGCGTGCGGACGGCAACGATGTTCTGGCCGGGCAGCAATGTCGATTTCGGCGGGATGCGACCGCGCGACTGGTGGACCTATGCCAAGGACAATAGCGAAGCGCAGCGGGTCGATGCGGTCATCGACTGGTTGCGCCGCCCCGCCACGACCCGGCCGCAGTTCGTGACGCTGTATTTCGATACGGTGGATACCATCGGCCACAAGTTCGGCCCCGACAGCGAAAAGACCAACGATGCCATAGGAGCCGTCGATAGGCAGATCGGGCGGCTCGTCGACGGCGTGGCGGCACTAGGCGTGCGTGCGAACTATATCGTCGTGGCCGACCACGGCATGGCTGCAACCTCTCCAGACCGGGTCGTCAAGCTGTGGGAAGTTGCCAGGCCCAAGGACTTTCGCCCGGTGACAGGCGGCACGGTCGCCGGGATCGAGCCGACCAAGGGCCACAATGCCCGCCTTGCCAAAGCTCTGCTGAAGACCCACCCGCACATGCAATGTTCACGCAAGGGAGACCTGCCGCCCGCGCTCCACTATGGCCAGAATGCGCGCGTGCCGTCGTTCATCTGCATTGCCGAAATCGGCTGGTACATCCTCACCGCACCGCTGGCTGCCGACAAGCCATTCGAGGGAGGCGGCGCACACGGATACGACCCGGCAAATCGCGAGATGGATGCCCTGTTCGTAGCGAATGGCCCTGCGTTTCGCGTCGGCGTCGTCTTGCCTGCGTTCGATAATGTCGATGTCTATCCGCTGGCAGCTGGCCTGATCGGCGTGACGCCGCGTTCGTCCGATGGCACCGCAACAGTCTTCGCCCCGGCCTTGACCAATCCGCGTTAAGCGGCACAAGGACCCATGCTTTATTTCGAAGATCTGGTCATCGGCGGAAAATCATCCTTTGGCTGTTATGAAGTCACGCGCGAGGAGGTGCTTGATTTCGCACGGAAATATGATCCACAGCCGTTTCATCTGTCAGACGTGGAAGCTGCAAAGACGCATTTCGGGCGCATTGCGGCGAGCGGCTGGCACACCTGCTCCATGATGATGCGGATGCTGGTCGACAACATGTCGGAAGTGCAGCAGGCGGGGCTGGGCTCGCCCGGGCAGAACGAGCTGCGCTGGCTGAAACCGGTTTATCCCGGCGACACGCTGCGCGTCGAAACCGAAGTGCTCGAAAAGACGCCGTCGCGCAGCAAGCCCGACATCGGCTCTTTTCTGTCGCGCGCCACGGTGTTCAACCAGAATGACGAACCGGTCATGACGACGATTGCCATCGGCCTGATTCGGCGGCGACCGGCCTAACAGGCTTTCAGAAGTTTTCCGTCATTGGCGGGCTGATTCCCGCGACCCATGGTCCAATTCGACTGGCAGCGCACCTTCGGGTTCGGCGCGCACCCTATCTCACGCGTATCATCAAGAGCGGTCACCCAGATCAGATTATGTTCCTGGCCGTCGTCGATCATGCCAATGGCATAGCCCTTCCCCTTGTCGAGGACGGTCAGCGGAAGCGGTGGATTAAGCTGGGTGAAGGACATCGCCCGCACGCGGCGCAATCGTTTAAGGGTTCCGTTCAGTGTCCGCTGAATGCCATCAGACTGTCGACCGGCACGCCCTCGGCGCGCAGCCGGTCTGCACCGCCCAGATCGGGCAGATCGATCGCGAACATGGCGCCAACGACTTCGGCACCGGCATCGCGCAGCAGCTTCACGCACGCCATCGCCGTGCCGCCCGTCGCGATAAGGTCATCGACGATAAGTGCCCGGTGCCCGGGCAGGACCGCGCCGATATGCAGTTCCAGCCGGTCGGTCCCATATTCGAGGTCGTAGTCGACCCCCAAGGTCGCGCCGGGAAGCTTGCCCCTCTTGCGCGCCGGGATCACGCCGGCGCCCAACGCCACGGCAACCGGGGCGCCGAACAGGAAACCGCGCGCGTCGATGGCAATAATGCGGTCGGGCCGCTGCGGCCGCGCCATGGCTGTCATCGCTTCGATGGAAGCCGCAAACCCCCCGCCGTCGGCGAGCAAGGTCGAGATATCGCGGAACTGGATCCCTGGCTTTGGAAAGTCGGGGATCGTCCGGACGAGCGCCTTAAGCTCGTCTCTCGTCATTGCTCGCCGCCGCAGGCGCGTGTCACGCGGTGACAGGTTTCTTCGGCTTCTTGTCGGCCCAGATGTTGCGATAGGCCAGGTAAGCCAGGCCGGTGAAGACGAACAAATAGGCCAGTGCTGCCCAGCCGACCGAATGCCGCGTCGGCAGGTTCGGCTCGGCGGCCCACATCAGGAATGCGGTCACGTCTTTGGCAATTTGCTTCTGCGTGCTCGGCGTGCCGTCGGCAAAGGTCACCTGCCCATCGGCGAGTGGCGGGGCCATCGCGAGGTTCAGGTTCGGGAAGTAAGGGTTGTAATACAACCCGTTCGGCGTCTTCACGTCGGGGAACTTAGCGACCAGGGCCGCCGGCTGCTCTTCGTAGCCGGTCAGCAGCGAGTAGATGTAGTGCGGGCCCGCATGACGTGCCTTGGCGATCAGCGACTGGTCCGGCGGCAAGGCATTGTTGTTCGCCGCACGCGCCGCCGTTTCGTTCGGATAGGGCGACGGGAACTTGTCGGCCGGCACGGCCTTACGCGTTGTCGCTTCGCCCGTGTCCGGGTTGATCGTCGGAACTTCCACGACCCAGTTCTTGGCGATTGCCTTCACCTCGGCTTTTGTGAAACCGATCTGCTCGAGGTCGCGGAATGAGACCTGGTTGAGCGAGTGACAGGCAGAGCAGACTTCCTTGTAAACTTGGAAGCCCCGCTGAAGCTGGCGGTTGTCGTATTTCCCGCCCGGTCCCTCAAACGACCAGGATATATTCTCCTTGGGGTGCTTTGGCAGCTCGAACGTATTGAGCACCGTCGGTTTCCCGATTTCGGGAATATAGGCGATCACGCCCCAGACAAGTGACCAGAGCAGGACAAGGACGAAGCCGGCACCCGCCAGCATTCCGATCGGACGAACCATGATAAACCCCTATTCGGCCGGCTGAAGCTGCGGCGCATTGCCGGTCGGCGCCGCGCCGTATTTTCCCAGTACAGCTTCGGTGATCGAATTCGGCAGCGGCAGCGGCCGTTCGATCATCGAGATGATCGGCAGGATGATGAGGAAGTGCGCGAAGTAATAGGCCGACGCCAGCTGTGAGATGATCACATAGGGCTCTTCGGCCGGCGCACCGCCGCAATAGCCGAGCACCAGCACTGCGGGCAGCAACCCGAACAGCGTGAACTTCTTGAAGAGTGGGCGATAATTACCCGAGCGCACCGGCGACGGATCGAGCCACGGCAGGAAGAACAGCAGCAGGATCGACCCGAACATGGCAAGCACGCCGAGCAGCTTGGCCGGGAGGAACCACACATCGACGGTAAACGCACGCAGGATCGCGTAAAATGGCCAGAAATACCACTCAGGCACGATGTGCGCCGGGGTGCTCATCGGGTTAGCGGCGATATAGTTGTCCGGATGGCCGAGAAAATTCGGCGCAAAGAACATCAGCGCGGCAAAGGCGATGAGGAAGACGCCCAATCCGAAGCCGTCCTTGGCCGTATAATAGGGATGGAACGGCACCGTATCCTGCTCGTCCTTGACGCTGACACCGGTCGGGTTCGATGAACCCGGGATATGCAGCGCCCAGACGTGCAGGATGATGACGCCCGCGATCACGAACGGCAGCAGATAATGCAACGAGAAGAAGCGGTTGAGCGTGTTGTAATCCGGGGCCGGACCGCCGAGCAGCAAGGTCTGGATCGCCTCGCCGACAAAGGGGATTGCCGAAAAGAGCCCGGTGATAACCTTGGCACCCCAGAAGCTCATCTGCCCCCAGGGGAGCACATAGCCCATGAACGCGGTTGCCATCATCAGCAAGAAGATGACCACGCCGAGAAGCCAGATGACTTCGCGCGGCGGCTTGTACGACCCGAAATACAGGCCGCGGGCAATATGGATGTAGACCACGATGAAGAACATCGAGGCGCCGTTGGCGTGGGCATAGCGGAAGAACCAGCCGCCGTTCACGTCGCGCATGATGTGCTCGACCGAGTTGAACGCTCCGCCGATATCGGCGTGGTAATGCATCGCCAGAATGATGCCCGAAACGATCTGGATCGCGAGCGCCGCACCGGCGAGCACGCCGAAATTCCAGAAATAGTTGAGGTTGCGCGGCACGGGGTAACCGGCGCCGACGGCATTGAAGACGAAGCGCGGCAACGGCAGCTTTTCGTCGAGATAGCGCATGAAGGGGTTCTTCGGCGCGTAATGCTTTGCCCAGGGATAGCTCATGCCTTGGCTCCCACTTCTACGAGGGTGTCTGAACGGAACACATAATCGGGTACCGGCAGGTTCTTCGGCGCCGGACCTTTTCGGATGCGTGCGGCGGTATCGTAGCTCGACCCGTGGCACGGGCAGAAATAGCCGCCATATTCGCCCTTAATCTCGCCAGCCGCAGCGCCGAGCGGAATACAGCCGAGATGGGTGCAATTGCCCGAGGTGATCAGCCATTCTTCCTTGCCGGGCTTGGTCCGCTGCGCCAGCGTTTCGGGGTCGCGTAGCGACGACAGCGGTACGGCATTGGCGGCCGCGATTTCAGCACCAGTCAGGCGGCGAACGAACAGCGCCTGTTTCTGGAAAATGGTTTTGATCGCTTGTCCGGCTTCGATTTTCGAGATGTCGACCTCGGTCGTCGCCAGCGCGAGAATGTCAGATGACGGGTTCATCTGGTTGATCGCGACGCCGAGGATCGGCACGACCCCGACACCGGCAAACGCAACAGCAGCGATGTTGATGACATCGCGACGACGAACTTCGGGCTCTGCCGCGATCGCCGCGTCGGCTTCAGCTACAGCCTGTCCGGCCATGTTTCCTGTTCTCCAAAAACGGTCTGCGCCACGGCACCATAGCCGGATGCGCAAAAACAACCGCGCTTGATGGCGCGCCTGATAGCGTTTCGCGCGCGCCATGCAAATGCGAAAATGGCAGGGTTGTGACGGTTTCCGCCTGCCCTTACGACATTATAGATGCGACTTGCCTGTTACCAACCTGAAATTGCCGGAAACATGGGCGCCCTGTTGCGTTTGGCGGCTTGTTACGGCGTTGCGGTCGACGTGATCGAGCCCTGCGGATTCGTCTGGTCCGAAGCAAAGATGCGCCGTGCGGGCATGGATTATGCCGCGCAGGTGCCGACCGAGCGCCATGTGGACTGGGCTGCGTTTCGGGCCGCTGCGCCCGCCCGCGTCATCCTGCTCACCACGAAAGCACAACAGCGGGTCCACGATTTCGAGTTCCGGGTCAGCGACACTCTGTTGCTGGGCAGCGAGAGTTCCGGCGTGCCGGCCGACATCGCGCAAAGCTGCGACGCCGCAGTACGAATACCGATTTCGGACAAAGTGCGGTCGTTCAACCTTGCAGTTGCCGCCGCCATCGCCTTAACCGAGGCATTGAGAAAAACGGGGGGATTGCCGAAATGATCGAACTCGACGCGGAACAGCTTCAGGCACGCACCTGGTTTGAATCGCTGCGCGACCGCATTTGCGCCGAATTCGAGAGTATCGAGCGGGAGGCAGCAAGCGCGGCGTCTTTCGAGTACACGCCTTGGTTTCGCGACGACGACCGTTCTGGCGCAAGCGGTGGCGGCGTGCGCGGCGTGATGAAGGGCAAGGTATTCGAAAAGGTCGGCGTCAACGTCTCGACCGTCGGCGGCGCCTTTGCCCCCGAATTCGCGCCGTCAATCCATGGCGCGGGCGAAAATCCGAACTTCTTTGCGACGGGGATCAGCCTGGTCGCGCACATGAGCAATCCTCATGTCCCCGCCGTCCATATGAACACACGATTCCTCGTGACGACGAAGCGCTGGTTCGGGGGCGGTGCCGACCTCAACCCCGCGCTTCCCAGGGACGAGGACACGGCTGACTTCCACGCCGCCATGGAACGTGCCTGCGCAGCCAGCCCAGCTGGCGACTATCCGCGCTACAAAAAGTGGGCCGACGACTATTTCTGGCTGCCGCACCGCAAGGTCCATCGCGGCGTCGGCGGCATCTTCTACGATCATCTGGAAGGCGATTTCAACGCGAACTTCGCCCTGACCCGCGCGGTCGGCGAGGCGTTCCTCGCGTCGTATCCCATGATCGTGAGGCGGCGCATGGCAACTCCATTTACCCAGGCCGAGGAAGAGGCTTTACTCGAATGGCGCGGGCGTTATGCCGAATTCAACCTTGTCTATGATCGGGGGACGTCATTCGGTCTCAAGACGGGGGGCAATATCGACGCCATCCTGATGAGCCTGCCGCCGCGCGCGACATGGAGCTGAACGTGGCACCTGCGCCATGGGCCTGACCGCTGTTCCCGACGACCGGTGCGCCGCTATCGTGACGCATCTGGAGATGACGGCACGTCCCCGGCCCCGACCCTTGGCACCGTCGCCGCTGCGCCTTGTTCATTGGCAAAATCCCGATCTGGCAAAATACCGTGCGCTGTTCAGCCGCGTTGGCACGCCCTGGCTATGGTTTTCGCGTGCCGTCATGCCGGATAGCGCGGTCAAGAACATTATCGACGACCCCGCGGTCGAGGTGTTCGCCGTGGCCGACCCGAACGGCATCGAGGTCGGTATTCTGGAACTCGATTTCCGCAGCCTGCCCGATTGCGAAATCGGCTATTTCGGGCTGGTCCGTGAACTCAATGGCAAGGGGCACGGGCGATGGCTGATGGGCGAAGCGCTTTCACGGGCCTGGCGCAAGGACGTGACACGGGTGTGGATACATACCTGTACACTCGACCATCCGTCTGCGCTGAACTTTTACCGCGCCCAGGGTTTTGTCGCGTTCAAGCGCGAAATCGAGATCTTTCCCGATCCCCGGCTGACCGGCCACCTACCTCGCGATGCTGCGCCACAAGTCCCGTTGCTCAGCTGAAGATGTTCTTTAGCGGCACATTGCTGCCGCGTAACTGGCGATAGACGGCCGCGGTGAGCACCGCGATCAGCAACGCGAGCGCGCCGCCGGCAAGGGCGTCGGCAAACGCCTTGGCCACGGCGCCGGCCCCTTCAGGCAGCAAGAGCCCAGCGACCACACTCAGTACCGACGACGCTGCCGACAAGGCAATCCAGGCGACAATACCGATCAGCATGACCAGACCGGCAATCCGCCAGCCCAGCCCCTTTGAATAGGTCCAGCTCCGCCGGATTGCCTCAACCGGGTTTGCGACGCCGTCCCCTACCATGACAGGGCCCGCAAGGGTCAGGCGCCCCAACAGGTAGATCCCGGGCACAAGGAACAGGAAAAGACCAGCAACCACAGCGAAGTTCGTGATGATTGTCATCACGAAATACAAGGGCAGCAGCCGAGCCGACGCACCGAGCGCCTCCCCCACCGTTGGACGATCCCGATCGAGAAGGAGCGTCAGGATCGCCACTTGCCCGAACGTGCCGATGATATTGACCAGCAGCAGCAGGGGCCAATTGCCCCGATAATAGTCGAGGAGAAACCGCACGCCCTCGTTGCTCTCGGCTCCGCTCGGCGGAGCAGGCATCGGCGCATACATCCACATGGCAAGCGAAGGCAGAAACATGAAGACGCCAGCCATCGTTGCCAGCAATGCGCCACTCGCGCGGATCATTGCCAACACGTCGGCCCAGACACGATCATAGGAAAAACTCATTGTCTCGGGTGCTCCGTCGCTGCTTTGACCGGCGCTAGGCAATCGGTGCATGGCACACAAGTGAGACTTGTTTCAGACATCGACTGGATCGTCGCCGATGCGCCGGTGCCGTATCCCGACGCACTGGCGTGGATGGAAGCGCGTGCGGCCGCTGTTGCGGCGGGAGAAGCAAGCGAAGCTATCTGGCTTGTCGAGCACCCCCCGCTCTATACGTCGGGGACCAGCGCCGATCCGGCCGAATTGCTCGATGCGCGCTTTCCGGTGTTCGTGGCAGGGCGCGGCGGACGCTACACCTACCACGGTCCTGGCCAGAGGATCGGGTATCTGATCCTCGACATCGGCAAGCGCGGCCGCGATGTGCGTTGCTTCGTCCATGCCGTCGAAGGCTGGGTGATCGCAGCCCTCGACCGGCTCGGCGTGACGGCGTGGCGGGCTCCCGGCCGCATCGGCATTTGGACCGATGATGCCGGGCACGAGGCAAAGATCGGCGCGATCGGCATTCGGGTGCGGCGATGGATATCGCTCCACGGATTCTCGGTTAACGTGACACCTGACCTGTCACATTTCAGCGGAATTGTACCGTGCGGCCTGCCTGATTTCGCTGTGACGAGCCTGGAAAAACTTCAGGTTGCCGCAAAAATGACGGATTTCGATAACGCATTAATGGCGGAATTGCGGGAATTTTTGGCGTCTCTGTCAGGGTTGCCGGAAAATTGACACAATTCGCTTGAGCGCCCGAAGAAGAGAAGCTAAAGGCCACCTCGATTTGGGTATTAGGGCAAAGCCAGTCCAAGTCCGCCATTTCCTAGGGAGCACAAAAATGCGCAAGATTGCTACTGTTTCGATGATCGCCGCCGCTGCGTTCGCTGTTGCCGCCTGCAGCAAGACCGAGTCGACCAACACGACCGAAGTCAACGCCACGGACATGAACGCCATGAACGTTGTCGAAGGCACGACCAACGACACGATGACCAACGCCGACGGTGCGATGGCTGCAAACGCCACCGATGCAAACGCAACGGATGCGAACGCCACGGAAGCCAACACGACGG
>JBMOGG010000064.1:0-14907 GCA_049318505.1 Sphingomonas sp. | reverse complement strand
TTGCCCACGCGCACCCCGCGTTTGGCCAAGGCTTCGCGCAACAGGCATTCAATCTGGGCATTCACGCTGCGCAAGTCGACCGCCGCCGCACGCTCGACCGCCGCGTGGAGCGCGGGGTCGAGGCGCAGGGCGAAGGGCCGGCGGTCGGTCACCGACCCGCGCTCACAACAAGGACGCGAGCCTCGGTCATTTCACTGGTACAGTGAGCCGGCATTCACCACTGGCTGGGTGTCGCGCTCGCCGCACAGGACCACCATCAGGTTGCTGACCATGGCCGCCCGACGCTCGTCGTCGAGTTCGACCACGTTCTTTTCGCTGAGCATATCGAGCGCCATTTCGACCATGCCGACGGCACCTTCGACCAACGTTTTACGCGCGGCCACCACGGCCTCGGCCTGCTGACGACGCAGCATCGCCCCTGCAATTTCCTGCGCATAGGCAAGGTGCGTGAAGCCGCATTCGTCGACCGTGATGCCGGCAACGCTCAGCCGCTCGATCAGCTCTGCGCGCAGCTCGGCGCCGACCTGATCGTGGTTGCCGCGGAGCGTCACTTCCTGATGCGCGAAATCGTCATAGGGATAGCGCGCGCCGATCGTACGCACGGCGGCCTCGATCTGGACCATGACGAACGCCTTATAGTCATCGACGTCGAACAAGGCCTGCGCCGTGTCGGTGACGCGCCAGACGACTTGTGCGGCCATTTCAATAGGGTTGCCGCGCAAGTCGTTCACCTTGATCTTGTCGGAAATCAGATTGTTGGCGCGCACCGAGATTTTCTTTTTCGAATACCACGGCAGCACCCAGCGCAGCCCGGTTTCGCGGTCGGTGCCCTTGTAAGTGCCAAACAGCTGGATCGCGGCGGCTTCGTTGGGATTGATCAGGTAAAAACCCGACAGAATCAGCACAACGGCAAACATCGCAAGAGCGGCACCGATGACGTCCGCTCCGCCACCTATGTCATTGGCGAGCCGCATGATCAGCGTCAGCCCGAATGCCAGCAGAACCAAGGCAATCACCAGCATCAGATAGCCGCTGTTGGTCGACGCACGCACCTCCCGACTGGCGTTGAGCGCAGACGAATGTTGCAAATCGGTCATCGAAAACCTCCTGTAAAATTAATATAATTATTATATCAAAATTAATGAGGTCGCAAGCGAAATCATTTATACAGGCGCGGAACGATAATCGCCGGTATGAACTGCCGGACATGTAAACGGGAGAGTCCGCGATGGCCGCATTGGAGACCGACTATCTCGTGATCGGCGCAGGCGCAGTGGGCCTTGCCTTTGCCGACACCATGCTTGCCGAATCCGACGCGCACATCACCATCGTCGATCGCCACGGCAAGCCTGGCGGCCATTGGAACGACGCCTACGCGTTCGTGGCGCTGCATCAGCCCTCGGCCTTCTACGGCGTCAATACACTGCAACTTGGCGCCGGTCGCAAGGACAGCGTCGGCGTCAACGCGGGCCTGTATGAGCTTGCCTCCGGATCCGAGGTCAGCGGCTATTTCGACACAGTGATGCGCCAGCACCTGCTGCCGAGCGGGCGCGTACGCTATCTCGCGATGAGCGATCACGTCGGCGATGGCCGCATCGTCTCGCTGTTGTCGGGCGCCGAAACGACGATCAATGCAAAAAAGATCGTCGACGCGACCTATTACGGCACCACCGTTCCTTCGACCCACACGCCGAAGTTTGCGGTGGGCAAAGGCGTACGGCTCGCCACGCCGAACGCGCTGCCGCATTTGTGGAAAGCACGCGCACCTATGCCCAAGCGGTTCGTGATCCTGGGCGCCGGCAAGACCGCCATGGATGTTGGAGTCTGGCTGCTGGGTAACGGCGCTGCGCCAGAAGCCATCCAGTGGGTGATGCCGCGCGACTCCTGGCTGCTCAACCGGTTGCGCATTCAGCCCGGTCTCGAATTCTTCGAGGCAACGATCGGCGGGCAGGTCGCACAGATGCAAGCATTTGCGGAATCCGGATCCGTCGACGAGATTTTCGAAAGGCTCGAGGCGGCGGGCGTAATGCTCCGCATCTATCACGACCAGAAGCCGACGATGTTCCATTATGCCACCATCTCGACCGGCGAAATTGACGAACTGCGACGAATTACCGACGTCGTGCGCATGGGGCGGGTGCAATCCATCTCTACCGAGGCGATGGTCCTCGATCACGGCACGGTCGCGGTCGCCCCCGACACCTTGTTCGTCGACTGCACGGCATCGGCCGTCGAAATCCGGCCGGCCCTCCCGATCTTCGATCGTGACCGCATCACACCCCAACTCGTGCGTGCGCCGCAACCTGCATTCAGCGCCGCGCTCGTCGCCTATGTCGAGGCGCATTACGACGATGATGCGGCCAAGAACGCGCTTTGCCGCACGGTGCCGTTTCCCGAGACGCTCGCGCATTACCCGGCTTGCAACATTGTCAACATGATGAACCAGTTCGCCTGGAGCCAGGACAAGGTCTTAAGCCGCTGGATTCGTGACAGTCGCCTCGACGGCTTTGGCAAGGTCATTGCGGCGGTAAAGCCCGACGATGCCGAAAAGATCGAACTGCTGACGCGCTTGCGCAGCACCGCCGTGGCCGCCTTGATGAACCTACAAAAGCTGGCCGCTACTGGATCGTAACAGTCACCGCGCGGCGGTTCCTGGCATAAGCATCCTCTTCCGATCCAGTCGCATCGGGGCGTTCCTTGCCATAGCTGATCGTCGTGATCCGCGACGGATCAACGCCAAGCGCGGCGAGTGCGTTCTTCGTCGCGTTCGCACGCCGCTCGCCCAGTGCCAGGTTGTATTCCCGGGTGCCGCGCTCATCGCAATGGCCCTCGATCGCCACGCGCTTTTGCGGATAGCGCGCGAGCCACGCCGCCTGCGAGCGCAGCGTCGCCTGATCCTCGGCATCGACGTCGGACTGATCAAGCGCAAAGAAGATGCGGTCGGCGGCGACGCTGGCGACGAAGTCGTCCTGGCTGCCCGGCACCACGGCGACGCTCGTCGACGTTTCCGGCTGGACAGGCCCGACGCGGTCTACCGGCAGCGGTGGCAGTTCCTTCGGCGGCTTCTTGGCGCAACCGGCGATCGCAATCAGCGACGCAGTGAGCAGCAGCGTGGCGGGACGAAACTTCATCATCGAATCTCCTAGGTCGGTTACTCTTCTCCCCCCGAAGCAGCGTCAGGGCAACAACGGTCCCCAGGTCGGATCGGACCCGTCGACCGGTGTCGGCAAAAGGCGTTCGTTGATCCCGGTCAGGTCGACCTGCCACAGCGACGACTTGCCGCCCCGCCCTTGCGACGTCCTGAAAAACTGGATCACGCGGCCATTGGGCGACCAGGTCGGGGCCTCGTCCTGCCAGCTGTTGGTCAGCACGCGCTCGCTCTGCCCGCCCGGCGTCATCACCCCGATGCGGAAATTTCCCTGCATCTTCGTAAAGGCGATCAGGTCCCCGCGCGGCGACCATTCTGGCGTGGCGTAACGACCCCCGCCAAAGCTGATCCGCTGCTGGTTCGATCCGTCGGCATTCATTACGTAGAGCTGCTGCGACCCCGAACGGTCGCTTTCGAACACGATTTTCGTTCCATCGGGCGAAAAGCTGCCACCCACGTTGATCCCTGCCGTATTGGTCAGCCGCCGCGACGTCCCGCCGCTCGCAGGCACGGCATAGATGTCGGTATTGCCGGCTTGGCTCATGGAATAGAGGATCGTCCGGCCATCGGGCGACCAGCGCGGCGCAAAGGCTGCTGAGCCACCCTCGGTAACCAGTCGCTGTCGTCCGGTGCCCAGCTCATACACGTAGATGCGCGGACGCTTGCTGGCGTAGCTCAGATAGACGATCGACGTGTAGTCGGGCGAAAACCGCGGCGTCAGGACGATGTTCTGGCCATTGGTCAGGAATCGGTGGTTCGCGCCGTCCGAGTCCATGATTGCCAGGCGCTTCACCCGGTTTTCCTTCGGACCCGTCTCCGCAATGTAGGCGACGCGACTATCGAAGAACGGCGTTTCGCCCGACAACCGCGAATAGATGGCGTCGGCACATTTATGCGCGGCGCGGCGCCAGTCTGATGGCTGCACGACATAGCCGACGCGGGTCAACTCGCTCTTGAGCGCAACGTCATAGAGATAGCAGCCGACGGTGATCTCGCCGCCCGGATTGGCCCGTACAAACCCCTGCACGAGCGCTGCCGCGCCGCCATTTGTCCAGCGCGCAAAATCTGGGGCGGTGACGGCGGCAAATTCGATGCCGGGCACGCCCGAGGGGCCGATCGGTTTAAACAAGCCCGACCCGCGCAAATCGGCGGCGACCACTTCGGCCACCTGTCGCCCGAGCGCATCGGTGCTGCCGGCGGCCGTGGACGCGATTTCGGGCGTCGGCATGGTTGGCACGGCAATGACGAGGTCGTCTGTGCCCTCTGCGGTCACATCAACCTTGATTTGGGCAAAGGCAGGACTGGCGAAGAGCAGCGCCCCCGCAAAAGCGACGGTCCAGTTACCAAAGCTACGCCGTTCGTCCTGCGTTTTTGCCTGCAAACCTTTGATGTGGAAACTCATTTTGCCAACCTCTTGTCTAAAGTCGGCTCAAGGAACTGCCATGCGTCATATTGTTCAATTGGAAAGACGAATGGAGCGGCGAGCCTGACAGCCTTAACTGCTGCCTCCTTGTGCAGTCGCACCTGATTTTTGTTGCTGTCTGTCTGCCCGGTTGTTCCGACAACTCGAACGGATGCCACACTACCATCGCGATTAAGACGGATATCAACGGTGGTTCTCAATAACTCTACGTCTGCACCCGTCGGGACCGACTTTTGCCAAAATGGTCGAAGCTGTTGCAGAAGTTCGCGGCCCAAAGAGGCTTGAAGAGGACCATTCGCAGCAGCGGGCAGCGTTTGCGCAGTACTCGCATTGGGTCGATCGCTCACGCCCTTTAGGAAATCACTTCCCAGGCGCGAACCGCGCGGCGTGGCGCCATCGGTGCGGGACAAATCTAGCGCGAGCTTAAGTCGGGGCGGAGCTGGCGCTGGCTTGATCGCTGCCTTGGGTGCTGGTTTCGGCGCGGGCTTGGTTGCCGGTACGGGTGTCGCAACCTTTGGCGTGGGCTTGGGCGGTGCAGGCTTCGGTGGCGGCGGCGCTGGTGCAGCTTTGGGCGTCGGTCTGGGCGTCGGCTCGGACGCAGGGACTTCGACGGGAGAACCGACTTCGGGGGCCACGCTTGCGGGCTCGACCGGCGAGGGGTTGGGCACGCTATCCTTCACCCCGACCTCGTCGACGATCTCGATATCGACCGGCTGGGTCAGCGGCGGCACGGGCTTTGGCGCGGTGATCAGGCCAAGCGACATCACGCCGAAGAGCAGGACATGCCCGGCCGCGGCAACGCCAAGTCCGGTCGCATCAGCGCGCTGCACTGTTGCCCTCAACCGTCACCAGGGCCACGCGCGTCAGGCCGGCACGGCTTAGTTCACCCATCACGCGCATCACGCGCCCATAGTCGAGTGCCCGGTCTGCACGCAGGAAGACCTGCGGCCCCTGACCGCCCGTCGCGCGCACCGCGATGCGCGTCAGTTCGTCGGGTAGGGCAGCTATGGGCACTTCGACATCGTTGAGGAAAATCTTGCCAGTCGCGTCGAGCGAGAGCTGCACGGGCTTGGCATCCTGATCGAGCGCCTTGCTGCGCGCGTCGGGGAGGTTGACTGGCACCCCGGCCACCAGCAGCGGCGCGGTCACCATGAAGATGATCAGCAGCACCAGCATGACATCGACCATCGGCGTCACGTTGATTTCTGCCATTGGCGCGCGGCGCATGCGCGACCGGTGAGAGGGCAGCTGGGTCACAGGACGTCGAGCTCGCGCGAAAGGGTCGCGTGAAAACCATCGGCGAACCGGCCGAGCCGTGCCTCGATGCGGTTCAACCGGTGCGAAAAGCGGTTATAGGCAACCACCGCCGGAATCGCCGCGAAGAGCCCGAGCGCCGTTGCGAACAGCGCCTCGGCAATACCCGGCGCGACGACCGCGAGCGACGTGTTCTGGGCCGCCGCGATACCGGTAAAACTGCGCATGATGCCCCAGACCGTGCCGAACAGCCCGACGAACGGCGCGACCGACCCGATTGTCGCCAGCCAGTTCAGCCGCTCGGCGAGCTTGTCAACCTCGGCCGCGGCGGCCGCGCCGAGCGCCGTCGACAGGCGCGCGCGCGTGCCCTCGCGGTCAATCCTGCCGCCGCGCCCCTTGGTCGACTGGCGCCACTCGGCGAGCCCTGCGCCGAACACCTTGGCGCTGGGCACGTTGCTCTCGCGGTGTTCGCGGGCGAAGGCATCGACGTCCTCGGCTTTCCAAAAGGCGACCTCGAAGGCGTCGGACCCCTTCGACGCACGGCCGATCCTGAGCAGCGACGCAATGATGATCGCCCAGGTCCAGATGCTGGCAGCCAGCAGGAGGATCATGACCAGCTTCACAACCAGATCGGCCTGCAGGAACAGCCCGATGGGCGACATCGTCGTGGGGTCGGTCGACAGCGACAGGACTTCGTTCATTTAATGACTCACCAACTTCTGAAAGGCCTCGACCCAGGGTTTCGGTTGCCGTCGCGGCCGCCCTTCGCGCGTCAGGAACGCGGCGGTGACGGTCGCTTCGGTAAGTATTTCACTGCCGCGCATGACGGCCTGATGAATGGTGGCGGTCGCCGCCCCCACGGCCTGCACATGGCTGACGACGGTCAGCGCATCGTCGAGACGTGCGGGGCGGCGGTACTTGATCGCCAGATCGGTAACGGCATAGACGCCCTCGTCCCCGGCAATACTGCCTTCGAACGCCGCCCGCTGGTCGATGCCGATGCAGCCCAGCATGTCGGACCGGGCGCGCTCCATGTAGCGCAGGTAGTTGGCATGATAGACGACGCCCGACAGGTCGGTATCCTCGAAATAGACGCGCACCGCAAAGCGGTGGAGCGGGCCATCGAAGACACCGGAGGCGGGCGCGGGAGTAACCATCCCGTCCGCCTTACCGCCCCCGATTCGTCGCGTGAATCCCCAATCGTCGGTTTGTCCTATGCGTCGAACAATCCGTCGTGCGATCCCGCCGGTGGGTTGAGCCCCAGATGCTTCCACCCGAGCGCGTTCAGGCAGCGCCCCCGCGCCGTGCGGGCGACGAGGCCGAGCTGGATGAGATAGGGCTCGATCACTTCCTCGATGGTATCGCGCGGTTCGCTAAGGCCTGCTGCGAGCGTTTCGACACCGACAGGCCCGCCTTTGTAGAAGTCGGCGATCATCATCAGGTAGCGCCGGTCCATCGCGTCGAGGCCCATCGCGTCGACCTCGAGCAGGGTCAACGCCGCATCGGCAACCGCGCGGGTCACGCTGGCATCGCCCGCGACAGTGGCAAAATCACGGACACGGCGCAGCAAGCGGCCGGCGATGCGCGGCGTACCGCGCGAGCGTTTCGCGACTTCGGTCGCACCATCGGGGGCAATGTGGAGATCAAGCAAGGTGGCGGCGCGCGTCACGACGCGCTCAAGCTCCTCGACCGAATAGAAGTTGAGCCGTACCGGAATGCCGAAGCGGTCGCGCAACGGCGTCGTCAACAACCCCTGCCGTGTTGTCGCGCCGACCAGCGTAAACTTCGGCAAATCGATCCGCACGCTGCGCGCCGACGGCCCCTCGCCGATCATGAGGTCAAGCGCGCGGTCCTCCATCGCGGGATAAAGGATTTCCTCGACGGCAGGCGCGAGCCGGTGAATCTCGTCGATGAACAGGACGTCGCCGTCCTCAAGGTTGGTCAGCAGCGCTGCAAGATCGCCCGACTTGGCGATGACCGGCCCGGACGTAGCGCGAAAGCCCACGCCCAATTCGCGCGCGATGATCTGCGCCAAGGTCGTCTTACCCAGCCCCGGCGGGCCAAAGAACAGCACATGGTCGAGTGCATCCCCGCGCGACTTCGCCGCCTGGATGAACACGCGCAGATTATCGCGCGCCGCCTTTTGCCCGACGAACTCATCGAGTGACTTGGGCCGCAGCGCGGCGTCAATGTCCTCGGGCTGGCGCGATGGAGTGGTGAGGTTGTTGGTCAATGGGACACCGCATCAACGAGGTCGTCCACAGATACTTGACCCATTTTCAGGATGCTCCCGAGCGTTCCCCGCCGCACTTCGCTATGGTCCGGAACGATCAACGTCAGGTCCCCTTTTGCAGAGCTTGGTGTGATTCCACGTTGTCCGACGGGTTCGAAGCCAAGCCGCTGCAACCCCCGGACGACTTCCCGACCCGAGAGCACGGGCAGCCTAGGCACGCTCCGTGATGGTAATCTGAGTGACGAACGGAGCTCGACCGGAAGGCATCGACTGATCTCCAATCCACAGCTGAGCGGCTTCGCGCAAATTGGTCAGCGCCCCCTCAATCGTATCAACTTGTGACGCCACGCCCGTCTCCGGATTATCCGAAACATAGCCGTCGTCCTCGGCCGTCAGCACTGCGGTTACCTGCATCGTCTGCTCCCTGGCATCATTTCTAACGCGCGACCTTCTTCAACGCCACCCGCACGAGCGCGTCGAGGCCTGCGGTGCCGCCCAGCTCCTCGTCTGCCTTGGCCACGGCCGTGCTCGCCTCGGCCGGACGGAAGCCGAGATTGAGGAGCGCCGAGACGGCGTCGGCGGCCGCGCCCGCGACAGGCGCGACGCCCGGCACGCCGACCGCAACCCCACCGACCTTGTCCTTCAGTTCGCGCACAATGCGTTCGGCGAGCTTGGGCCCAACGCCGTTTGCTCGGGCAATCATTGCCTTGTCCTGGGTGCCCACGGCGCGGCTCAGTTCGCTCTCGTCGAGCACCGACAAGATGCTGAGCGCCACGCGCCCGCCGACGCCCTGCACGCCGGTAAGCAGGCGGAACCAGTCACGCTCGGCCGCGCTGCCGAAGGCGAAGAGCGTCATCGCGTCCTCGCGCACCTGCATTTCGGTGAAGACCTTCACGCTACCGCCGACCGCGCCGAGCACATTCAGCGTCCGCGCGGATGCCTGAACCAGATAGCCCACGCCGCCGACGTCGATCACAGCATGGTCGGCAGCGCTTTCGGCGAGGATCCCGGTCAGCCGCGCGATCATCGGCTTGGCTCACCGAAAGCCACGAAGGTCACGGTATATCGAAAAAAAGAGCAGTCCGGCCCTTCTCTGGCAGCGGCGAAGCGCACGCGGAATGAGGGGCCTCGAAACATCATTTCGGTACATAGGCGGAACATCGGTTCGTAGGAAAGAAAAATCAGCCGATGCGCCGCGCCGACGCCAGATGGTGCGCATGGGTGATGGCGACCGCAAGTGCATCGGCCGCGTCGGCACCCGCGATCTTCACGCCGGGCAGGAGACGTGCGACCATGGCGTGGACCTGCGCCTTTTCCGCAGCCCCTGTGCCGACCACTGCCTTCTTGACGAGCCGTGCGGCATATTCACCGACGACAATGCCGCGTTTGGCCGCGCACAGGAGGATTACGCCCCGCGCATGGGCAAGCTTCAAGGTCGATTGCGCATTGGTGTTGACGAACACTTCCTCGACCGAGGCACGATCGGGGGCGTGCTCGATCAGCAGGTCGGTGAGCGCCGCCTCAATCGCGACAAGCCGGTCGGGCAGCGCCATTTTCGGATCAGTCTTGATCTGCCCGTTGGCGAGGTGGCTCAGCCGGTTGCCGCTCGCCGCGATCACGCCCCAGCCGGTCGTGCCAAGGCCGGGATCGAGGCCAAGGATGATCAGCCGAGCTTCTCCATGACGTCCTCAGGCACGTCATAATTGCCCCAGACCGTCTGCACGTCGTCGTCATCGTCGAGCGCATCGATCAGCTTCATCAGGGTTGCGGCGTCACCTTCGCCCACCGTCACCATCGTCTGGGGACGCCAGGCGAGTTTCGCGCCTTCGCCTTCGCCCAACGTCGCTTCGAGCGCCTTGGCGACTTCATGCAGCATCTCGACACTGGTCCAGATCTGGTGGCCCTCCTCGTCGCTGGTGACGTCTTCGGCGCCGGCCTCGAGCGCGGCCTCGAACACCTTGTCGGCATCGCCCGCCTTGGCCGGATAGGCAATCAGGCCCAGCCGGTCGAATGCGTGGCTGACGGCACCAGGCGCGCCCAGATTGCCACCGTTCTTCGAAACCGCCGTCTTGACGTTGGTCGCGGTGCGGTTGCGGTTGTCGGTCAGCGCCTCGATGATGAGGCTGACGCCACCGGGACCAAACCCTTCGTAGCGGATTTCCTCATAATTCGCGCCGTCGCCCTTCGACGCGTTGTTGATCGCGCGTTCAATATTGTCCTTGGGCATGCCACCGGCGCGCGCCGTCAGCACCGCCGCGCGGAGCCGCGCGTTCATCGCGGGGTCTGGCAGGCCGGACTTGGCGGCGACCGTGATTTCACGGCTCAGCTTCGAAAACGACGCCGCGCGCTTTTTGTCCTGCGCACCTTTGCGGTGCATGATGTTCTTGAACTTGGAATGGCCTGCCATGGATCCTCCTTACAGCAGCGCGCTTAAGCTGTCCGGGCCCGTCAGGCCAGTCCGAGCGCCGCGCGGTACGTTTCGAGCAGCGCATCCATCTCGTCGCGGTCGTTTTTTTCCATGCGGCGCAGGCGCACGATCTGGCGCATGATCTTGGTGTCGTAACCCTGGCCCTTGGCCTCCGAATAGACGTCGCGGATGTCGTCGGCGATACCCTTTTTCTCTTCCTCAAGCCGCTCGATGCGTTCGATGAAAAGCCGCAACTGGTCGGCGGCGATAATGTCGCTCATGTGAGTCCCCGTAAGAATGAGGCGCGTCCCTAGGCGAGAGATTGTCGATGCTCAACCGGGTCGCGCTTTGCCCCGTCACGTTTCGTCGCTATCGGACGCTACGGATACGCGCCAGGAGAGATTATTTGCACCGTTCGCTCGCCCCCCGCGCCCGCAAGGTTCGTGTGCTCGCCACGCTGGGTCCGGCGAGCAATACACCCGAGATGATCGAAAAGCTGATCCGCGCCGGGGCTGATGCCTTTCGCATCAACATGAGCCACGGAGTGCAGGCCGACCACGCAGCGGTGATCGCCGCGATCCGCAGCCTCGAAAAGTCGCTTGTGCGCCCGACGACGATCCTCGCCGACCTGCAGGGCCCGAAGCTGCGTGTCGGCACCTTTGCTGACGGCAAGGTCGAGCTGGTCACCGGCCAGAGCTTCCGCCTCGACCGGAACCCGGAGGACGGCGACGCGACGCGAGTATGCCTGCCGCACAAGGAAATCTTCGAGGCGCTGGAAGTCGGCGCGCGGCTACTGCTCGACGATGGCAAGCTGGTGCTGCGCGTTACCGCCATGGCCGACGATCATGTCATGACGCGCGTCGAAGTCGGCGGCATGTTGAGCAACCGCAAGGGGCTGAACGTGCCTGATGTCGTGGTACCGATGGCGGCGCTGACCGAGAAGGACCGCAGCGACCTGGTTTTCGCGCTCGATCAGGGTGTCGACTGGGTTGCACTTTCGTTCGTGCAGCGGCCCGAGGACCTGGCCGAAGCGCGCAAGCTGATCGACGGGCGCGCAGCGTTGCTCGCCAAGATCGAAAAGCCGGCTGCGCTCGACCGGCTAGAGGAGCTGGTAGAACTGGCCGATGCGGTGATGGTCGCGCGCGGCGACCTGGGCGTCGAACTGCCGCCGCAGGAGGTCCCGCCGGCGCAAAAGCGCATCGTCGAGATGGCGCGCCGGATGGGCAAGCCGGTCGTGGTGGCGACGCAGATGCTCGAATCGATGATTGTGTCACCCTCCCCCACGCGCGCCGAAGTGTCCGACGTGGCGACCGCGATCTACGACGGTGCCGACGCGGTCATGCTGTCGGCAGAAAGTGCGGCGGGCGCGTGGCCGGTAGAATCGGTCGCGATGATGGATGCCATTGCGCGATCGGTCGAAGGCGACCCAGGCTATTTCGCACGGCTGCACTTCACCGAGACCAAGTCCGACCCGACGACGGCCGATGCGTTGGCAGATGCCGCGCGCACGATCGCGGTGACGGTCGGCGCAAAAGCCATCGTCTGCTTCACCAAATCGGGATCGACCGCGCGCCGCGTGTCGCGCGAGCGCCCTTCGGTGCCGTTGCTCGTCCTGACGCCGAGTGCCACGACCGCGCGCCGATCGGGCCTGTTGTGGGGCGTCCATGCGGTCCAGACCCGCGACGTCAAAGATTTCGAGGAAATGGTTGCAAAGGCCAAGCGGATGGCGCTGCGCCACCAGCTGGCGGGTTCGGATGACCGGATCATCATCATGGCCGGCGTGCCTTTCGGCGTACCGGGCTCGACCAACGTGCTGCACGTCGTCCGTCTGACCGGCGACGAGCTGAGAATCGCCGGGCGCTAGAGCAGGTTGCGGGCCACGAGATCGGCGCGCAGGGTTGCCGCATCGGTGAAACAGTGCCCGGCAAAGCTCTCGGCTTCGGATGCCGCGACATTTTCGGGCCGATCATCGACAAACAGGCCTTCGCCCGCGGAAAGGCCGAAGCGCTGTCGGGCGAAACGGTAGATCGCAGCACCTGGTTTCATCAGCTTTACGTCGCCCGACACCACGATGTCGCGGAACGGCGCGAACAGGGCAGCTTCACGGGCGGCAAAGGGCGGCCAGAACTCGGCGGAGAAGTTCGTAATCGCGAACAGCGGCACATCACGCGCAGCAAGATCGGCAACGAGGTCGGCCATGCCTGGGACCAAATGCGGAATGGATTCGTTGAAGCGCGGGCCCCAAGCCTCGATCAGTGCGCGGTGCTGCGGATATTGGGCAATGAGTTCAGCGCTGGTTTCGGCGAAAGGTCGCCCGGCATCATGCTGGAAATGCCATGCCGGTGTCACGACGTCACGTAGAAACGCCTCGCGTTCGTCGGGGTCGCGAATCAGTTTACAGTAGAGGTAGCGCGGGTCCCATTCGACCAGCACTTTGCCCACATCGAAGACGACCGCCGCAACGGCCATCGGCCCCAATCAGCCCTGGCGCGCCTTGAAGCGGCGATTCGTCTTGTTGATCACATAGGTGCGGCCACGACGACGGATCACGCGGTTGTCGCGATGACGGTCCTTGAGGCTCTTCAACGAGTTGCGAATCTTCATGGCTGCGGCTTTTCTGCGGTTCGGTGGAATTCGGAAGCGGCGCGCCTAGTCGGCAGGGGGGTCGAAGTCAAGGCATATGCAGCCAGTTTGCGATCCATATGTTGTTCATCTGCTACAGGATATGGGACGTTTCATGATGACAAGAAACCTGCTTTCCGCCGCTGCACTTGCCATGGCGCTCTGCGGTGGCACCACCGCCGTCGCCAAGCCGGTGCAGGTGACGCGCTTTGCCGCGCCGGGCGAAATCGCCCGTGGGCCGGTCGCTCCTGCAACGACGGCGGGCAGCCTCGACCAGTCCACTTATGAAGCAGCCGTTTCGCGCGAACTGGCGCAGGCAGGCTTCGCCGCAGAAGGCAGCGCGCGCTACACCTACACCGCCGAAGTGACCAAGGACGTGCGGCGCAATCCGATCCAGCGCTCCCCCGTGACCATCGGCATCGGTGGCGGCACCGGCGGATTTGGCGGCGGATTTGGCGGCGGCTTCGGCATCGGCGGCAGATTCGGCATCGGCGGGGGCCGAGGCCGCGATACGACGGTGACCACCTTGTTCGTGCAGTTGCGTGACCGGACGAGTGGGCAGGTCTTATGGGAAGGTCGTGCGGAGGCCTTATCGACAGAACCCGGCGGCGAGCGAATCGAGCGGCTGGCGGCGGCGTTATTCCGGGACTTCCCCGGCCAGACTGGGCGCACTATCAGCGTCAAATGACGCTCAGCATTTCCAGCAGTTTCGATTCCGGCAACATCGAGGTTCTCGGGCTAGACGGCGACACCGCCACGCTTGCCATCCGCAAGGACAAGGACAGCGGTTTCTACCAGTGGTTCCATTTCCGTGTCGCAGGCGCGCGCGGTCGTGCGATCACGTTGAAAATCATGAACGGTGCCGATTCGGCCTATCCATTGGGCTGGCCTGGCTATCGCGCACGGTACAGCGACGACCGGCAGGGCTGGCTCCAGGCAGCGACGCGCTATGCCGACGGCGTCCTGACCATCACGCACACGCCCACTCAGGACGTGGTGTGGTTCGCCTATCACGCCCCCTATTCGATCGAGCGGCATCACGACCTGGTTGCGCGAATCGGCGCCACACCGGGCGTGGCGGTGCGCGAACTGGGGTCGACGCTCGACGGCCAGCCGATCGATTGCCTGACATTGGGTAATGGCCCCAAATCGGTCTGGCTCTATGCGCGCCAGCACCCGGGCGAGAGCATGGCCGAATGGTGGGCAGAGGGTGCGCTTGACCTGCTGATCTCGCAAGACCCGGTAGCGGTGAAGCTGCGCGCGGCAGCCACGTTCCACATCGTGCCGAACATGAACCCGGATGGCAGCCGGCGCGGGCACCTGCGCACTAATGCCGTGGGCGTGAACCTGAACCGCGAATGGAATGCGCCGAGCCTCGAGCGCAGCCCGGAAGTGTTTCACGTGCGCGCCGCGATGGACCAGACCGGCGTCGATTTCGCGATGGATGTCCACGGCGACGAGGCGATCCCTTATGTCTTCATGGCGGGGTTCGACGGCATCCCGTCGTGGACGCAGCGACAGGGCGACCTCTACAAGCGCTTTGGGTCCGAGCTTGCGGCGCGCACGGCCGACTTCCAGACGACGCACGGCTATCCGACAGCAGGCCCGGGCAAGGCTAATTTATCGATGTCGACGAACCAGCTTGCCGAACGATTCGGCGCAGTCGCAATGACGCTCGAGATGCCGTTCAAGGACAATGCCGATGCGCCCGATGAAACGGCGGGCTGGTCCCCTGAGCGGTCGCGCCAGTTGGCTCGCGACTGCCTCGCGACGCTGGCCGGGATGATTGACGACCTGTGAGGGTCGTCGAGGACGATCTG
>JBMOGG010000063.1:0-15193 GCA_049318505.1 Sphingomonas sp. | reverse complement strand
CTGCGCTCTATTTCGCGCGCCGACCGCAAGGTCGGGCAACTGATGAGCCAGACGCAGATGAGCCAACCCATTTTTGCTGCCATAGCGGCCGTCGGCGTCTGTACCGTCGCGCAGTGGGAGCAAGGCCACAAGAAACCCAGCAGAGCTTCGGCGCGCTTGCTCGACGTCATCGACCGCAAAGGCATCGAAGCGATTGCATAACGAAGCGATTGGCGCAGCAGCGTGATCGCTAGTCCAAGATCGTCAGCAACCGCTTCCCACTTGTGGCCGGCGGTCAATATGTCAACGCGATGCCCGGTTCTCAATCGCGTCGTGCCAGAAATGGACCAACCCCGCGCTAAAGCTTGCCGGGACATAGGCGTCGCAAACATCCTCGCTTACGACATGCAGACGCACCGCGACATGATCGATGATCGTTGCTGCACTGCAGCCAGGGGCGAAGTCGGGGCTTTCGGCATCGAACACGGCCCCTTCCATCAGCAGCGTCCGCCAGCCCGCGCCCGAAAGACGGACGCGAACCAAGCCGCCGCTGATCGACGTGAGCGCGCCGTCATCACCCAGAACCGCAGCGAGGGGTGCGATATCGCCTTCGACGAGCCAAACGGTCGGTTCGTAGCGGATCAGGCGCATAGCGTCGCTGCCCGCCGAACGGCCCATCGCGGGCAAAGCAAACGCAGCTTCTGCTTCGAAACGCGCTGCCACGGCAGCAGGTGCGCTCCAGATCTCAAAGGCGTAAAGCGGCGCGGCGGGAAGGATCGTGAGGTTCACGTCAGTCACGGTAGCGCTCTCCGCCCGGGTCGTAGAAATGCGGCGCGACGACGCGGACGCGTGCCTTTTGCCCCCGGGTGGGTGACGTCGCGATCAGTTCCTCGCCATGACGCTGGAAGCCGCCAAGCAGCTGCCCGAGCGCGATCGAGCCCCCCTCCAAGACGCGCAAAGCGGCAGCGCTGACATGCCCCTGCACATCCTCGCCATCGCGCTCGATGAGCATGGCACCCTCCGGGATACCGCCGTCCAGGCTCTCGAGCCCGACGAGTTGGCGGCGGCCCGGCGCGGCCAACGCCGGACGCGCGAGGCCTTGTGCGCCGACAAATCCGCCGGCCTTGTTCAGCATTCCTGCAAGGCCAAGGTCGTGCGGCGTCATCCGCCCGTCGATTTCGCCGCCGACGACCAGATGTCCCTTCTCGATGCGCAGGAACTCCATCGCTTCCATGCCGTAGAGGCAGCCACCCTGCCCCGCGACTTCTGTTTCGCACGCCTGCCAGACGGCGGCGGCATGTGTCGCTTCGGCGTAGATCTCGAACGCCCGCTCACCGCTGTAGCTTGCTGCAAGCACCAGCACGGGCATGCTGGCGATGGTGGCAGGGACGGTGGACATGTGGCGCGGCGGCGCGTCGCCAATCAGTGTTTCGAGGACTGCTTTCGCCTTCGGCCCGGCGACGGCGATCCCGGCATAATGTTCCTGGACGTTGACTGCAGATACTTTGAAGTCGGGTTTGAGGTACTGACGCACATAGGAGATGTGCGTCGCCATCCGATCCGCACCACCGGTCGAACTGGTCAGCAGATAACGGTGTTCGCCCAATCGCCAGACCGTACCGTCATCGAACACAAATCCATCTTCGCGCAGCATGAAGGTGTAGCGGCCGCGGCCAACCGCAAGTTTGCCGACGCTGGTCGCGCAAATGATTTCGAGCAAGGCGACCGCGTCAGGGCCGGAGATTTCGAATTTGGCGAGCGTCGAGACGTCGGTCATGCCAACGCTGGCGCGCACGGTCCTTGCTTCACGGAGCGCCGCTTGTGCCAGTGTTTCGCTGCCCTGCGGATAGGCGCGCGGACGGAACCAATAGCCCAGCGGCTGCCAGATCGGATTCTTTGCAGCGTGGAGATCATAGAGCGCAAGGCGGCGGACATGCGCGCCGGCATCCTTTGCGCTGGCGCCGGCGAGAAGCCCCATGGTGACGGGCGTATAGGGAGGGCGGAACGTGGTGAGCCCGGCTTCGGGGATCGCCACGCCCTGTTTTTCGGCAAGGCGGCCAAGCGCGGCCATGTTGCTGGTCTTGCCCTGATCTGTCGCCATGCCGAGCGTGGTGTAGCGCTTCAGATGCTCGACCGAGCGATAGCCCTCGGCCCAGGCGAGATCGACATCGGCAAGCGTCACGTCGTTCTGGAAATCGATAAAGCTTTTTTTGGGGTTCCCTGCAGGCGCATGTGTGAACACCGGCCCGAGACTGGCCGCGCCGCCGATCGTCGTAACATTCTGGCGCGACGTCGAAGGTACGAAGGCCTGCGCCGCGTCGTTCCAGTCAAGCGTGCCACCGGCCTGCATGTGGAGATGGACCACCGGCGTAAACCCGCCCGATACGGCCAGAAGATCAGCCGACCAGCGCTGCACCGCACCATCGATCTGCGCGCTGACGCTGATCAGGCAATCGCGCGCGCCCTTGGTAGACAGCGGGACGGCATTGTTGTGCACCGTCAATCCGCTATCCGAGCCTGCTGGTGCTGGCCGCGCGTCGAGGATTGCAACGATTTCCGCGCCCGCTGCCTTGAGCGCAGACGCCGTCCGATAGGCGTCATCGTTGTTGGTCGCGATCACCACGCGCTTGCCGGGCACCACGCCAAAACGCTGCACATAGCTGCGCACGGCCTGCGACAGCATCACGCCGGGTCGGTCATTGTTCGCAAAGGCCATCGGCCGTTCGATGCTGCCGGTCGCGAGGATCACCTGGCTCGCGCGGACATGCCAAAGGCGCTGGGCAACGCCGTTTGCAGGCACCTGCCCCGGCTCGCTCAGCCGTTGGGTCAGCGTGACGAGATCATGTTCCCAATAACCCGAAGCAGTGGTGCGTGTAAGGATGCGCCCCCCCGCGGCACGGATCACCGCAGCGCTCGCCTCGATCCAGGCGGGGTCGAGCTCCTGCGGATCGCGGATCAGCGAGGGACCGAGGATGCCGTCCTGCTCGACGAGGATGACACGCTTGCCAGCCTCTGCCGCCGCCCGTGCGGCCTCGAGGCCGGCAGGCCCCGCGCCCACCACCAGCACGTCGCAAAACGCAGCGCGCTGGCTGAAGCGATCGGGGTCGGCTTGGGTCGGCGCATTGCCGAGCCCTGCAGCCTTGCGGATGAAATACTCATACCGCATCCAGCGCTTCGCCGGACCAAAGAACGTTTTGTAGTAAAATCCCGCTGAAAAAACGGGTGCGGCAAACCCGAGGACGGCACCTACGTCGAAAGAAAGGCTGGGCCAGCGGTTCTGGCTCGTCGCAATCAGCCCTTCATAGACGAACACATCGGTGGCGCGTGTGTTCGGTTCGCGACGCCCCCCTTCTCCGACTGTTACCAGTGCATTGGGCTCCTCGACGCCCGCCGTCATGATCCCGCGCGGACGATGATATTTGAAGCTGCGGCCGACAAGGCCGACGCCGTTGCGCAACAGCGCGGCGGCCAGCGTGTCGCCGTCCTGCGCCTGATAGCCTATGCCGTCGAAGGTAAAGCCGATCATGGCAACGCCTCCGGCCCAACCGCGCGAACGGCACTGACCTCATGCGTAACGCGGTGACGGGTGACGACCATCCACGCGCGGCAGCCATAGGTATGACGCCAGATCTCGTCGTCCGGGCCGCGCGGGTTGGTGCGCGTAAAAAGCGCGACCATCGCCTCATCAGGTGCGGCATCGATTGCAACAACCGAATCGACCGTGCGGTCGAACACGAATTCGCTTTGCGCGCGCGGGCCGCAGTGGGGGCAAGTAAACTGCATCATCTAACGGCTGCTCGGCATGGGGCCGGTCCCTGTCTCGTCGATCGTCGCGCCGGTGGCAAAGCGGTCCAGCGAAAACGGCGCGTTCAACTCGTGCGGCGCGCCGGTCGCCAATGTGTGTGCATAGGTCCACCCCGACGCGGGCGTGGCCTTGAAGCCGCCATAGCACCAGCCGCCGTTAAGATAGAGATTGCGAACGGGTGTCTCCCCGATGATCGGCGCGCCGTCGCAGCTCATGTCGGTCACACCCGACCATGTGCGGACCATGCGCAGGCGCGACAATGCGGGAACGAGTGCAAGGCCCTGGGCGATCGCGCCTTCCATCACCATCGGATGGCCGCGCTGCGCGTAACTCGGCCAGTTGTCGGGGTCGCCGCCAAAGACGATGCCGCCCTTGTCCGACTGGCTGATGTAGCAGTGGAGCGACTGCGACATGATCACGCTGTTGATCATGGGCTTCACGCCCTCGGTCACCATGGCTTGCAGCGTCTGCGATTCGATCGGCAACCGCAGCCCTGCGAGCCCTGCGACATGCCCGCTGTTACCCGCCACGCAAATGCCGACGCGGCCGGTGCCGATGCGGCCGCGCGTTGTCTCGACACCGACAACCGTATCGCCCTCACGCACGAAACCGGTCACTTCGCATTTCTGGATGATGTCGACGCCCAGGCTGTCGGCGCCGCGGGCATAGCCCCACGCCACGGCATCGTGCCGTGCGGTGCCACCGCGCCGCTGGATCAGGCCGCCCTCGATCGGAAAGCGCGCACTGCGGGACATGTCGAGCAGCGGTTCGAGCTTGGCCACCTCGTCGCGCGTCATCAAATCGGCATCGATCCCGTCGCAGCGCATCGCGTCGCCGCGCTCGGCGAGCTTCACCATATCGGCATCGCTGTGACCGAGGAACATCGCGCCGCGTGGGCTGAACATGACGTTGTAGTTCAGTTCGTCGCTGAGGTTGTGCCAGAGCTTCAGCCCAAACTCGAAAAGATCGTGAAGCGGTGCGAGGCGATAGTTAGAGCGAACGATCGTTGTGTTACGCCCGGTATTGCCGCCGCCGATCCAGCCCTTTTCCAGCACGGCAATGTTGCGCAGCCCGTGCACCTTCGCGAGGTAGTAGGCGGTCGCCAGACCGTGCCCGCCGCCACCGATGATGACGATATCATAGCTCGGCTTCGGATCGGGATCGCGCCACGCGGGCTGCCAGTGCTTCTGCCCTGTCAGCGCGCCCCGCAGCAATCCGAATGCCGAGTATCGGCTCATGAAATCGGCGTCCACCCGCGCTTTTCGCGCCAGTCAGGCTCGAGGGTGTCGAAGCGCGACAACTTGAGGATGTCGATGTTTGCAAACGAGCAGGCGCCATCGATGACAAGATCGCGGATCGCATGGCCAGATGCAGGGGACAGGCCGAAACCGACGCCCGACATCGACGCGACAACCACATTGTCCGGGCTGCTCAACCGGTCGAGGATCGGGCGGCCATCGGGCGAATTTTCGATCACCCCTGCCCAGCTGCGGATGATGTTCAGATGCGCGGCCTTGGGCAGCAGCTCGGCAAGGCGGCTGGCGAGATTGCGCATCAACGGCGTCGAGGGCCGTGCCCTGGGGCCGGTCTCATCGACGTCGATCCACTCGTGCGGGCCGCCGCCATAGGCGAGATTGCCGCGCATAGTCTGGCGTCCATAAAGTTTGTGCCCGTCGACGCCGCCAAGCGGCATCATCGGCGCAGGTTCAGTGATGATCATCTCCGCGCGCGCCGGGGCAAGCGGGACATTGACGCCCAGCTGGGCCATCAACTGTGGGATCTGCGGACCGGCAGCGACCACGACCGCGTCGCAGCCATAGGTGGCAGTAGCGGTCTCGACGGCAGTCACCTTGCCGCCAGCCGTCTCGAAGCCGGTGACGGGGCTGTGCTGGATGATCGTGCCGCCCAGGTCCTGCAATGCCCAGGCATAGGCCTGCACGCTGCGCTGCGGATTGGCATGGCCACCGAATTTGTAATGGACGCCACCAAGACAATTGTCGCCCGCCAGCGGCACAGCGTCCTGCACCTGCTTGACGTCGAGCACCTCGACCGGGTGGCCGAGCCGGTGGTGACGGTCCGCAACAAAGCGGTATTGTTCCCACTGTCGCTCGGTCATGGCGATGATGATACGGCCCTGCTGGTGCTCGGTCGGATAGCCGAGCAGGTCGTCCATCTGGGGCCACATACGCTGCTCTTCGTCGAACAGCGGGCTCTGGTAATGCGACGCACCGCCGCCGTTGCGGCCTGAGGCTTCCCAGCCGACAATGAACTTGTCGAGCACCGTGACTTTCAAGCCCGAACGCGCGAGCCACCAGCCCGCGCTGAGGCCGGTGACGCCGCCGCCGACGATCACGACATCCGCGCCGCTCATTCGTACATCCCTGTGTAAAGCATCGCGCGGTGCTCATCCTCGTGCACGGTGCCGATGTCCTCGACAGGCACCCATTGCGTCGGGATGCCGAACCATACGTCCCACGCCGCCGTCATGGCTTCGGGCTCGTTCCAGTCGGCCATGATCTTCATGGGGAGCGGACGGACGGGTGCCCGGTGCGTGGCGAGCGGAATGGTCCCGAAGGCTGTCCCCGATTCGAGCGCCAGCAGCATGGCAACCTGGTCGCGACAGCGACGCCCCTGACACACGCCCATGCCGGCGCGGGTCAGCCGCTTGATCTGGTCGGGGTTCGCCGGACCGTCATGCAAAAGCGTATCCAGCGAGCGCGCGCACATCGGCGCGGGGCGCGACAGGTAATTGGGCGGCTGGACCCCGATCAGATCGGCGCGGGTAACCTCCTCGCACTGGCAGATGATCGTGTCATCAGCGCTGACGGCTGAGAGCGCGCGCATCCAGTCCATGCGATAGGCGATATGGTCGAAGCCTGTGTCCGGCAGGCCTGCACAGTCGCCCACGGCCGAAACCATAGCCTCACCCGCTGGAATGTAGCCGCCGCGCACTGGATCGAGCGTCCGAGGACCGTTCATGGCATCGACCAGTTCGACCATGGGCACGAGGCCGATGGCAAGGCAGATCGTGTCGCAGCTGATGATTTCGCCAGACGTGAGCGTCGCGCTTTCGATGCCGTTGATCCCGCCCTTGGCGGACGAAATCGTGGCGTTGCAGGAAATCCCGATGCCCGCCGCCAGAACCTTGGCGACAAGCTCGGCGCTTCCCTGCGGCGCATCGCGCACTTCGATCAGCCCCGCCACGTCGACGCCACGACCGTGCGCCAGCAGTGCCGTTTCCAGCGCAAGATCATGCGAGCCGAGCATGAGCACCCGCTCTCCGGCAAAGGCATCGTACCGGCCCAGCAGCATTTGCAGTGCAGCAGCGCCCATCACGCCCGGCTGGTTCCAGCCCGGAAAGGCCATAGCCAGATCGCGTGCGCCCGTGGCCAAGACGATCCGATCGAAGCCGACGAGCCAGGAGCGTTCGGCATCGGCCAGACCCACGACCTGTTCGGGCAGGCTCGCGACGCCAGGACCATTTCGGTAGACGCCCCAGGCCGTGGTACCGAGCAGGACTTCAACGCCGGCTTCCATCGCGGTCTCAATCGCGGGCATGCTCATGAAAACGGCTTCCAGCATGCGATCGCTGTTTGCCGTCGCTGCCGTCATCCGGCCACCAAAATACAGGGGCACGTCATTGCCCATCAGCGCGCCCGATACCGGGTTCTCGTCGACGAGAAGCACGGACTTGCCGCCCTTGATCGCATCTAAGGCCGCGTCGATGCCACTCGGTCCGGCGCCGACCACGACAACGTCATAGCGTGCTTCGGGCGGACTTCGCGTGCCGTTGACGGCGCAAATGTCGGTCCCGTTAAAGCGAAGATCCATCACACAGCCTCCAGCGCCTGGCGCAAATCGGCGATCAGGTCGTCAACATGTTCAAGGCCCACTGACAGCCGCATCGTGCCGTTAGTGATGCCGCCTGCCAGCCGGTCTGCTGGCGCGACGGCATAATGCGTCGTGCTGGCCGGGTGGCAGATGAGGGTTTCGGATCCGCCCAGACTGACCGCGAGCTTCAGCAGGCTCAGCTCGTCGAGCATGCGGAAGGCTTCGGCCTCGCCGCCATGGAGGTGGAACGAGAAAGTCGATCCGGCAGCCTTGCACTGGCGGTCATAAACGGCGCGCTGCCGCGTTCCTTCGGCAAGGAACCCGAGGTAGGTGACGCCGGCGACCTTCGGGTGATCACGGAGGAATTCTGCGACGGCCCGCGCATTGCTCATCGCGCGTTCGGTGCGCACGTCGACCGATTCCAGCGACCGCGTGACGAGCCAGGCGGTATAGGGATCGAGATGGTTGCCCCACGTCGTCCGCAACGCGCGGATCGGCGCGATGACGGCTTCGCTCCCTGTAATTCCGCCCGCCAGGAGATCGCTGTGGCCACCGCAATATTTGGTGAGCGACGTCAGGCACAGGTCGACGCCGCACTCGATCGGCCGCTGGGCAAAGGGGCCGAGCAAGGTGTTGTCGACAACAACGAGCGGGCGCCGCCCCTGCTGCGCGCCGATTTCATCCGCCAGGCGGACCATCAGGTCGAGATCGACGATCGCCGCCGTCGGATTGGCGGGTGTTTCGGCGATGATCAGCGCGAGCGGCCCTTTTGCCAGCGCGGCATTGGCAGCCGCACGGACGAGCGTTTCGTCGGTCCCTTCGGTGTAGGTCGCCACGTGTGACCCGAACTGCGGCATGACCGCGCCGTAAAGCATGTCGACGCCGCCATAGATGGGACGGCCGTGCAGCACGCTGTCTCCGGGGCGAACACAGGCGAGCGCGATCGAGGCGTGCGCCGCCATGCCGCTGCAAAAGGCGACCGCCGATTGCGCACCGTCGATGGCGGCAAGTCGGGCCTCGAGGATATCGAGCCCGGGATGTCCGAGCCGCGAATAAATGTGGTTGCTCTGGCCGACGAGCGGGCCGGTGCCGTCGAAGAAAGCCTCGTGCACCTGCTTGGCGTGCTGCGCCGACGGGTAAACGAAGGTCGATGTCATGAAGATCGGCGGCTTTACCGCGCCCAGTCCCATCGCCGGATCATAGCCGAAAGCGACGGCGAGCGTTTCCGGCTTCAGATTTGCGCGTTCAGTTGCCATGTGTCTGCAGATAGGCTTTGCCGGTGTTGCAGTACCAGTCGGTAAAACGCAGCGCGAGCATTTCGGCATCGGGCGAATAAGGTCCGGGTGTAAACCCGGGGCTGTTCACGCCCAGCTGGTTGTTTTCGGCCAGTTCCTTGTCCTGCAGATTCGTGCGGCTCCACAAATCGGCCAGGTGATCGACAGTGTAATCGACACCTTCGACCGCATCCTTGTGGACGATCCATTTGCCTGTCACGTGCGTTTCGGTCGCACTGATCGGCATTGCGCTGAACATGAACGTGTGGTCAGCAGTCGCGTGGACGAAACAATGTGGATCGATGGCCATGCGCATCGATCCGATGGCGCCCTCGTTCAGGTCGCACATCAGCTTTTTGACGGCATGCTGACCGTCCATCGTGATCGAGACGCAGCCGGCGCTGAGCGCGAAGCGGGCAAGCTGCCACCAGTCCCCTTCGACAGCATCGGTCTCAAGGCCAATGGCCGCCATATCGTCGAGGAATTTCTGCGCCGCGGCATCGCCCTCGACGTCGAAATGCTTCGACATATCGACGGGGAATGTCCGCGCGAGTTCAGGATGGCCGGTGGCGCAGTGATAGCATTCGCGCCCGTTTTCCATCACCAGCTTCCAATTGGCGTTTTCGACGAGCACGCTCTGGAACGCAATCTTGGCCTCGTCCCATTTATGCGGTGCTGCATAGACGGCCAGTTTCTCGGCAAAGTCGCCTATCGGCGGCGGTTCATCAGCAAAGCAGATGAACATGGCCCCCGCGACGATTTCGAGCGCAATCGGCTTCAAACCGTGGGTGCTCTTGTCAAAGTCATCGGCCATACGGTTGGCCGCAAACAGCGAGCCATCGAGATCATAGGTCCACCGGTGATAGGGGCAGACAAGCTTGGGCCCCGATCCCCTGCCCGGCTGGCACAGGATCGATCCGCGGTGGCGGCAGCTGTTATGAAAGGCGCGGATGACGTTATTGCGGTCGCGGATGATGATGACAGGCCATTTCCCGATCATCAGCGCTACATAGCTACCTGGCTTTGGCAGTTCGCACGTGAAGCCCGCCATGAGCCAGCTTGTGCCGTACATGACCTGCAGATCGAAATCGAAAACCTGCGGATCGTTGTAGAGCCCACCGGGCAAACAATGGCCGTCGCGGCGGGTATCGAGCAGATTGCCGATCCGGACCAGATCCATTCCGTCACCCCTAAAACATTATCGGAGGAGGACGTGAACCAAGGCCCGAGGTGTCGCCAATCCGATTTTCGCATAAGCCTATGTCAAATCGGCAGCGTTCCGCGCTAGCAAGCGCGGTAACGTACATTTGGAAAGGGGCCTGGATCATCGCCAACCGCAGCAGTATCAACCGTCGCTGGCTGCCACTGAACGCGCTGCGCGCGTTCGACGCCGTTGGCCAGAATTCGAGTTTCACGCTGGGGGCGGCGGCGCTTTCGGTGTCTCAAAGCGCGATCAGCCGCCATGTCATTGGCCTTGAGGAACTGCTCGGCAAGCCACTGTTTTTGCGTGAAGCGTCCCGGCTGACACTGACTCCGGAAGGGGAGGCACTCCTTCCCGTCGTCAGCAAGTCGTTCGACCGGATCGAACAGACGATGAATGCGATCCGCGACGACACGGTGACGCGCCCTGCCCTTCGCATCCACATTCCGCCTTCGCTGCTGCAACAGCTCTTCATGCCTATGCTGCGTGACTTCCGTACCGAGCATCCCGACGTGCGGCTTGACGTGTCGAGCGCCCATGTGACGGGTCTACCTTCGACCCATTTCGACATGGCGATCGTCTACGACCGCCCCAACGTCGATGACCGGATCACCGATTTGCTGTGGATGGTGCGCGTGGCGCCGCTGTGTTCGCCACAAACCGCAAAGGCAGCCGATGGGCAATCGCTTGCCGATTTTCTTGGCCATCAGGAACTGTTGCACCTGAAACTGGAAGGCGAGCCGCGCGACCTGCTCTGGTCGTCCTATCTGCGCCAGGGCAGAATTGACGTGCCGACCACGGGCGGCTTGGCCTTCGACACCGCGATCGCCTCGGCCCAATATGCCATGGCCGGGAGTGGCGTCTTCCTGGGCGACGTCGACATGTTTGCCGAGGAAATAGAGGCCGGCCGGTTGGTTAAGCCCTATGACCTGACCGTCGAGGACGGCTATGGCTATTATCTGAAGCTTCACGCCGATGACCTGTCGGACCCTGACATCGCCATGTTCCGCCGCTGGCTGATCAACCGGTTCAGCGCCTTCCCGAGACAGGCAAAACCGGGCGCAGCCTAGAGCGGATCGCTCCCCGGAAGCAGAACAACGAGCGGCGGATGCTCCACCGCTGCCAGGAACGCGAGCAAGTCGGCGCCGGCCAGCCCAAGCGTGGCGGTGTTGCGCAAGGGGTGGACGTTGACGCGGGACGCGTCGGCAAGCCGGCTGTCGATCACAACGCTTACATGTCTGTCGGCATCGTTGATCGCTGCCAGCGGCGTCACCGAGCCTGGCGTCACGCCCAGCAGGCGCACCATATCGTCAGCCTTGCCGAAGCTGAGCTTCTTCGAACCGATCGCGCCCGGCAGCGCCTTGAGGTCGACCCGCGCGTCATGGGGCGCGCTTACCAGCCAGAAGCGCCCGGCTGCATCTTTCAAAAACAAGTTCTTCGTGTGCGCGCCGGCGATGCGCGCATGCAATGTCGCGCTGGCTTCCACCGTGAAGACGGCGTCGTGCTCGTGACGCTCGGTCGCGATGCCGAGGCGCGCGAGCGTCTCCATCAGCTGCGCTTCATTGGCCCGCTCGGTGCTCACTTGAAGATCACGGTCCGTGTCCCGCTGAGCATCACGCGATGTTCGAGGTGCAGCTTCACCGCGCGTGCAAGCACCCGGCTCTCGGTGTCCTGCCCCTCGGCAATCAGATCGTCCACGGTGTCGGCGTGATCGACGATCGAAACGTCTTGCGTGATGATCGGTCCTTCGTCGAGATCGGGCGTCACATAATGCGCGGTCGCCCCGACCATCTTGACCCCGCGATCATAGGCGCGGTGATAGGGTTTTGCGCCCTTAAAGCCGGGCAGGAAGCTGTGGTGGATGTTGATGACGCGCCCGTCGAGCTTGCGGCAAAGCTGGTCGCTCAACACCTGCATATAGCGCGCCAGGATGATCAGATCGACCTGCTGCTCTTCGACCATGGCGACGAGGCGCGTTTCCTGCTCGAGCTTGTTTTCCGGCGTGACCGGCAGATGGAAGAACGGGATGCCCTCATGGACGGCGCGGCCCTGCCAGGTTGTGTGGTTCGACACGATGCTGGTCACATCCATCGGCAGCCGACCCGTCGACGTGCGATAGAGCAGGTCGTTCAGGCAATGCCCGCCCCGGCTGACCATGATCATGGCCTTAGCCTTGCGGTTGACGTCGTGCACCTGCCAGTCGAGACGAAACGCGGTGGCAACCGGCATGAACGCCTCAGCAAAGCTCTCGCGCGTCATGGTGGCGGGTACGACAAACGCCGTACGCATAAAAAACCGGCCAGTGCTCCGTTCATTGAACTGCGCGCTTTCGACGATGTTGCAATCCTGGCTCAGGATCGAGTTCGAGACCGCAGCGACGATCCCCTTGCGATCCTCGCTCGCAACCAAAAGGACGAATTCGTTTCCGAGTGACATTGCTCTGCATCCTACCCTGCCGGACGAGTGCCGACACCGCGGGCGGGCTAGCCGTTGGGGCGCCGATGCGTCGCATTAGTTTTTATGATTTGTTGCTGAAGAAATCTCATGGCTCGTGGCGGGCCGGGAAAAGATTCGGCGTCAGCGGCATGTCACGCTCATTGGCGAGCTTGCCTCGCCACGAAATCTGACGATTGACGATCACAATGGGGTCGCATTCCTAAATTATATTTGCCAATATCGAAAAATCGGTCAGTTGCTATGACCGCACCTCACAGCCAGCGTTGCGACTGGCTCGGAGAACCGGGCGTAATAATTGGCCAATCAATTGGTCGAAACAAATGGGGGTAATCGAAATGAAGGCTAAGTGGAGTCTCTCGACGGCTGTATTCGTTCTGGCGGCGATGGGTGCCGGTGGCGCGCCGGCCTATGCTCAGACCGCTTCTGCTGCGGCCGCCCCTGCCGAAGATGATGTCCGCACGCCCGACATCGTGGTTACGGCGAATCGACGCAACCAGGCGCTGCAAGACGTGCCGATGACGCTGCAGGCCTTCAGCACCGAAACGCTGAGCAAGCTCAACGTGACCACGTTCAACGACCTCCTCAAATACACCCCCAACGTCACCTTCTCCAACAACGGCCCGGGCCAGGGCGCGATCTTCATGCGCGGCCTGTCGGCGGGCTTCGCCGGACAGCAATCTTCGGCAACGATCGGCGGCTTCCCGAACGTCGCGCTCTATCTTGATGACCAGTCCATGCAGTTCCCGGCCCGCAACGCCGACGTCTATGTCGCCGACATGGAGCGCGTCGAAGTGCTCGAAGGTCCGCAAGGCACGCTTTTCGGTGGCGGCGCACAGGCTGGCGTTGTGCGCTACATCACCAACAAGCCCAACCTCAGCAAGTTCGAAGGCCGGCTTGAAGGCAGCTTCGGTGGCACCGCCGGTGGCACGACCAACAGCGCGTTTAACGCGGTGATCAACGTGCCCATCGTCGAGGACAAGCTGGCGATCCGCGTGGTTGCCTATGGCGACCACCGCGGCGGCTATATCGACAACAAGCTCTCGACATTTACGCGGCGTCCTACCGACCTTGGGTCATATTATTTGGCGTTCAACAACAACGGCAACCAGTTGACGCCGGCCCAGCAGACCCGCGGTGGTAAGTATGACAATGCCGCGCTCGTCGAAGACAATTTCAACCCCGTCGATTACGCTGGTGGTCGCGTCTCGCTCGCCTGGCAGGTCGCGCCGGACTGGGACCTGCTCGTGACGCAGTCATACCAGAAGCTGCAATCGAAGGGCACTTTCGCGGTTCAGACCTACACCTATGATTACGCACCGCTGACGGGTCTTTCGTCGACGCTGTTCTCGCCCCAGTACAACAAGGACGATTACTGGAACACGGCCTGGACGGTCAACGGCAAGATCGGCGATTTCAAGCTGATCTACACCGGCGCGTATCTCAAGCGCCACATCACGCAGCAGGGCGACTACACCAACTACGCCCGCGCGACCTATGGCATCTTCTACCAGTGCACCGGCGGTGCCAACTATTACTTTGGTGCGGGCCAGGCGCCCTTTTGCTATGAGCCCAACAGCTACTGGAATGACAAGGTACGCAATACGCACGAGAGCCATGAATTCCGCATCTCGTCGCCAGACACGGGCCGGATCCGTGCGATCGCCGGCGCCTATTACGAGAACTTCCTGATCCAGGACAATATGGACTGGTCCTACAAGACCATCCCCGATTGCGGCCTCACCTCGACCGCCGCTGCGCTCAGGGCTGCTGGTACGTCCTGCCTCGGCCGCGTGGCGCCCAACGCCAGCGCCACCCTCAACATGGCTGGTCCGCGTGACGCTGGTGTTGCGTTCGGTCAGGACGTCACCCGCGGCTACAAGCAGTATGCGCTCTTTGGTTCGATCGATTTCGACATCCTCCCGAACCTGACGATCACGGCCGGCACGCGCTACTATTACTATGACAACTTCCAGAAGGGCTCGGTCTACTCCTCGTTCAACGGCGGCTGCTACCAGGTTCCGGTCTGCACGACGGGGTCGAACCTCGACGCGCTGGGTCTCAAGTCGACCTACAAGGGCTTCCGCAGCAAGGGTACGATCACCTGGAAACCGCAACCGGGCACGTTGCTGTACGCAACGTTCAGCCAGGGGTTCCGCCCCGGCGCCTTCAATCGCGGTCCGTCATCCCGTGTGCAGGATCCACGGCTGCCTTTCCTGGACGCAGCTGGCAAGGGTACCACGGTAAACGGCGGCTTTGGCAGGAACTTCCAGTTGCTGGTGCCTGCGGCATATGCTCCGGACGATCTCGTCAACTATGAAGCGGGCGTGAAGACCGACCTGTTCGGCGGCAAGGTGACCTTCAACCTGTCGGCCTATTATATGGAGTGGAAGGAGATCCAGATCGGTTTCTTCAACCCGGCGGCCGGCTTCGGCAACACCGCGTTTGCGACCAACGGGCCGACCTATCACATCAAGGGTCTCGAAACGCAGATTGTGGCGCGTCTTTATGACGGGCTGACCATTCAGGGTTCGGCGACCTACAACGAAAGCAAACAGGCCAATGCCCCATGCTTCACCGTCAACAACCCGTCTGCGTCGAACTTCGGCAAGTGCCTGACCGAACGCTTCGGCGGCTTTAATGCCGCAG
>JBMOGG010000062.1:0-15211 GCA_049318505.1 Sphingomonas sp. | reverse complement strand
ATGGCCATAAGAACGGCAGAAACGGCGAGATCGATGATCAGGAAGGGCAGGAGCAATAGAAAGCCGATTTCAAATGCGCGTCGGAGCTCTGAGATCATGAACGCCGGCATCAGGGTCGTCAGCGGTGTGTCCGCACGGGTTTTGGGTGGCTTTGCCGAGAGTTCGACGAACATCTGAAGATCGTCGTTGCGCACGTGCTGGAGCATGAACTGGCGAAAGGGTTCTGACGTCCTCGTGAACGCCTGTTGCTCCGTGATCTTTCCCGCCGTGTAGGGATTGACGCCCCGCTCCCACGCTTGCTGGAACGTCGGCGCCATCACGAAAAACGACAGGAACATTGCCAGGCTTATGATCACCGGGTTCGGCGGCACACCCGGTGCGCCGATGCCGGTCCGCAGCAGTGAGAGCGCCACGACGATGCGCGTAAAGGAGGTGACCGTCATCAGGATGCCCGGCGCAAGGCTGAGCACGGTCAGCATCATGACGAGCGTGATCGCCCGGCTGGAGACCGAGCCCTGGCCCAGATCGACCGACGCGGCCTGCGCCAAAGCCACAGAAGGCAAGGTCATGAATGCCGCAGCCAGCAGCCAGCGGAGCTTAGGCATGCGCGGCGCCCTCAGCAGCCTTGCCGCGTCGGGTCGATTTTTTCCGCGCGGGCGGATAGATTGGTTCAACGTTCGCACTTGCTATGACTGGCCTAACCGGCACGCTGCAAGAGCGGACCTCTTCGACCAGCTGGCCAAAGCTGGGGCCAAAAAGTTTCTCCCATCGTGTCGGCTGATCGCCGAGGGGCTCAACGACGAAATCTGTCGTGGCGCTGTCGACCTTTGCCTTAGGACATTCGACCGCGTGCACCAAGACTGGGCCAAAAAGTTTCTCCCATCGGGATATCCCATCGCCGCGGGGGGCAACGACGAAATCTGTCGTGGCGCCGTCGGCCTTCGCCTTAGGGCCTTCGGCTGAGCGCGTGAAGATTGGGCCGAAGAGTTTCTCCCATCGGGATATCCGATCGCCGGGGGGGGCGACGACGAGATCTGTCGTGGCGCTGGCGGCTTTCGCCTTGGGACCCTCGGCTGAGCTTAAGAGGCCACTCTCGATGACCAAATGCCCCTCGGGCGCGATCAGGATAAGGTGTTCGGCCCCGTCGCGGCGGAGAAGTGTCACCGATCGTCGGGCATCGATCGCCAGCCGCTCGACCAATTCGAGACGGCTGCGTTGTCCGCCGCCGGTAAGGCCCGGCAGCTGGATGTCGTACCGGCGCACCAGCCAAAGCGCACCCCATAATATGCCAAGGACGGTGGCCAATCCTCCCAACGTCCTCAAAATGGAAAGCAGATCCATCAGCTGCGGATCCGCTTCACGATCTCGGTTACCTCGAACAACATCTGGCTGCCTTCCACCAGGACTTGGCCCTTGGCGACCAGCTCGTCATTTACATAGACGAGTGTGGGGTCGTCCTGCCCGCGATCGAGCGGGATCATGGCGCCCCGGCCCATCTTCAATATCTGACGGATCGGTATCTGAGCCGATCCCAGGACGATCGACATCTCAACAGAAATGGATTCGAGAACTGACATCGCGCAAAACCCCTTTCCCAGAGTTATAGGAAAATTTTGCCGCCTACCGCCGCCGATAGGAAAGTTTTGCCTATAATTATGTTGTGCGCCGATTGGGCGCCGGAGGCAGAACATGGATTTGAAGACCTCGCTGGCGGTATCCGCCTCAGGACTCCGGGCACAATCGCTGCGCATGCGCGTCATCGCCGAAAACCTGGCGAATGCTGATTCCGTCGCGCGCACCCCCGGAGGCGATCCCTATCGCCGCCGGCTGCCGACGTTCAGTTCCGAGGTCGACCGGCAAACGGGTGCGGCGGGTGTCCGTATCAACGCGATCCAGGCGGACCAGAGCGCCTTCCAGCGTGTCTATCAGCCGGGCAGCCCGGCCGCCGACGCCAGCGGCTATGTCAAGAAGCCCAACGTCAACGCGCTGGTTGAAGGGGCCGACATGAAGGCGGCGCAACGTTCGTACGAAGCCAATCTGAGTGCCATCGAAGCGGCCAAAAGCCTGACGATGCGCACCATCGACCTTCTCAAATAAGGAGCCAGGCCATGTCGATCGGCGCATTTGATGCAACCCGGGCCTATGGCCGGGTCATGGGCGCGACCAAGCCCTTCCCTGTCGTGCAAACCGATGCAACGCCCGAAAGCGGCGGCGGATTTGGCGGGATGATTGAAAAGCTGGTCGGCGAAGCCGCGACCAACATGCGCACCGCAGAAAGCGCCAGTGCCAAGCAGGTTGCGGGCAAGGGCGACCTGATCGATGTCGTGACGGCCGTTGGTGCGGCTGAAACCGCACTCGACACCGTCGTCGCCGTGCGCGACCGAATGGTGAACGCCTATTCCGAAATCATGCGCATGCAGATCTGAGCCAGCATGACGCCGTTTGACGCCATGGAGCTGGCCCAGGCAGGGATGATCCTGGTCTTGACGATCGCAGGTCCGATGTTGATCGCGTCGCTGATTGTTGGCGTTGTCATCGGTCTGTTCCAGGCACTCACCCAAGTCCAGGAAATGACCCTGACCTTCGTGCCCAAGCTGCTGGCCATCGGGGTCGTCATGCTGCTGTCGCTGCCCATGATCGGTCGATCGATGGCGAATTTCATGACGCTGCTGACCAGCCACATCGTGTCGGGTTGATGGAGCTTCTTCCCGTAGATGCCAGTGCCTTCCTGATCCTGTTCTGCCGGGTCGGGGCAGTCTTGATGCTGTTGCCGGTGTTTTCCGAAGATTCTATTCCTGCTCGTATACGGCTCACGATGTCGCTTGGCATGGCGGCTGCGCTGTGGGGCCTGCTCCGTGCAAGCGTGATTCCGGTCGCGCAGAACAGCGTGGCCCTACCCGGCATCGTCATCGCCGAGATCCTCACCGGCCTGGCAATGGGCATGATCATACGGATCATGTTCATGGCGGCCGCCATGGCCGGATCGATCATCAGCCTGCAGGTCGGCTTGTCGTCGGCGCTCATCAACGATCCTGCACAAGGCGGCCAGGCATCTGTGCTGTCGAAATTCGTGAGTGTGGCCGCGGCAGTCGTTTGCATGGGCATGGGCGTCCATCATTTGTGGATCGCCGCCATCGTCCACAGCTATACGATGTTTCCGGTGGGTGGCCTGCCCCCCGCAGCCGATTTCTCGCAGCTCGCCATCGCCACGATCGGCAAGTCGATGAGCCTGTCGCTCAGCTTGTCCGCACCGCTGCTGATCTATGGCATCGTATTCAATATCGCGCTGGGCCTTGCGGCACGGCTGGCCCCCGCCATCCAGGTGTTTTTCATTGCCCAGCCATTGAACCTGATGCTCGGCTTATCCCTGTTCGCCACGCTCCTTGGGGCGATCCTGAACTTTTTTTCGTCCGCCATGACCGACTGGCTGCAAAGCGGTTGGACCTGAGCCAATGGCAGACGACGACCAGAAGACCCAAGACCCTACCGACAAAAAGCTAAGCGACGCGCGCGCCAAAGGCGATGTCGCGACGTCGAGCGAGATGCGCCACGCCGTGATGTTTGTTGCCACGATCATTGTGGCGGGCGGACTCGGCAGCTGGACGCTTGCAAAAATGGGACCGATGCTGGTCTCGCTTTGGGGTCGTGCCGACGATTTCGAGCTGGAACCCGACGGCGCGCAGTCGCTCGCGACCGGCATCTCCGCTGCCGTGCTGCAAACGACGGCCCCGGTCCTTGGCCTGCTGTTCGGCTTTGCCATGCTGATCATGTTCGTCCAGGGGCGCCCGACGCTTTCCTGGTCGCGCGTTGCCCCGAAGTTTTCAAAGCTGTCGCCGGTTGCCGGCTTCGGCAGGCTATTCGGCAAGCGGGCGCTGGTCGAATTCCTCAAAACGCTGGCCAAACTCATTGTCGTGGTGACGATTGCCGCGTTTGTCATCCGCCCGCGACTGGTCGGCCTTGATCAGATGATCGGGGCCGAGCCGCGCGCCATTGCCGCTGCGTCAGGCGAGATCGTTTTTGCCATGATCCAGGCGATCGCGACACTGGTCGGCGCCATCGCCCTGTTCGACTTCGTCTATCAGAGGCGCGCCTTCCTGAAGCGGATGAGGATGTCGCTGCAGGAGGTGAAGGACGAGCATCGGCAGAGTGAAGGCGATCCCAAGATCAAGGCGAAGATCCGGTCGATCGGCATCCAGCGGGCGCGCCGGCGGATGATGTCGGCGGTGCCTACCGCAAGTGTCATCGTCACCAACCCGACCCATTATGCCGTCGCACTGAAATACGAACATGGCACCATGGCCGCGCCCGTGGTGGTGGCAAAGGGCTTGGACGAGATCGCGCTACGCATTCGCGAGGTTGCGCGCCAGTCCGGCGTGCCTATCGTCGAAAGCCCGCCGCTGGCGCGTGCGCTCTATGCAAGCGCAATGCTCGACCAGCCGATCCCGACCGAACATTTCAAGGCTGTCGCCGAGATCATCGGCTATGTCATGCGCCTGGCCAGACGAAAGGCTTGAGCGCCGCCTGGTCCGGCGGCGGGCCGAAACCGCATCAGGCAGTGATGTCGTGCTTGGCCAACTCGATCCGGACCCGCATTTCGATCTCGCTGTAGATGGCAGCAAGGGCTGCATCCTGCGGCGCGTGTTTTGTGGCGGACCAGGCGGCAACTTCCTGCAGCGGCTCGGCGACCGGAAGACCAGCGGCAAGCGCCATGTCGAGCCGTTCAAGCGCGCGCAGACCACGATCGGCTTCCACGGCAGCGCGGCGACGACGTTCGATGGCCGGTTCTGCCGTCGCCAGCGTGACCAGCATCTCGACGCTGACGGGTTGTGCGGCCTGCGGCACCGGCGCAGCCGGCGCCGGCAACGGCTCCTTCATGGCAAATTCGGCCACTTTCGGCAGCGCGGTCACCAGGAGGCTCTGAACGAGCGCCGGGTTGGGCATGATGCGCAAAGAAACCTCCGGTCCGGGGCACATGGTCCCCTACACTCTCCTATAAGAAACTATTCGACCCATTTCCATAATTCGGGGTGTTTATGCGTTCTGCCCGTCGTTTCCTGACGCACCTGATCCCGGTTGCCGCCTTGCTGGCACCCTTCGGCGCCTATGCCGGTCCGCGGATCAAGGACATTGTCAACATCGAAAACGTTCGCGCCAACCAGCTGGTGGGCTATGGTCTCGTCGTCGGACTTGCCGGTACCGGCGACCGCATGCGCAACGCACCGTTCACCGAGGAATCGATGCAGGCGATGTTGGAGCGGATGGGGGTCAATATCCGTGGCACGCAGATGCAAACCCAAAACGTCGCGGCAGTGTCGATTTCGGCGACGATGCCCGCCTTTGCCCGCGCCGGATCGCAGATCGATGTGCAGATCTCCTCGCTCGGCGATGCGAGCAGCCTGCAGGGCGGAACGCTGCTCGTCTCGTCGCTGCGCGCCCTCGACGGCGAGATCTATGCGGTGGCCCAGGGCCCCGTCGCTGTGTCTGGATTCAAGGCGCAGGGCGCTGGCGGCAGCATTACCCGCGGCGTGTCGACATCGGCCCGGATCGCCGGCGGCGCGATCGTCGAGCGCGAAGTCAATTTCGCGTTCAAGTCGGCCAGCACGCTGAAACTGGCGCTCAAGAACCCCGATTTCACGACGGCGCAACGCATCGCCGAAGTGATCAATGGCCGCTTTAGTGGCGCCGCCGAAGTGCTCGACCCCGCCACGGTACAGCTCGCCATGCCCCCCGGCGTCAATGGATCGCTGATCGCAATGATTTCCGCCATCGAAAACCTCGAGGTCGCCGTCGACCAGCCCGCACGCATTGTCATCAACGAGGCATCAGGCACGGTCGTCATGGGCACCGACGTGACGGTTAGCCCGGTCGCAATTGCCCAGGGCGGCCTGACGATCAGCATTTCCGAAACGCCCGTCGCCTCGCAGCCTGCCCCGCTGTCGGGCGGATCCACAGTGGTCCTGCCGCGCACGCAGCTGTCGGTCGACGAAGGCAAGGGCAATTCACTGGCCATCCTGAGCGGTGGCACCTCGCTCAAGTCGCTGGTCAGCGGCCTCAACCGGCTGGGCGTCAGCCCGCGCGACCTGATCACCATCCTTCAGGCAGTCAAAAGCGCTGGCGCCCTGCAGGCAGAGATCGCGGTCCAGTAATGGCCATCCCCCCTGTCTCTGCCCGCGCGGTCCCGCTCCCTCCCGTCGCGTCGCGCCCCGGGTTCACGCCGCCGACAGCGCCGCAAAAGGCGACCGAAGCACAGCAGACCGCCCAAAAGTTCGAAGCGGTGTACCTGGGCCAGATGACACAGCTGATGATGCAGAGCGTCGAGACCGGCGACGAATTCTCCGGCGGACATGGCGAAGAAATGTTTCGCGGCGTGCTCGCTGAAAAGCTTGGCACCGAAATGGCGCGAACAGGCGGCGTCGGCCTGGCCCCGTCTGTGCTCGCACAGATCATCAAGATGCAAGGGGGATCCGGCAATGCCAGATAACTATCTCGACACCATCGTCTCGCTGACGGCGATCATGGTCGAGGAGACCGCACGACTCGAGGCGCCGGGCCGGCACGGCGATTTCGCCGAAATGGCCGCGGCCAAGATCAAGCTGGTCGCCGAACTGGAGACTGAGGCCGCAGCACGCGAACGAACAGGTGACGACTGGCAGACCACACTCAGCGATGCGGCGCGCGAGAATCTGAAGGCGGCCGTTCAAGATCTGAGGCTTGCCGCCGAGGCAAACGCCCGCGTGCTCGCGCGCCAGATCGACCTGTCCACGGAAATGATGGCCGCGGTGGCTGCCGAAGCGCGGCGGGTGACGGGCAGCCGCAGTTCGATCTACGGCGCCAGGGGCAGGGTCGCACGCAGCGACGCCGCCGCCCCGATTTCGGTTAACGCCAGCCTCTGACCGGTCCTATTGGCCGCGACCGATCGCCGACTTCAGCAGGCCGATCTGCTTGCGGTAAAGGCTCGTCATGGTCGCGAAATCCGCCTGGACCTGCCCCATTTTCAGCAGCTGGTCTTCCAGAACCACATTATTGCCGTCGGGCTTTGTTTCCGAGACATCGGCATCGAGGACGATGTTACCCGCCATCAGCGGCCGCGCGCCCAGCGCCGACATGCCGCTTGTCAGCGTCACGTGCGGCCTGGTGACCGACGGCTTGCCTGCCTCCTGCCCCGACAACAGCCTCGAGAAATCAGGTGCCTGAACGTCGCGCGCCTTGAAAGCGGGCGTTTCGCTGTTGGCGATGTTCTGCGCGATGACGCGCTGTCTTTCGGACAGGTTCCTCATCGCATCGCCTATCCCGGCGAGCAGGGGCGGGGTCGAAAGCGGCATGGCTATGCTCCGTTGAAGAAGACGTTGGTGCCATTGTCCTGACCCGAAGTCAGCCTGGCGAGCGCCGATTTATAGCTGGCGAGCTGGGCCTGCTGGGCGGGTGTCATCGCATTATTGGCTCCCGACGCACCGTTGACCAGATTGGCCTTGCCGGCGTCCCAGTAGAGCGAGCGATAGGCGGTCTGCGTTGTCGAGATCGCACTCTTCAACACGTTCAACGTTGCTGCCGCATCCTTGGTGGTCGAAATGTCGAGCGTTTCGGTCAGCGACAGGCCAAAATTACCGCCTGGACGCACGGCGGGCGCCTTGCCCGTCGTGGCCGGGGGCACGGACAACCGCATGGGATCGAGGCCCAGCTTGGCTAGCGCGTCCTTACCGTTGGGACCAGCCATCAATTCGATCGAGGACCCGGCCTTTGCATCGATGCGCAGAACCGTGGATCCCGAAACCGTCGCCGTGGTAATGACCGCCTTCGACCTCGTGAGGCCGCGGATGCGGTCAGCCAGCGTGGTGAGCGTGTCGTCCGCCCCGATGACGAGTTTCTTGACCGTCCCGCCCTGGACACGCAGCGAGAATTCATCACCCGGGCGCAGGCTGGTCTGGGCAACGAGTTTGACCGAGGATTCGGGATTGAGGGCGCCGCGGTGGAGCCCGAGCGCGCCGAGGACGGTGTCGCCACCCGCATTTGCCGCAATGCGCACGGGCTCGGTCGAGCGCGCTTGCTGGCCGAATTGCGTGATGTCCTGAATGTTACCAGTGGCGGCGTCGAGCCGAGCGACAAAGCCGTCGACCGTGCCGTTGAGGTTCCCTTCGATGGCGCCCATAGTCCGGCCGCCGGCATAGAGCGCTCCGCTCATGAACGTGACGCTGTCGAGCTGATCATCGGCCGACGTCGCGATATAAGAGGTGGACGCACTGGTGAGCGCGCTGTCGATGCGCGCCACAAAGCCGTCGCGACCGCCGCCCATCGCATTGACCTGCGCGCCGTTCAGCGCGGTGGAGGTCGCGCCTGCCACGGCAATGCTGCCGTCGGGTGCGACTGCAAGGGCGCGTGCGTCGGCCTGGCCGAGTGACAGGCTGCCAAGCTCGGTGTCGAGTCCGTTGGCACTGAGGCGGCGCAGCTGCGCGACGCCGTTGCTGTTCGTCAGCGCCAGCAGGTTGCCATCCTCGCCAATGGCGAGCGCAGTCACGGAGTCGCTGCCGCTGCTGTCGATCGTGCGGCGTTCCTGAAGCTTGCCCGTCGCATCGAGCCGCGCAATAAAGGCGTCGCCCCCGCCGGTCGAGGTCTTGCCACCGACGTAGATTGAGCCATCCGCACCTAGCGCCAGGGCGTTTGCGGTATCGGGCCCGGCCAAGGGAATAACCGTGGCAAAGCGTTCGTCGCCGGTCGCCGAAAAGCGCGCAACGACCATATCGCCGTCGGTGCCATTGCCATCGAAGCTACCGCTGACCGTACCGGCAACGGTGACATCGCCATTGGCGCCCACGGCAACAGCCGCGCCTTTCGCACCTGCTGACGCACCAAGGCTGCGCTGCCACACGACAGCACCCTCGCTATCCATCTTGGTGAGGAATAGGTCTTCGGATCCGCCCGAACGATTCGATTGAAGGTCGCCGGCGGTTGTGCCGACGAGATAGCTGAACCCGGCAGCGTCGCTCGTGATCGCCTGGGTTGTGGTCGCGGCCTGGACCGGCCCTGCGGCAGGCGGGGGCGTTGTCCCGGCAACGGTCACGGGCTTGGTCGCTGTCAGCTTCGCCCGTGCCGTAGCCGCCTGATCGATCGCGGCAATCGTGCCCAATGAGGTGCGCGTCATGCCGCCCGCTGCATCGTCGAAGCGCATGATCTGCGTGACGGGGGCTGCCCCAAGGGCAGTCTGCCCGCTGGCGACGACCAGCGCGTCGGGCGCGCCAATCTGATCGATCGATACGCGTTCGGCGCCATTTGGTGCCTGCATCGACAATCCCCATTTTCCCGACGACTTGTCGGGACCGAAATTCACCAGCCAGCGCGGTGTCGGATTGCCATTATCATCGAGCACCACCGAACCGTCCGGATTGCGCAGCTTGATGGCGGCGATCGCGTCGTTGATCGCGGTCGAGAGCCCGTCGAGCGTTGCCGGCAGCCCGATTTTCGAAATATCGATCGTCAGTGTGTCGCTGGCGCCAGGCTTGTCGAGAGAAATGCGGAACACTTCCGTGCCGTCGAGCGGCAGCGGTGCGTCGCGCGTATCGACAATGCCCTTGCCCGTGAACTTGAGCGGATCGGAAGGCGCGATCGGCACCGTCTCTGCCCGGCGGGTAGGCAGCCCGAACGACAGCTCTAACCTGTCCGAACCTGCCTTACCCAGGAACGCCTGCAGGTCGGACACTCCCTTGGCAAAGACCGCCTGCAAAGCGGCACGTTCGCCCTCAGGCGTCGTCGTCCGGGACGCAGCAGTGGCAAGCAGCTTCAGTTTGTCGAGCGCCTTGTAGGTCGTGAATGCGGTCTGGACATCGCGCGAGCCCGTCGTCGGCGACGTCACCTTATTGTCTATGATCGTCGAAAGCTGCTTGATCGCGGAAATGCGCGAAGTTTCGGGCGTGTTGACTGCTGGCTGCGTCCACGGCGGGGTTGTGGGAGCAAGCGTAAACTGCGCCTTTGCCTTGCGCACCGCCAGCGATTCTGGCGCTGCAGGGGTATCAAAATCGGCATAGCTGCTCGTATTCGAAAGCATCGACAGGGCGGCCATGCCACTTGAAAGATTTAACGTCATAAGATCACCGCTTGAGCTCCGCGCGTCCTTTCTTTCCTATAATAGACGCATGTGGGGCATTTTGCCGCGTTAACCCTCTTTATATGTCAGGGAGCCGAGAAAATATGTTGGCGCCGAGTCCTCCGCCGGCCGAGATGAAGAAATTCTCCGGCCACGAAAAGGCTGCCGCCTTGATGCTGGCGCTGGGTAAGGAACATGGCGCACCTATCTGGGAATTGCTGTCGAACGATGAAGTCCACGAGCTGTCGGCAGCCATCGCGCAGCTCGGTCGCGTGCCCTCCGTCGTTGTCGAGCATCTGCTCGTCCAATTCTCCGGCGAGATGTCGAGCGTGGCGTCGCTGCATGGGTCGTTCGAGACCGCCGAGCGCCTGCTCGACGGCATATTGCCCGACGACCGGGTCAAGGAAATCATGGAGGACATCCGCGGCCCGTCAGGCCGGACGATGTGGGACAAATTGTCCAACGTCAGCGAAAACGTCCTCGCCACCTATCTGAAGAACGAATATCCGCAGACCGTTGCGGTTGTCCTGAGCAAACTCAAGCCCGACCATGGCGCACGAGTGCTGGCAGAGCTGCCGCGCGACCTGTCGGTCGATGTGATCATGCGCATGCTGCGCATGGACTCCGTTCAGAAAACGGTCTTGGTTGAAGTCGAGCAAACGCTGAAGAACGAGTTCATGAGCAGCCTGTCGCGTTCGCAGCGTCGCGACCCGCACGAAACCATGGCCGAAGTTTTCAACGCACTCGACAGGGCCACCGAGGAAGCCATGCTGTCGGCGCTCGACGAAAAGGCGCCCGACGCTGCCGAGCGCATCCGCGCGCTGATGTTTACCTTCGAGGATCTCGGCAATCTGATGCCGCCTGCGATTGCCGCCATTGTCCGCAGTGCCGACAAGCGCGAAATGGCGCTTGCCCTGAAGGGTGCACCTGCGGCGATACGCGACCTGTTCTTCGCTGCCATGACACAACGCGCCGCCAAACTGCTCCAGGAAGAGATGTCGGCCATGGGGCCAGTGCGCGCTCGCGATTGCGATGAAGCACAAAGCGCACTTGTCCGCCTCGCCAAGCAGCTCGCCGACAGCGGCGAGATCATGCTTGTCGATCCGAAAAACGACGACGCGATGATCCTGTAGCTGCAGCAGACCAATCAAGGGACAGCATTTGGACCAGTCATTCCATATCAAGCCATTCGCTTTCGATCGGGTTTTCTCGATAGCACGCGGCTCCGGCGGTGCGCCCGAGCAGCATGACGGCGAGCGCATCATCGCTTTGACCGCCGAGGTCGACCTGTTGCGCTCGATGCTTGAAACCAACGTGGCCGTTGCCCGCGCCGAGGGCTTCGAGGCCGGGCTTGCCCATGCGCGCGGCGAAGTGAATACCGCGATCCTGGCCGCCACCGACGCGCTGCACAGCTCGATCGAAGCGGTCGAGAACGAATTCGAGGCTGTCGAGCAGCGCACGTCGCGAGCCGCCGCCGAAGTTGCGATGGCCGCCGCCGAAGGGCTGGCCGCGCGCGCACTCGAGACCGATCCGACCTGCGCCATCGATGAAGCCATCGGCCGCGTACTGACCCAGGTTTCACGCGGGCAGGAACTGCAGATCCGCGTCCATCCCGACCTGCTCGAGGCGACCGAAGGCCTGATCAACGGCCGCCAAAGCCGCGAACGTCGCCGTTTGTCGCTGCTTGCGATTGCCGATCCGTCGCTGGCCGTCGGTGATGCGCTGATTTCGTGGGAACAAGGCGGCCTTGCGCTCAATGCCGAGGCGCGCCGTACCGCGATCCTGAGCGAGCTCGGGCTCGACGTGCCGGCGGCAACGGGGTCTGCGGCGGATCAAGCCTGACGGCAAGAATTTCCTACCCGGCAAATTTTTCCGCCGGTGTCCTCCTATAATGATTTTTAGGGCCTTGCGGCCCGGCATTAGTGGCGGAGCCGGTCTTGGACGGATTGCAGAATTTCTTCACCCAGCTTGGATCGCGCCGCCTGTTCATCATGGGCGGCGTCGCCATGGCCCTGCTCGGCGTCCTCGCCACGGTCGCCCTGCGCGGCAGCTCGAGTGAAATGGGCTACCTCTACACCGATCTCGATGGCTCGACCGCGCAGGCGATCACGGCAAAACTGACTGCGCAGAATGTACCTTTCCAGCTCTCTGCCGACGGCACCTCGATCATGGCGCCCAAAGACAAGCTGCCCGAGCTACGCATGGCAATGGCCGCCGACAAGCTGAGCGGCAAGGTGGGCTATGAAGTGCTCGACGCCGAACAGCCGTTTGGCGTGTCCTCGTCCCGGGCGCGCATGAACGAGACCCGCGCGATCGAGGGCGAGCTCGAAAAGTCGCTGCAGAGCCTCGACAGCGTCGTCAAGGCGCGGGTGCATATCGTGATGCCAGAGCGGGCGATGTTCGCCAGCGAAACGCGCAAGGCAACTGCCGCTGTGTCGCTGAAGACCCGCGGGCGCCTGCCGGCCAGTGCCGTCCAGGCGATCCGCTATCTCGTCTCGTCCTCGGTACCCGAACTCTCCGCCGAACAGGTGTCAATCGTCGACCAGACCGGCATGCTGCTGGCAAGGGCGGGCGAATCCGACGACGCGGGCGCTTCGGCGGCCGACGAACGGCAAACCGGCATCGAGAATCGCGTCCGGTCGCAGATCGAGGGGATGCTCGAACCGATCGTCGGCCAGGGCAAGGTCCGCGCCGAGGTGTCGGCCCAAGTGGCGCGCGACCAGACCCGCGAAGAAACCAAAGTCTTCGATCCCGACAAGCAGGTGATCGGCCATCAGGTCACGGTCGAAAGCGGTGATCAGAGCAACGAGAACGGTCCTGCCCCCGCCGGCGTCTCGGTCGGCACGCAGCTCCCTGAAAACCAGGGTGCCGCAGCGACGGGTCCCGGTGGCGGCGATTCGCGCAGGTCGGCGCGCAACGAGACGTCGGAGGACACGACCTACGAGAACAGCCAGACGCATACCGTTACAGTGCGGGCGCCCGGCAAGCTGACGCGCCTGACCGTCGCGGTGATGGTCGATGGCGGCAAGAAGGGCCTACCCGCGCCAGAAATCGCACGGCTGACGCGCCTCGTCCAGAATGCGGTCGGTTTCGACGCGGCGCGCGGCGACAGCGTCGTGGTCGAGAACATGGCTTTCGCCGCCGCCGATGCGTTGGCGCAAGGCGAGGGCGGCTTTCTCTCCTGGTTCTCCTGGGTTTCGGCCGACCAGATCTTCGGCTTGCTCAAATTGCTGGTGATCGCCGGCGCAGGCCTGATCGCGATGCGGATGCTGCGGCCCAAATATGGCCAGCGCGCCGGCGACGAACGCCTGCTGGCGAACCAGACGGGCGATGCCCAAGATCTGGCGGCGCGTATCGCCAATGGCGACCCCGACGCGCTGCAACAGATCGAAGCGATGCGGGAAGCCGGCAAAGATACGGCGCTGCTCGATCAGGAGATCGCGCTCGCCCAGGTCGATGGCCGCATCAAGCTGTCCTCGCTCAAGAAGATCGGCGCAACGGTCAGCGATAGCCCCGCCGAGGCGGCGTCGGTGATTCGCCAATGGATGAACGCATGATGGAGACTCCCCAGACCATGGATAGCGAAGCACAAGAGGTGATGCTGGCGAACGAAGTGCCCAGCGACCCGCCCCCGCTCGAGGATTTTGGCGGGCCTGCCCCCGTCAGTGACGAGCCCGAGGCGGCAGCGGAACGCCTCGAGGCCGTTTATGACGTGCCGGTTAAGGTTCAGGCCGTGCTCGGCCGGTCACGGATCGCCATCGGCGCACTGATGCAGCTCAAGGCGGGCGCCATCGTCGAACTCGACCGGCGCGTGGGCGAGCCTGTCGATATCTTCGTCAACAATCGCCTTATCGCCCGCGGCGAGGTCGTGATGATCGAAAACTCGCTTGGCGTGACGCTGACCGAAATCGTGCGCCAGGAGCAGTGAGCGTGATGCTTGAAACCGGTTCGATTCACATGCTGCTGGTTGGCGCGCCGGGCAGCGAATTCCGCATCGCTGCCGCGATGGCCCGCGAAACAGGGGCCGAAGTCGCGATGGCGGATGACGCCGGCATGGCCCTTGGGATGCTGCGCGACACGGGCAGCGACCTGGTAATGATCGACGTTACCCAAGACGTCACACGCTTCATTGGACAGCTGCGGTCCGAACATATCGCCATCCCCGTCATCGCCTGCGGAATCGATGCGTCCGCCGATCGCGCAGTTGCCGCCATTCGCGGCGGCGCGCGCGACTATGTCCCCCTGCCCCCGCAAGCCGATTTGATTGCGGCGGCCATATTGTCGGTGGCCCAGCATGACGCACGGCTTGTCGGCGACGATCCCGAACTGCGCCGGGCCCTGGCGCTTAGCCTCGCTATGGCGCGGTCCAATGCGCCGATCATTATTGCCGGCGAACAGGGCAGCGGCCGCGAGATTTTTGCGCGTACGGTTCATAAGGCATCTGGAAGGACGGGACGGTTTCTGACCGTCGATTGCGCGAACACCAGCACCGAGATCATCGAGTCCGAGCTGTTCGGCCATGGCGTCGGCGACTTCCCCGGCGCGATTGCCGCCCGGCGGGGCGGGCTCGAGGAAGCGCGCGATGGCACTGTATTCCTGCGCGAAGTCGGGTCATTATCACTTGCGACCCAGGCGCGGTTGCTGACCGTGGTCCAGGCCCAGCAAGCGCGAGGTTCTGAAAGCGGCGTTGCGCCGTCGCACCCCCGGATCATCGCGGGCACATCGGTCGACCTCGACGCGCTCGTTACCAATGGCAGCTTCCTCAACAGCCTGCTTGCGCGCCTGTCGCTGGTCCGCGTTGCCGTGCCACCGCTGCGTGCCCGCACCGGCGACATCATGGCCATCGCAGACTATTTCGCCGGGCGTTTCGCCGCCGCAAATGGCCTTGCTCGTCTTCCTTTTGCCAATGACGCCATTCAGTCGCTCACCCGTCATGACTGGCCCGGCAACGTCCGCGAGCTCGAAAGCGTCATCCACCGCGCCGTTCTGCTTGCCCGCGGCGACCTGATTACGGGCAGTGCGATCGTCGCTGCCGATGGTACGGCGCTCGGTGCGCCGAAGCCCCCGGCCGACAGCGTGTCGGCAGCGGCCTTTGTCGGTCGGACAGTTGACGATGCGGAGCGCGACCTGATTCTC
>JBMOGG010000061.1:0-15402 GCA_049318505.1 Sphingomonas sp. | reverse complement strand
ACAGCCACGGCACCCGCGGCACGAGCGTGCCAAGTCCAAAGGGGCCGACGACGACACCCACCAGGATGAACCCGATAACGGGCGATATCTTCAGCCGCGCGAATGCCGGAATGACAAGCCCCGCCGCGCCGAGCACGACGAGCGCATCGCTTAGGCCGGTGGAAGAGGGATCGAGCGCCATCGCTCGACCCTACATGCCGCGTAGCTGATGAGTCACGCGCTCAGAGGTCTAACCCCAGTCGTTCATCGCCTTTTCGAGGTTCAGACGGATCGCCTCGAAGAATTGCTCGGTCGTCATCCACGCCTGGTCGGGGCCAATCAGCAGCGCCAGGTCCTTGGTCATACCGCCTTGTTCGACGGTGTAGATACACGCGCGCTCAAGCGTTTCTGCGAACCTGATGACGTCCGGCGTGTCATCGAACTTGCCACGGTACTTAAGGCCGCCCGTCCAGGCGAAAATCGAAGCGATGGGGTTCGTTGAAGTCGCCTTGCCCTGCTGATATTGGCGATAATGGCGCGTCACCGTGCCATGCGCGGCTTCGGCCTCCACCGTCTTGCCATCGGGTGTGAGGAGAACCGAGGTCATCAGGCCGAGCGAGCCGAAGCCCTGCGCAACCTGGTCCGACTGTACGTCGCCGTCGTAATTCTTGCAGGCCCAGACGAACTTGCCCGACCATTTGAGCGCGGAAGCAACCATGTCGTCGATGAGCCGATGTTCGTAGGCGATGCCAGCAGCAGCAAACTGGTCCTTGAATTCATTTTCGAAAACTTCGGCGAACAGGTCCTTGAAACGCCCATCATAGGCCTTGAGGATCGTGTTCTTGGTCGAGAGATACAGCGGCCATCCCCGGCCCAGCGCATAGTTCATCGACGCGCGGGCGAAATCGGCGATCGAATCGTCGAGGTTGTACATGCCCATGGCGACACCCGACGACGGGAATTTGAAAACTTCCTCGTCAATGACGGTGCCATCCTCGCCTTCGAACACCATGCGCAGCGTACCGGGGCCGGGCACGCGGAAATCGGTGGCGCGATACTGGTCGCCGAATGCGTGACGACCCACCACGATCGGGTCGGTCCATCCCGGGATCAGACGCGGCACGTTCTTGATGACGATGGGCTCGCGAAACACGACACCGCCCAGGATGTTGCGGATCGTGCCGTTCGGCGATTTCCACATCTTCTTGAGGTTGAACTCCTTTACCCGGTCCTCGTCCGGCGTGATGGTCGCGCACTTCACGCCCACGCCATATTTGGCGATGGCATTGGCCGAGTCGACAGTGATCTTGTCGTTGGTTTCGTCACGCTTTTCGACGCTGAGATCATAATAATGCAGGTCGATGTCGAGATAGGGCTTGATCAGGCGCTCACGGATCCATTCCCAGATAATCCGCGTCATTTCGTCGCCGTCGATTTCGACGACCGGGTTTTTCACCTTGATCTTGGCCATGCGTGCTTCCTTGGGGAACAAATCATCGCCGCTCTAGGCAAGGCGGCCCGCGCAATCAACCATAGTGCCGTAGCGTTTGCTGTTCGGGCGATGAGTCACTACAAAGTCACAATGTCGCAAACAGAAAACGGCCCCTTTGAGACGCCGAGCATCCGATGGCGCTTTCCCTCCGTCCATCCCGATGGCCGAAAATTCGTCGTCATCTCCGCAGCCATTGCACTCGTCTTCGCCCTGATGGCGTGGGAGACGCTGGCGTGGCCTATGGTGGGTGTAACCATCTGGGTGGCGGCGTTCTTCCGCGACCCGATCCGCTCGGTACCGCGCGGTGACGAGCTGATCGTCGCGCCGGCAGACGGCCTGATTACCCTCATTCGTGATGTGCCGCCGCCGCGCGAGCTGGCGGGCGAGGGCGGCTTGGGCGACGCCACGATGACGCGTGTGTCGATCTTCATGTCGGTGTTCGACGTGCACATCCAGCGTTCGCCGATCGAGGGCGTCATCCGTCAGGTCGTCTATATCTCGGGCAAATTTCTGAACGCGGACCTCGACAAGGCGAGCGAGGATAATGAGCGCCAGCACATATTGGTCGAGCGGCGCGACGGGCTGAAGATCGGCTATACGATGATTGCAGGTCTGGTGGCACGGCGGATCGTGCCATTTGTGAAACCTGGCGATACGGTCGTCGCGGGTCAGCGCGTTGGCCTGATCCGATTCGGCAGTCGCGTCGATGTCTATCTGCCGGTAGGTACCGCACCGCGCGTTGCTCTCGGCCAGCGGACGATTGCCGGCGAGACGATCCTCGGCGTGATCGGCAACAACCAGGCGGCGGGCGGCGTCAGCCAGTGAAGCCACCCCTCCGGCGCGGTATCCCATTGCGTACGGTCGCGCCGAACGCAGTTACGGCGCTGGCCCTGTGTTCCGGGCTGTCTGCAGTACGCTTTGCGATCGGCGGTGACTGGCAGCTGGCGCTGGCAGCCATCGTAACGGCAGGCGTTCTTGACGGGCTCGATGGCCGGATCGCCCGCATGCTGAAGGGGGAAAGCCGTTTCGGCGCAGAGCTCGATTCGCTGTCGGACGTCATTGCCTTTGGTGTTGCACCGGCACTTGTGGTGTTCCTGTGGAGCCTTGTCGGCGTACCCCGCTATGGCTGGGTATTTGCACTGGCCTATACCGTTTGTGCGGCGCTCAGGCTGGCGCGTTTCAACGCGGCGATTGATGCCACGGAACAGCCACACAAATCGGCAGGCTTTCTGACGGGTGTTCCCGCACCTGCGGCCGCAGGGCTTGCGCTCCTCCCCATCTATCTGTGGCTCATCACCGGCCATGCGTTTTTTCGTTCGCCGTTCGTCACTGCGCCATGGCTGGGGATTGTGGGCTTCCTCATGATCTCGAGCGTGGCAACCTACAGCTGGTCTTCGCTGCGCCTTCGACGGAATGTGCGTTTCGAGGCGCTTGCCGGCGTCGCTGTCCTGTTCGGGGCCTTGTTTTCCGCCCCCTGGGAAACACTGACCGGTATCTGCGTGGTCTATCTGGCGCTGATCCCGCTCAGCATCCGTAGCTATGCAAAGGTCAGGCGGCTGCGCGCAACGGCGGCCGCGTCCGAATCGTCGCCGGCCTGACGGTTGTTACCCGCACGCGCGGGCCAGGCACGAACAGCGACTGAGCGCGAACCGATCGTCCCGCCAGCGCCGCGACCACTGCATCGCCATGGCCACGCAATGTGGCAACGATCACCGCAATTGCCGAAGCGAGCAAAGCAGATACGGTCAGCATCGAAACAACATAAATCATCACCCTGTCTCCTAAAACGGCAACCGCCCGCCGAGTCGTTTGTTCCTGAACGCGGCAATGTTCATGTTTTGTTCGTATCCTTTGCTCTTGTCAAGCGCCATTCGTGCGATTATGCGCCACGCCATTCCACATGGGGAGCACCATACCGGTGCCATCGCGCAAGCGGTGGTTCCGCTCACCAGAGGTTCAACCGGGCAAGGAGAATTGGCTATGGCGGCACCAGTCGTCACGATGCGTCAGCTGTTGGAAGCTGGCGCGCACTTCGGACACCAGACGCATCGCTGGAATCCGAAAATGAAACCCTACATTTTTGGCGATCGCAACGGCGTCCACATCCTTGATCTGTCGCAGACGGTGCCCCTGTTGGCGCGCGCGCTCGATTTCGTCTCGGCAACGGCAGCTGGTGGCGGCAAGGTGCTGTTCGTCGGCACCAAGCGCCAGGCACAGGATCCGATCCGTGATGCGGCGCGCGCCTCGAACCAGCATTTCGTCAACCATCGCTGGCTGGGTGGCATGCTCACCAACTGGAAGACGATCTCGGGCTCGATCAAGCGCTTCAAGGCGATGGAAGAGCAGCTGTCGGGCGACACGACCGGCTTGACCAAGAAGGAAGTCCTGCAGCTGACGCGTGAGCGCGACAAGTTCGAGCTGTCGCTGGGCGGCATCCGTGACATGGGCGGCATTCCCGACGTGATGATCGTGATTGACGCCAACAAGGAAGAGCTGGCGATCAAGGAAGCCAACGTTCTGGGTATTCCGGTCGTGGCCATCCTCGATTCGAACGTCTCGCCTGACGGTATCGCTTTCCCGGTCCCCGCGAACGACGATGCCAGCCGTGCGATCCGTCTCTATTGCGAGGCGCTGGCCCAGGCTGCGACCCGTCATGGTGCGCAGGCCGCGCAGGCCAAGGGTCAGGACTTCGGCGCCATGGTCGAACCTCCGGTCGAGGCGGCACTTGCTGTTGAGGCAGACGTTCAGGAATCGCCGAGCTTGGTTGTCGGTGAGGAAGCCGCCGCGTAACAAAACTGCTCTAACAAGACGTCGCCCCGGCGGTGGCCGGGGCCGCAAACGGTTAGAGCATGCCTTTACCGAGTAGCGGCCCCGGCTCCGTCGGAGCGACGCTTAATTGAGGAAGATTGAAATGGCCGAGATCACTGCCGCTCTCGTCAAGGAACTGCGTGAAGTTTCGGGCGCGGGCATGATGGATTGCAAGAAGGCGCTCAATGAGACCGACGGCGACATGGACGCCGCCGTCGACTGGCTGCGCACCAAGGGGCTGGCGACTGCTGCCAAGAAGGCTGGACGCACGGCCGCCGAAGGTCTGGTGGGCGTTGCGACGTCGGGTACCAAGGGGTCGGCCGTCGAAGTCAATTCCGAGACCGATTTCGTCGCAAAAAATGACCAGTTCCAGGCATTTGTGCGTGACGTGACCGCGCTCGCACTCGGTAGCGACGCCAATGACATTGCTGTTCTCGCCGCCGCGCAGATGGGCGAAGGCAGCGTTCAGGACAAGCTGACCGCGAATATCGCGACGATCGGCGAGAACCAGTCGCTGCGTCGGGTGAAGACGCTCAGCGTCAACGAGGGCGCCGTTGTTTCCTACGTCCATAATGCAGCAGCGCCGGGCATGGGCAAGATTGGCGTGCTTGTCGCGCTCGAAGGCAATGCTGACGCTGGTGCTATCGAGAACCTGGGGAAGCAGCTTGCCATGCACATCGCCGCTGCCAATCCGTCGGCCCTGCATGAGGAGGGCCTCGACGAGGCACTCGTCAGCCGCGAGCGCGCGATCGCGATGGAAAAGGCCGCTGAAAGCGGCAAGCCTGCCGACGTCGTCGAGAAGATGGTCAATGGTGCGATCGCCAAGTTCCGCAAGGAAAACGCCTTGCTGAGCCAGGTTTTTGTCATGGATAACAAGACGAAAATCGCCGACGTCGTCGCCGCTGCGGCCAAGAGCGCCGGCGGCAGCATCGCGCTGGTGGACTATGTCCGCTTCCAACTCGGTGAAGGCATCGAGAAGGAAACGAGCGACTTCGCCGCCGAAGTTGCGGCTGCTTCGGGCGTGCCGCAGGCGGTCTGAAAAGCGCACGCTTCACAAGTTCACGGCGCGGGCCTAGGGTCCGCGCCGCTCAACTATCAAGGAAGCTCGCTCGACCATGAGCCGCCCCCCGTACAAACGTATCCTCCTGAAGCTGTCGGGCGAAGTTCTGATGGGGCCGGGTGGTCTCACCATCGATCCCGACGTTACCGCCCGCGTTGCCGGCGAAATTTCCAATGCCAAATCCATGGGCTTTGAAGTCTGCGTCGTCGTAGGCGGGGGCAATATCTTCCGCGGGCTTGCGGCCGCAGCCAAGGGGTTCGAGCGCGCCACGGCTGACTATATGGGCATGCTGGCCACCGTGATGAACGCCCTGGCGGTCCAGAACGCGCTGGAGGCCATTGGCGTTGAGACCCGCGTACAGTCGGCTATTCCCATGGCCAGCGTCTGCGAACCCTATATCCGGCGCCGTGCGGAGCGGCATCTCGAGAAGGGTCGCATCGTGATCTTCGCGGCAGGGACGGGCAACCCGTTCTTCACGACCGACACGGGAGCCGCGCTTCGCGCCGCCGAAATGAAGTGCGACGCGCTGTTCAAGGGCACGTCTGTCGATGGCGTTTATGATGCCGACCCCAAGAAGGTGGCGACCGCCAAGCGTTACGAAACAATCGATTACTCGAAGGTCCTTGCTCACGATTTGAAGGTGATGGACGCGTCGGCCGTTGCTCTGTGCCGCGATAACAATATTCCGATCGTCGTTTTCAACATTCGCGAACAGGGTAATCTTGCCCGTGTTCTGGCGGGTGAAGGGGTTGCGACAATCGTCACGCGAGAGGAAGTATAATGGCTGTTTACAACAAATCGGACCTCGAGCGCCGGATGAACGGCGCTGTCGAATCGCTGAAAGGTGACCTGGCTGGCCTGCGTACGGGCCGTGCCTCGGTGAACCTGCTCGATCCGGTGACGGTCGAGGTCTATGGCGCGCACATGCCGCTCAACCAGGTCGCGACTGTCAGCGCCCCAGAACCGCGCCTGCTGTCAGTGCAGGTTTGGGACAAGTCGAACGTCGGTCCCTGCGACAAGGCGATCCGTTCGGCAGGGCTCGGGCTCAATCCCATCGTCGATGGCACGACGTTGCGCCTGCCGATTCCCGACCTGACCGAGGATCGTCGTAAGGAGCTGGCCAAGCTTGCCGGGCAATATGCCGAAAAGGCGCGCATTGCCGTTCGTAACGTCCGCCGCGACGGCATGGATGCCTTGAAGATAGATGAAAAGAAGCACGAAATCAGCGAGGATGACCGCAAACGGTCAGAGACCGACGTGCAGAAGCTAACCGACGCGACCATTGCCGACATCGATGCGACGGCAAGCGCGAAGGAAAAGGAAATCCTCGGCAAGTGAGCGCCCCAGCGCTGATCGAAATAAAAGCCGCTGGGTCTGCGCCGGCCACGCCTCGCCACGTCGCCATCATCATGGACGGTAACGGTCGCTGGGCAAAAGCGCGTCACCTGCCGCGCGTCGCGGGGCACCGAAAGGGGATTGAGGCTGTGCGCGCCGTCACCCGTGCGGCGCGGTCGCTCGGCATCGAAGTGCTCACCCTCTACGCCTTTTCGTCGGAAAACTGGCGTCGCCCGGCAGAGGAAATCAGCGATCTTATGGGTCTGCTGCGCCACTTCATCAAATCGGATCTCGAAGAACTGGCGCGTGAAGGCGTGCGGTTGCGGGTCATCGGTGATCACACGGCATTCGCACCAGATGTTGTTGCCCTGATCGACAACGCGCTCGCGCGCACGGCCGACAATACGGGATCGACCTTGGTCATCGGCCTGAACTACGGCTCGCAGGATGAAATTGTCCGTGCTGCCCGCAAGCTTGCAGGGCTTGATCCGGCAGACATAGACACCGCCGCGGTAGAGGCAGCGCTCGATACCGCAGACCTGCCGCCCGTCGATCTGCTGATTCGCACCTCGGGCGAGCACCGCTTGTCCAATTTCATGCTTTGGCAGGTGGCCTATGCCGAGCTGCTGTTCGTCGATACCCTCTGGCCCGATTTTGGAGCGGACGCGCTCGCCGATGCCGTCGCGGCATTTCACCGGCGTGAACGACGCTTCGGCGGTCTTTAGAGCATCCGCATGAGCGAGCTTGATAAGCGTATCTTGTCGGGGTCTGTTCTTGCGGCATTGCTGCTCGCCGTCGTCTGGCTGGGCCAATGGTGGTTCGTCGCTTTGCTTGCTTTGGGCGCCCTGATTCTTGCGCGGGAATATCTCCGGCTCATCTGGCGCGGCTGGCCTTCTGCGACCGCGCGGGCGCTATGGATTGCCTTCGGTTTCGCCTATCTGGGTGCCGCGATTGCGGGCCTTTGGATCGCGCGCAGCGTGGAACAGGGCTTCTTTGTCACGATGGTGTTGTTCGGGGTTGTCTGGGCAACCGACATCGGCGCTTATGCCTTCGGGCGCCTGATCGGCGGCCCCAAGATCGCGCCGTCGATCAGCCCGTCGAAGACCTGGGCCGGCTTGATGGGCGGGATCGTAACTGTCGCTGTGCTTATCCTCGTTGTCTTCACGATTCAGACTGAACAATGGCCCAACCAATGGGGTATCGCCCTGCCGCTGTCGATGTTGGGCGCCGTGCTCATTGCCGTCATTGCACAGGCGGGCGATTTCTTCGAAAGTTGGCTCAAAAGGCGTGCAGGAATGAAGGATTCTGGAGCAATCATTCCCGGGCACGGCGGGCTGTTCGACCGGATTGACGGCCTGTTACCGGTCGCCATCCTGTTCGGTGGTACCATAACCTGGATGACCCCTGCGTGATCCGGCGTTCGGTCAGCATCCTCGGCGCGACCGGCTCGGTCGGAACCTCGACGCTCGACCTCGTCATGCGCGAGCCCGACCGGTTCAAAGTCGTGGCGCTCACCGCCCAAACCGACGTGGCGGGCCTTGCAAAGGCGGCGCGCGCCACGGACGCCGAACTTGCCGTCATCGGAGATCCAAGGCTCTATGCCGACCTGAAAGCGGCACTGGCGGGCACGAACATCGGCGTGGCGGCCGGCCCCGACGCCGTTGTCGAGGCCGCGTGCAGCGGCGCCGACTGGACGATGGCCTCGATCGTGGGGTGTGCAGGCTTGCCAGCAACGCTTGCGGCGCTCCGCTGCGGGCGGACCGTGGCGCTTGCAAACAAGGAATCGCTGGTCTCGGCGGGCGACATCATGACGGCGGTCGCAGCCAGCTCCAGTGCGCAGCTGCTGCCGGTCGACAGCGAGCACAACGCCATTTTCCAGTGCCTGGCGGGCAGCCCGCGCAACCGCGTCCGGCGCATCGTCCTGACCGCGAGCGGGGGACCTTTCCGCACATGGACGCGCGAAACGATGGCCAGCGTCACGCCCGAGGTTGCAGTCAAGCATCCCAACTGGTCGATGGGTGCCAAGATCAGCATCGATTCCGCCACGCTGATGAACAAGGGTCTCGAACTGATCGAGGCGAAGCATCTTTTTTCGTGCAGGCCTGACGAGCTTGCCGTCGTCGTTCATCCGCAATCGGTTATTCATTCGATGGTGGACTATGTGGACGGATCGACGATTGCGCAGCTCGGCTCGCCCGACATGCGGGTGCCAATCGCCTCGACACTGGCCTGGCCCGACCGCATGGAAACGCCGTGCACGCCGCTCGATCTCGCGACCGTCGGGCGCCTCGATTTTGAAGCACCTGATCTGGAACGTTTTCCGGCACTTGGCCTTGCGATGGCGGCGCTCGCCGCGGGCGGCGCCCGTCCGGCGGTATTGAATGCGTCGAACGAGATTGCGGTCGCGGCGTTTTTGGCCCGACGTATCGGCTTTCTCGACATTGCCGCGCTCGTCGCTCATGTGCTGGATCGCTATGATCCTGCGGCACCGGCAAGCGTGGATGATGTTCTTGCGATCGATGCCGAGGCGCGCCGCATTGCCGCCGCGTTTCTAAAGGACATTGCCGCATGATCGAAGCACCGAACATCCTTTGGGCCACCGCGTTCTTTCTGCTCGCGATCTTCCCGCTCGTCGTCCTTCACGAACTCGGCCATTATCTCGTGGCGCGCTGGTTCGGCGTCCATGCCGAGGTTTTTTCGATCGGGTTTGGCAAGCGGATTGCTGGCTGGACCGACAAGCGGGGCACCAACTGGCAGGTGGGATGGTTGCCGCTGGGTGGCTATGTGCGCTTTGCCGGTGACATGACTGCGGCCAGCACGCCCAGCGAGGAATGGCTTTCGTTGCCGGCCGAAGAGCGCAACAAGACGTTCCAGTCAAAACCCGTGTGGCAGCGCGCGCTGATCGTTTTCGCCGGACCTGCTGTGAACTTCCTGTTCGCCATCGTCATTTTGGCCGGGCTCTTCGGCGTTTACGGCGAGCCACGCATTGCGCCGCAGGTCGGTGTATTCAGCGCCAACTCCACGGCGCAGGCGGCGGGCATGAAAATTGGCGACCGTATTGTCTCGGTCGATGGCGGTGCCATCGAACGGTTCGAAGATATCGGCCTGATCGTTCAAGCGCGGGCCAATCAGCCGACGCGTTTCGTCGTCGACCGGGCCGGCACGCGGCTTGTTCTCCAAATCACGCCCCGCCTTGAAGCGATCAAGGATGTGACCGGCATGCAGATCCCGACGGGTCGCATCGGCATTGGCCCCGCGACGATCGAGCGCGTTCGTTTGTCGCCGCTCGAACTGCCGGGCGCTGCTGCGCGCTTTACCGCTCAGTCGGTCCGGACGATGGTGGTGGCGCTGAGCCAGATCGTCACTGGTCACCGTTCGGTCAAGGAATTGGGCGGCCCTGTGAAGATGGCGGCAACATCCGAACGGGTGGCGGCGCTTGGCTTCGTCAGTTTCCTGTTCTTCATGGCGATGGTGTCGATAAATCTGGGGTTCATCAACCTGCTGCCAATCCCTACACTCGACGGCGGCCACCTCGCTTTTTATGCGATCGAGGCGGCGCGGCGGAAACCGGTAGGATTGGCGACACAGGAATGGGCATACCGGTCGGGCCTGTTGGTGCTTCTCGCCTTTATGCTGTTCGTGACGATTAACGATCTGGCGGGCTTTGGCCTGTTCGGCCGGTTCGCGGGTTGATTGCCGGACGGGCATCGGGCAGGGCGTGGCGCGCATTAATGACAAGTGGCGGATTTTAAGTTGAAAGCACAAAGCATGGGTCTTCACGGTCGCTGCACGCTGTCGTTGCTGCTGGTCGGCACGATGCTGGCTGGCCTACCGGTTACCGCCATGGCGCAGAAGCGCCCGCCGCGCCCGACATCTGTCGATCTGATCACGCCCCCGACGCCCCCGCGCGCGACGCCAACGCAGGGAAGCACGATCACATCGATCAACGTCATTGGTTCTCAGCGTATCGAGCCCGAAACGGTACGGTCGTATCTGAAGCTGCGTCCAGGCGGGCCGTACACCCAGGAATTGGGTGACGAGGCCATTCGCGACCTGTTCGACACCGAATTGTTTGCCGACGCGCAGATCCGCGACGACAATGGCGCGCTCACGATCCTTGTCCGTGAAAACCCGGTCATCAACCGTATTGTTTTCGAGGGCAACAAGCGGATCAAAGAGGACAAGCTCAGCAAGGAACTGAAGCTTGCCCCGCGCCAGATCTTCACGCGCAGCAAGGTCCGTGCGGACATCGGCCGCATCGTCGAGCTCTACCGCCGCCAGGGCCGCTTTGCCGCGACCGTCGAGCCCAAGATGGTCACGCTCGACCAGAACCGCGTCGATATCGTCTATGAAATCAGCGAAGGGCCGAAGTCGAAGGTCCGCCGCATTAACCTCATCGGCAACGAGGTGTTCAAGGATGGCCGACTGAAGGCGCAAATGGCGACCAAGGAGTCGTCGATCACGCGCATCTTCTCGTCGCGCGACACTTATGATGCTGACCGGCTCGCCTATGACCAGGGCAAGCTGCGCCAATATTATCTGACGCAGGGCTATGCCGATTTCCGCGTCATTTCTGCCGTCGCCGAACTCACGCCCGACAAGCGCGACTTCATCCTGACTTATGTGGTCGAGGAAGGGCCCCGCTACAAATTCGGCGATGTGCTGGCCGAAAGCGACGTGCGCGATTTCAAGGCAGATACGGTCAAGGCGCAGCTACCGATGAAAACGGGCGACTGGTACGATGCCAAGCTCGTCGAGGATACGGTCGAGAACATCACCAAGACTGCCGGCCTGTTCGGCTATGCGTTCGCCAATGTCGATCCTGTGTTCAACCGGAACAAGGAAGACAAGACGATGAACATCACGTTCCGCGTCGCGGAGACGCCGCGCGTTTACGTGGAAGCGATCAACGTGAACGGCAACACGCTTACCGTTGACAAGGTGCTGCGCCGTGAGTTCCGCCTTGCCGAAGGCGACGCGTTCAACGCATTTTCGGTCAAGCGTTCAGAAGATCGTATCAAGTCGCTCGGCTACTTCCAGGAAAAGTTCGAGATCAGTCAGAAGCAGGGCTCGGCGCCCGATCGGATTGTCCTTGAGGCCAATGTCGAGGAAAGATCGACCGGCGAGCTGCAGCTGTCGGCCGGGTTCTCCTCGCTTGAACGCTTCATTGTCAACGCGTCGATCCGCCAGCGCAATTTCCGCGGCAAAGGGCAGGAACTGCGCGCCTCGGTCAACTACTCGACTTTTTCGAAATCGATCGAGCTGGGCTTTACCGAGCCCTATCTGTTCGACCGCAACATCGCGCTTGGTGGCGACATTTTCCGCCGTGACTTCAACAGTTTCCAGTTTCTCGGCACGCAGCGCAATACGACATATCAGCAGATAACGACGGGCTTCCAGATCCGGGCCGGTCTGCCGCTTACCGAATTCTGGTCGGTGGCGCTGCGCTACGGGCTGAACTTCGACGAGGTGACGCTCGACCGGGCGACGTATTTCTTCAATGGGCAGTGCGACCCGCTGGTTGCCGGGCGTTACCTGTGCGATTCGCTCGGCAACAGGTCGACCTCGTCGCTGGGGTACAGCATTGTCTTCGACAATCTCAACAACCGCATCCGCCCGAGCCGTGGACAGCGCTTCGTGTTCAGCCAGGATCTGGCCGGGCTCGGAGGCTCCGTCAAATATGTGCGACAGACGTTTAACGCCGCCAAATACTGGCCCGTGCTGAACGGCTTCATTCTCTCGCTCAGCGCTGAGGCAGGGTCGATCATCCCGTTGGGCGGTACGCCGGCCTCGGGCGCCGATCCGGTGCGCCTTGTCGACCGGTTCTTTCTTGGCGAGCCGCAGATCCGCGGCTTCCAGATCCGCGGCGTCGGCCCGCGCGTGCTTCGCAAGACGTATGACACGACCAGCCCGACCGGCTTTAATGAAGACATTAATGCCATCAGCGACGATGCACTGGGCGGGCGCGCCTATTATTTCAGTCGTCTCGAACTCGAGATCCCGCTGGGGTCGGGCGCGCGTGAACTGGGCTTGCGTCCCTCGGTGTTCCTTGACGCTGGTGCGGTCTTCGGGATCAAGGCGCCAGCGCTGCAGGATTATCCGCCGGGTGATCCACGCCTGATCCGAGACTTCCTCGACGCCGGCGGCAACGCGCAGTGCACGGACAATGCAACGACACCAACGTTTTCGGTGCGCCCGCCGACCGGCTGCCCGACCGGCACCGTTCCCTATACCTATCAGGCGGCATCGCCGTTCAAGGAATTCTACCTCGGCAATTCGGCACGCCCGCGCATTTCAGTGGGCTTCGGGGTGAACTGGAACTCGCCGTTCGGGCCGTTCCGCATCGACATCGCCAAGGTCCTGCTCAAGGAACCCGGCGACCAGCCAAAAACGATCACATTCAACGTAGGAACTCAATTCTGATGAAGAACATCCTCAAGGCGGCGTCTCTCGCCGCAATCGCACTCGCTACCACGCCGCTTGCGGCGCAGACCCGTGCCGTCGCGACCCAGGCTATCGTGGTCGATACCGGCCGTATCTTTGGCGAGTGTACGGCATGCAAGGCGGCCCAGGCTGCGCTGAAGGTGCAGGCTGACGCCATTCAGGCGCGTCAGCAGGCTCTCGCGGCACCGCTGCAGACCGAAGGTCAAGCGCTGCAGCAGGCCATCAACGCCCTTGCCGGCAAGGAGCCTGATGCCGCGCTGAAGGCGCGCGCCACCGCCTTCCAGCAGAAGCAGCAGGACGCGCAGAAGGAACTTGCCAGTCGCGAGGAATCCTTCAACCGTAACCGTGCTTTTGTCGGCCAGCAGGTCAGCGCCAAGCTGAACCCCATCATCGTCGCGACCATGAAGGCGCGCGGCGCCAACGTCGCAATCGATCCGCAATCGATTCTGGCCTATGAGCCCGCGCTCGATGCGACTGCTGACGTGCTGGCCCAGCTCAACACGCAGCTGCCGAGCGTATCGACGACGGCGCCTGCCGCTGCCGCACCGACCACGCCGCAGCCCGTCGGCCGTTAAGCGCTCGTGAGCAGTGCGATCGACATTCGGGGAGTGATGGCGGCACTGCCGCATCGCTTCCCGATGTTGCTCGTCGATCGTGTGGAAGAGCTGGTCATCGACGAACGAATCGTCGCGATCAAGGCGGTCACGATCAATGAGCCATTCTTTGCCGGACATTTCCCCGGCCGTCCCATCATGCCGGGCGTGCTGATCGTTGAGGCGCTGGCGCAGGCTGCCGGTATCCTCGCGGTAGAATCGCTTGGCCTCGCGGGCTCGGGCAAACTCGTCTATTTTATGGCGATCGACGGCGCGAAGTTCCGCGCGCCCGTCGAGCCAGGCTGTCTGCTGCGGCTGGAGGTCGCCTTCGTCCAGAAGCGCGCGACGGTGTGCAAGTTTACCGGGCGGGCGATGCTCGGCGACAAGCTGGCAGCTGAGGCCAGTTTCACGGCAATGATTGCTGATGCACCCGAATAGGTTGCGTCCAGACGGTCTGGCCGCTAAGCGCGCCGCTTCCTTTCGAGGCTGGTCGGAACCAGCCACATATCAGAAAGACATGACATGAAGAGCACCGGCCACCCCGATTACCACATGATCCGCATCAAGATGACCGACGGCACCGAGTTCGAGACGCGCTCGACATGGGGCAAGGAAGGTGACTTGATGACGCTCGAAATCGACCCGCTTGCGCACCCGGCATGGACCGGTGGTAAGGGTACGATGCTCGACGCCGGTGGTCAGGTCGCGCGCTTCAACAAGCGCTTTGGCGGTCTCAGCCTCAAGAAGTGAGCGGTCCGGAGCCTTTCGCTCCGGTCCCGATCATCGTCACTGCACTGCTCGGGCGCGAAGATTTCGCTTGGGCCGATGCGTTGCGTCGCGCGCACTTTCCGCCCGAACGCAACTTCCTGCGCGCCCATGTAACGCTTTTCCACCATCTGCCGCCTTCGGTAGAGCGCGAGCTTTGTGCTTTGCTCAAGGACGAGGCGCGAGGCGATCCACCGCGTGCCCAGTTAGCGTCGCTGATGTCGCTGGGCGGTGGTGTCGCCTATCGCATCGACAGCCCCGATTTGCAGAACCTGCGCGCGCGCATCGCCGACCGGTTTGCGCCGCTGCTGATGCCACAGGATCGGGCCGGGTGGCGCCCGCATATCACGGTCCAGAACAAGGTGAAGGCTGACGTTGCGCGCGGCTTGCTTGCCACGCTGGCGGCAGATTTCGTGCCCCGTTCCCTCAGCATCGCGGGGCTGGCTGCGTGGTGGTACCGCGGGGGGCCTTGGGAACCCATTGGTGCCTGGGCCTTCGGTAGCGGCCATGTGATCAAGCCACCCTGTTGACGCGTTTGGCGGCGCTGTTATAGCCCGCGCTCCCGCAAGGGGCCCTTTCGGGGCGGAGTAGCTCAGCTGGTTAGAGCACGGGAATCATAATCCTGGGGTCGGGGGTTCAAGTCCCTCCTCCGCTACCAACCCCCATCCGTCGGGGTTTGAAGGCATTCGGTAAAATCCGAGAATTTCCCATAAAATTAAGGGTTTATGGTAATTCGCGTCCGTTTGTTTCCATAGACGGGTGAGGGCTGCCAGATTTGGGATGGGGGTATTTTGGGGGTAACTTTTGCTTCTCTCGAAGAGGAGCGATACCCCCGTATTGCCTTAGGATCAGATGCTCCCGAGCGGCTTGTCGTTGCCTTACGAGAAGTGCTCCCATAGCACTGGTCATTATGGTGGATCTAGGTG
>JBMOGG010000060.1:0-15696 GCA_049318505.1 Sphingomonas sp. | reverse complement strand
TGCTATGGCAGCCGTCGTGCGGCTTAGCGCACTACTGCCCGCCTAGCCGAAATGCTTTCGGCTTCCTAACCGTTGATCCGGTGATTACCCAGTGATTGCTAGACGGATTTCGGGTTTTAAAAAACAACAAAACATATTTGATTCAATAGGATAAATTGAAATGTGCCATAAAATCTGGTATTTGCGCTATTTGTGGCGCGCGGCATGAACGACGGCCCGGGGGATGTGGCATGCGACGCGGCCAGACAGGTCCTGACGGCGATCACCCACGCCTTCGAGGGAGCAGTCGACGCGGCCGCACGCCAGAGCACGCGTGACGGGCGCATCGACGCGGGTCTTGCCGATACGTTGCAACTCGTCTGTTACGAGCTGGCCGTCGCCCATGCGGACCTGCTCGCTGGCCGCACGATGCTTGCCACCTACCCGGACCTGCCGCCGCTCGACAGGGCGCTTGCCCTGATCTTCGTGGCAGAGACCGCAGGCGCAACGCTCGGTCGGCTGGAAACCGTCTATCTGGGGCTGGGCCTGTCCAGCGACGCGCTCCAAGCCCTGCGACAGTCGCGGGAAATGTCGACCGTGCGCGCCGCGGCCGCACCCACCGCACTGGCCGACGCCGGACTGGCGATCATCGACGCCGACGGAGCGATTGGCGATGTCGCGGTGGATGACATGACTGCCATGGCCATAACCAGCTTCCGCCGCTTTGCGCAGGATGTCGTCGCGCCGCTCGCCGAACGCATCCACCGCGAAGACCTGACTGTCCCCGAAACACTGCTACAACCGATGCGCGAGCTCGGTGTCTTCGGCCTGTCGATCCCCGAAATCTATGGCGGCTCGTCGGGCGCGCGTGAGAACACACCGATGATGATCGCGGTGACCGAGGCGCTTTCGGAAGCATCGCTTGCCGCTGCCGGAAGTCTCATTACCCGGCCCGAAATCCTCAGCCGCGCGCTGCTTGCGGGCGGCACCGAAGAGCAGAAGCATCACTGGCTGCCGCTTATCGCTGCGGGCGATCCGCTCTGCGCGATCTCGATTACCGAACCCGATTACGGGTCCGACGTCGCGTCCCTGTCGCTGCATGCCTCGCGAACCGAGGGAGGCTGGTTGCTCGACGGCGCGAAGACCTGGTGCACGTTTGCGGGCAAGGCGGGCCTGCTGATGGTCGTCGCGCGGACCGACCCCGACCGCGCGCTCGGCCATCGCGGGCTGAGCTTGCTGCTCGTCGAAAAGCCGTCATTCGACGGGCATGAATTCAGCGTCGAACAGCCCGGCGGCGGGCAGCTGAGCGGGCGCGCCATTGCTACAATCGGCTATCGGGGTATGCATTCGTTCGACTTGGCGTTTGAGCGCTTCTTCGTGCCGGAGACCCATGTAATTGGCGGCGAGGCGGGCCTGGGCAAAGGGTTTTACCTGACCATGGCCGGGATGACGGGGGGCCGCATCCAGACGGCTGGCCGCGCGCTCGGCGTCATGCGCGCAGCGCTGAAAGCCGCGATCCGCTATTCCCGCGACCGCAAGGTGTTCGGCGCGACGCTCGGCAGCTACCAGCTGACACAGGTCCGTATCGCCCAGATGGCGGCGCTTTATGTTGCCTGCCGCCACCTGGCCTTCGCCGTGGGCAAGCAGCTCGACGAAGGCGGCAATAGCGCCGACGCGAGTCTCGTGAAGCTCATCGCTTGCCGAGCGGCCGAGCGGATCACGCGCGACGCGCTGCAGATCCACGGCGGCATGGGCTATGCCGAGGAAACTGCCGTCAGCCGCTACTGGATCGATGCGCGCGTGCTGTCGATCTTCGAAGGGGCAGAGGAGACACTGGCGCTGAAGGTCGTCGCGCGTGGTCTGCTCGAAGAAGCGCTGAAACGCGTTCACTAGTCCGCATCAGGCGAAGAATGCATCCCGGGCGGCGTCGGGCAGCGGCACGCCGGTAACGACGGCGCGCTGCAGGCAGCTCCAGAAATAGCGGTAGGTCGCGCGGTCGTGGAGTTCGCCCTTATACTGGATCGGGCCCCAGTCGGCGGCCTGCGCCTGCAGCAATATCGCGGCACCGTCGCTGACTTCGGAGAAATCGGGTCGCATCGCGCGCACGATCGGCTCGATCTGGGCGGGATAGATGCTCCACATCCTGAGGAAGCCGAATTCGTTGCGGGCGCGGCTGGCATCGGAAAACACGACATCGGCGTTCTTGAGGTCGAGGCAGACATTGTGCGCGGGGACGACACCATGGGCCAGCGCAGCTGCGACGATCTCGGCCTTGGCGCGGACGATCAGCCGATGCTCGAACTGGTTGGGACTGCGCATGGCGGAGGCCGGAATCGCGCCATTGTGCGCGCTGACGAAATCCATCTGGCCGAAGTCGAGCACCTGGAGCCCCGGCAGCGCGACGATCTTCCAAATGTCCGCCAGCGCCCCGTGAGTTTCGATGAGGACGTGCAGCGGGATCTCGCGCGCGATCCCCCGCGCCGCACATCCCTGGCGAATATAGTCCGCCACGGTCTTTAACTGTTCGAAGGAAATGGCCTTGGGGATGGTGATATAGGCTATCTGCTGCCCGCACCCCTCGAGGATGATATCGACATCGACCTGCCAGTGCGGATGCGCCGGGTCATGGATACGCACGCCCGTCTGGCGGTACGCGTTCGCTTCGGAAGCGATCAACCGCGCGACCATGGCGGCGTGCGCGGCTTCCTGTCCCGCGGCGGCGCCATCCTCGCAATCGCAGGTGATGTCGAAGATCGGCCCATGCTCTGCCTGCAGCGCAAAGGCCTTTAGGATCAGCTTTTCGCTGCCCGCGAAATGCTCGCAGCTGGGGATGTTGGGCGGCGTTCTTTCGCCGTCAAACAGCGCCTCGGCCGGATGGATCTTTACGGACATGGGGTCTCCTTGCGCGGCATCAGGACGGTATAATCGAGATCGAGCACGACGTCGGGGTGGCGACGCTGCACCCCGCCCTGGTCGATGGTGGCCACAAATCCTGCAGCAGGCGCATTGCGGATGCCTGTGAGCCGCAGGCGGAGCGCGCCGCAATCGCCGCGGCCCGGCAGTTCGATTCGCTCGAGCACCTCGCTATAGCAATAGAGCGTGTCGCCGGCGAACGTCGGCGCACAGTGCGTACCACCGTTGATCGCGAGCAGTCCCACCACATTCTCGAGCCCGTCATAGGCAAGCGCCCGGCAAACGGCGATCACCTGACCGCCATAGACCAGCCGTCGGCCCTGCGGCGTGCCCTGCATCATCAGCGCATCGAAATGTACGCGCGCCGTATTCTGGTACAACCGGGTCGCAAACACATGGTCGCTTTCATCGAGCGTCATCCCCGCAGGATGGTCGATGCGCTCCCCGACGCGACAATCTTCCCACAGGGCCGCGCTGCCCGTGGCCTCGACCACGGCGCGCGCGTCGATCCGCCCCGGTGGAAGTGCCAAATCGGCGGTCGCGACCCTGTCAGCCAGTGTCGGAATGCAGATCGCGCGATCTGGCGCAGCAAGGTCGCGCTTTCGGACCAACACCCAGCGGATCCAGCTCATGACGGGAAGGTCATGCTGGTTATGCGCCGTCGACCGCACATAGACGACGCCGGCGTCGCCCGCCGACGTCGGTCGCAGGCCAATGACCTCGCTTTCAGCCCGTATCGTATCACCTGCATAGACGGGCCTGCAGAAACGCAGATCGGCATAACCCAGATTGGCCACGGCATTAATCGAGATATCGGCGACCGTCTTGCCGAAGGCCATGTTGAACACCAGCATGTCGTCAATCGGCGGCGCCGGATGGCCCAGCCGCGCGGCGAGCGGCGCTGCACAGAAGAGAGGCTGACGGGCGCCGGTCAGCGCGATGTGCAGGCTGGCGTCGCCCATGGTGATCGTGCGCGGCGTGGCATGACGAAACCGCTGGCCGACAAAAAAGTCTTCGAACCAGTTCCCGTCAAGGGCGGGACCGGCCGGCTGCGTCATCAAATCCAACGACAATCCCCCTCAATTTCGGCCCGGCACCGGACCGGTCGGGCTGGGGTGGCAGGCGAACGTGCCATCCTCGCAGCAACCGGGAACACGAACGGGCCGTTCGCGGTCAAGCGACGGTGCCTCGGGTGCGCCGGGTGAACCGGAGAAGTCAAGAAACCTGTAGTATACCGGATTCAAGTGGTGATGTTTGCAGCTGGCTTGAGTTCGCGCGTACATTGCTGGCAGGAGGAGCCAGGCGCGCGCGGTGGCGGTGGGGAAAGTAGTTGGTTCAGCAGAAAACACAGATTGTCGTGGTGGGCGGCGGCGCCGGCGGCCTGGAACTCGTTCGCAAGCTGGGATCGCGTTATGGACGCAAGCATCACGATATCATCCTGATCGACCGGAACCTCACGCATATCTGGAAGCCGCTGCTGCACGAAGTTGCGGCGGGCTCGCTCGACGCCAATCTCGACGAGGTGGGCTATGGCGGTCATGCGGTGCGATGGGGATATCGTTTCTTCAACGGCAGCATCGAAAGCATCGACCGGACAGCCCGAACAATCACCACCGCGCCGTTGCTCGACGAGCACGGCGAAGAAATCATCGGCCGTCACAGCATTCGCTACGACTATCTGGTGATGGCCATTGGTGGCATTTCCAATGATTTCGGCGTGCCGGGAGTCCGCGAGCACGCCATGTTTCTGGAAGACCGGCCACAAGCCGACCGATTCCGCCAAAAGCTGTTGAATGCCTGCCTGCGCACCAATCACGCGCATCAGACCGGCAACGCAGAGGCGCGCGTGCGCGTCAGCATCGTGGGCGGCGGCGCAACCGGCGTCGAGCTCGCCGCCGAGCTGTACAACGCCGCCAAGGCGCTGCGCCACTACGGGCTCGAAGTGTTCGACGAGACCAAGCTCGAAGTATCCCTGATCGAAGCGGGCCCGCGCATCCTGCCTGCGCTCGACGAGACGCTGGCGGCTACGGCAAAACACGAACTTGAAAAGCTGGGCGTCCGCGTCCTCGACAACACGCAGGTCGTTCGATTGGCCGACCATGCGGTCCATACCAGCAGCGGCACGGTGATCGACGCAGACCTGATCGTCTGGGCAGCAGGCGTGAAGGGCGCTGACGAAATCCGGACAATGGGCGATCTCGAACTCACGCGCGGCAACCAGATCGTCGTACGACCGACGCTCCAGTCAACGAGCGACGATCGCATTTATGCGCTCGGTGACTGCTCTTCGTGCATGCTGTCCGGTCGCGAAAGCCCCATTCCGCCCCGCGCCCAGTCTGCGCACCAGATGGCGAGTCTGGTGTTTACCAACCTCGTCCTTGCGCAAGCCGGCCGGCCGCTCCGGGATTTCGTTTATCAGGATCACGGCTCGCTGGTCTCGCTCAGCCGCTTTTCAACGGTCGGCAGCCTGATGGGCAATCTCGTCGGCGGGCGGATGCGTCTGGAAGGGTGGGTCGCCCGGACCGTCTATATGTCGCTCTACCGCATGCACCTGATTGCCATCCATGGGTGGTGGCGCGGTGTCGCGCTGATCATGATCGGTCACGTCAACCAGATCGTCCGGCCCAAGCTGAAGCTCCACTAGCGACATTGCGTCTGCGCAGAAAACAATGCCTGATTGCGCACCTCGATGGTTAAGTGCCCGCCAAGGAAAGCGGCTGTCACGAAAACGGTGGTGAATCGGGAAACTATATCTACGATCAATACTGCTTTTGCCATATGGCCATGGCAGCGAGAACGGACAAGGATCGCTGATGGACTTCGATATCGTTCTTGTTGGGGGCGGCTTAGCGAACGGCCTGGTGGCGCTCAGGCTCTCACAATTGCGCCCCGACGTTTCGATCGCGGTCGTGGAAGCCGGAAATCGAATCGGTGGAAACCATATCTGGTCGTCGTTTGAGCAGGACCTCTCTCCCGCGCAGCGGGCGTGGACTGAACCGCTGATTGCCCATCGTTGGCAAGAATATAGCGTCCGTTTCCCGAAAGGGACGCGCACGCTGCGCGCAGGGTATCGGACGGCGACCAGCGGGCTTCTTGCCGATGCGGTGGAAAAGGCGCTGCCGGACGGCCACATCCTTACAAATGCCAAAGCGGTCGCGCTGGACGCCACATCGGTCACGCTGGCGGACCAGCGGGTGCTCAGAGCAAAGGCGGTGATCGATGGCCGCGGGCTGGGACATGACCATCCGCTCGATCTTCGCTGGCAGAAATTCGTCGGACTGGAGCTGGAACTGGAAGACGACCACGGCCTGGCTGGGCCGATCGTGATGGACGCCACCGTCACCCAGCATGATGGCTATCGATTTGTCTACACCTTGCCGTTTGGCCCGCGCCGCGTTCTTGTCGAGGACACATATTTCAGCGACGCGGCCGAACTTGCCAACGACACCGTGCGCGATCGCGTTCTCGCCTATGCGGCATTGCAAGGCTGGAAAGTGGCGAGCATCGGTCGGCAGGAATCGGGCATTCTGCCAATGGCTTTAGGCGGCGAGGCGGCGGACTTGTGGAGGGCAGCGCCCCCCGGTGTGACGCTGACCGGGCTGGCCTCGGGCCTTTTCCACCCGGCGACCGGGTACAGCTTTCCCGATGCCGTACGCACGGCAGACATCATCGCAAACTTGCCCGTGCTCGACGGCCCCTCGATCCTCGCGGCGCAGCGTCGCCATAGCGAGGCGGCCTGGGATGATCGCGGCTACTACCGCTATCTCAACACCATGATGTTCCTTGGGGCGCCACCGCACGAACGCTATCGCGTCATCGAGCGCTTCTATGGGCTCAATCCCGCGCTGGTGCGCCGCTTCTACGCGGGTCAATCCACGCCCTTTGACAAGCTTCGCACCCTGATCGGAAAGCCGCCCATCCCGATCGCAAAGGCAGCGCGCATCACCTTCAACGTTCTGCAACGCAGGCTAGGTCGGCAGCTCGCCTGACTGCCCAACACCCGTTCGTGATTACCAGAAACGGCTACCCGGCACTCCCTTGAACGGACCGACGACATCGGGCGTGATCCAGCCGCCGTAGAAGCCGCCGGGTTGTGGAACGACCTGCACATCGTCGACCAGGCACTGGTCGAACGGCGCGGCATAAAAGGCGATATGGTCGCGCAGCGCGGCAAAGGCGCGCGTAGGCTCGGGGTAACTCCACCCGACATCGCGGAAAACCGAACCGGCGATCGCCACGGTCCAGTAGACGGCGTGCCCTTTCCATTCGCAAAACGAAGTTCGGTCTGTCGCCTTCAGCAGCGACATCGCGCTGTCGGCCTGCGGGATGTAATAGGTCGGGGGGTGGCTCGTTTCGAGCGTGCGGATGCTCGACGATGTTTCCGCCAGGACCGTGCCCCCGTGCGCGATGCGGATGCGACGCGATGTCGGCTCGGCACGCGGCGGGCGCGGATAGGACCAGACGCTTTCCTGGCCGGGCGCAACGGGATCGGGGCTCACAGCGAACATGGTTTGTCCTTCACATCGGATTGAGCAATGCACATAGGAAAGGCGCCTGCTCAATTCAGCGGCGTGTCGGGGTCTGATCATGGCAGTCGCAATCGTTTTTAGGTCGGCATGACGGCGCGCCTGCGGCTCGAGCGCGTGACCAAAAGCGTGCCCGGCGGGCGCGTGCTCTTCCGCGACCTCGATCTAACCGTGCAAAGCGGGGAGCTGGTGGCGATCCTGGGCGAGTCCGGCTCAGGGAAATCGACGCTGCTCAACATCATCGCAGGGCTCGACAGCATTGATGCAGGCAGCGTCGCAATCGACGGTCACCCGCTCGACGGCCTCGATGACCGTGCGCTCACGGCACTCCGCCGCGAACATGTCGGCTTCGTATTTCAGGCATTCCATATCCTGCCGTACCTTACGATCGCGCGGAACGTCGCGCTTCCGCTCGCGCTCGAGCAAGCGAACGCACGCGCGGCGATGTCGCGCGCGACGACCATGCTGGATGCCGTTGGACTCGGCGACCGGACAGACGCCTATGCCCGCGACCTGTCGGGCGGCGAATTGCAGCGCGTGGCCATCGCCCGCGCGCTGGTTCACGACCCGGCATTGATCCTTGCCGACGAACCGACCGGCAATCTCGATCCCGAAACCGCCGTGGTGATCATGGATCTGTTCGCGAATGCGACACGCGAGCGTGGTGCCGGTGGCGTTCTCGTGACGCACTCGGCGACGGCCGCCGCCGTTGCCGACCGCATTCTCAGATTGACCCCGACCGGGCTGGTCGATGGCTGAACCTGTCGCGAGGACCGGCACGGTCGTCGGCTGGCTGATCGCCGGCGACTGGCGGCAACATCCGGCGCGGATCGTAACCGCCGTGATCGCGATCGCGACCGGGGTGGCGCTCGGGTTCGCCGTGCATCTGGTCAATGCCTCGGCACTGGTCGCGTTCGGACAAGCCGTGCGGAGCGTGAATGGAACCGCCGATTTGCAGGTCAGGGCCGCTGGGCCGCTCGGCCTCGACGAGGCGCTCTATCCAAAGATCATGGCGGCCCCTGGCGTTGCCGATGCCAGCCCGGTTGTCGAGCTGAGCGCCGTTGCCGACCGGGGCATGCGGGTGACGCTGCTCGGGGTCGACATCATGCGAGCCGCCAATGTGACAGCCAGCCTGATCGGGTTGCCGGGGGGCAGCGGGGCCATTGGCGCCGCAGATGTGTTTACGGAAAATGCATTGTTCGCCTCGCGCGCCACGCTTGCCGCTCTCGGCGTCAAGACAGGCGACAGCGTCTGGCTCACGGCGAACGGGCGGCGGGCAGAGTTCGTCGTTCGGGGCGACTTGCCCGGTGCCGGCGATGAGCGGCGCCTTGCCGTGATCGACATTGCCGCTGCCCAGTGGCGCTTCGGGCGATTGGGGCGCATCGACCGCATCGACTTGGGCATAGCGGACGAGGCGCGCCCGGCCGACGTGCGCAGAACGCTGGCCGCCATGCTACCGGCATCGGCCGTGCTGACGGACAGCGCTGATACTGCGAGCCAGTCCGACGCCCTGTCGCGTGCCTATCGCATCAACCTGCAAATGCTTGCCTTGGTGGCTTTGCTGACCGGCGCGTTCCTCGTCTATTCGACCCAAAGCTTGGCCGTTGCCCGGCGGCTGCAGGGCTTTGCGCTGTTGCGGACGCTGGGGATGCAGCGCAGCGGGATCCACACGCTGGTCGCGGCCGAAGGCGCACTTACCGGCATCGTCGGCGCCAGCATCGGGATTGTCGGTGGCTATGCGTTGGCGGCGGCCGCCCTGCGTCTGGTCGGTCCCGGCCTTGGGGGGGGTGCGTTCGGCGAAGTGGCGCCCCGGCTTTTGGCAGAACCGATCGCAGCGATTGGCTTTTTTGCGCTAGGACTCGCAGCAGCCGTCGGCGGGAGCATTGTCCCGGCGATGGAAGGATCGCGCGCGGCGCCCGCCGCCGCTCTGAAGAACGCGGGCGACCCCGCCGATCCGCGCGAACAACCCCGCTGGCGCCTGCCCCTGCTGCTGCTCGTCTTTGGCGTCGGTGCCGCCTTCCTGCCTGCGGTGGCCCGGCTTCCGCTGTTCGGCTATCTGGCGGTCGCGCTGCTTCTCGCAGGTGGCATATTGGCCATGCCGGGTATCGCCCGCGCGACACTTGCGCCGCTTGCGCGCCGGTCAAGCGGGTCGATGCCGCTCGACCTTGCCATCCAGCATCTGCATGGCGCGCCAAATGTGGCGGCGACCGCGCTGTGCGGCATTGTTGCGAGCACCGCGCTCATGACCTCGATGATCATCATGGTGGCCAGCTTTCGCGGCGCCGTCGACGAATGGCTTGGACAGGTTCTGACGGGCGATCTCTATCTGCGCAGCGAGCCCGGGGCCGGGGGGTTCGATCCGGATTCACAGGCCCGACTGCGTACCGTCCCCGGCGTCGCCTCCGTGACCTTCAACCGCCAGCTGCCGCTCATACTTTCTCCCGATCGCCCGCCGATGACGTTGATCGTACGCAAGGCCGACATCGCCAGCGAACGCGCCATCACGATCGGCCAAGACCGCCCTGTGCCGCCGAATACCATCGGGGTTTCGCTGTCTGAGCCGGCCGCACGCGTGCTCCACCTGGGTGTCGGCGACACGCTGGAACTTCCGATCGCCCCCGGACGCCGTTTCGGCGTGACCAGCATCTGGCGCGATTATGCGCGACAGCAGGGTGCGATGGCGATCGACAGCGACGTCTATGTCCGACTGACGGGAGATACTGTCCGTGACGACGCCGCGATCATGCTGGCCCCGGGCGCCGACCGCGCCGCCGTGCGACGGGCGTTGGTCGCCGCCACACCGCCTGCGTTGCGTGCTCGCCTGCAGATCGCCGAGCCCGCGACACTCCGCCGCTTTGCGCTTTCGCTGTTCGACCGCAGCTTTGCGATTACCTATGCACTTGAAGGCATTGCCATCCTTGTCGGGCTTGCCGGTGTCGCTGCAACCATTTCGGCGCAAGCGATTGCCCGGACCCGTGAGTTTGGGATGCTGCGCCATATCGGCCTGTCCCGGCGCCAGATCGTGGCGATGCTCGGGGCCGAGGGCGCGTTGCTTGGCGGCGTCGGCGGGGTGGCCGGGGTGACGCTGGGAATCGCGATCGGCCAGGTGCTGATCCATGTCGTCAATCCGCAATCGTTCAACTGGACGATGACGACACGGCTGCCGGTGGGCACGCTGATCGGCATCGTGTTCGCGCTGGTTTCAGCCGCGACGGTCACGGCGATCCTGGCCGGGCGCCGGGCGGCCTCCGTCGATGCGGTGCGCGCGGTGCGGTCAGACTGGTGATGGCGCGCCTCATTCGGGCATTTTGCACACTCCTTTTGGTCGCCGCGGCACCGGCTGCCAGTCCTGTCGTCGGGCCGGGACGAAGCTTCGCCTTTCCCGCCGACCACGGTGCGCATCCCGAGTACCGCACCGAATGGTGGTATGTTACCGGCACGGTAAAGGCAGATGACGGCCGCGACCTCGGCTTTCAGGTCACATTCTTTCGCGTCAGGCCGGGTGTCGATGCGGCCAACCCCAGCGCCTTTGCGGCGCGACAGGTCATGTTCGCCCATGTCGCCCTATCCGATGGGCGCACCGGACGTCTGCTGCACGACAGCCGCGCGGCGCGGGCCGGTTTCGGACTTGCCGGCGCGCGGACGGGCGATGGCGATATCACGATCCGCGACTGGCGGCTGGTCAGGCTGTCCAACGGTGTGTGGCGGACCCGTATCGCCGCGCGCGGTTTTTCGCTCGATCTCACGCTGCAGCCGACACAGCCGCCGCTGCTGCAGGGGAACGGCGGCTACAGCCGCAAGGGGCCGAACCCTGCCGAGGCGAGCTATTACTATTCGGTGCCGCAAATGGCTGCGCGCGGGCAAATCAATGTCGGCAACACCACGCATCGTATCTCGGGTAAGGCCTGGCTCGACCGCGAATGGTCTTCCAATTACCTCAATCCTGTGGCCGTCGGGTGGGACTGGACGGGCCTGAATTTCGACGATGGCGCCGCCATGATGCTGTTCCGGATCCGCCGCGCCGATGGCACCGATCTATGGGCCGGCGGCAGCTACCGCGACCGTATTGGGCGCATCACCGTCTTGGCGCCCCGCGATGTTGCCTTCCGGACGGTGCGTCGCTGGCGGTCCGCGCGCACCGGCGCCGTCTATCCGGTCGCCCAAACGCTCACGGTGCGACTGCCGACGGGCATCCGCACGCTGGCCCTTACACCCTTGTTCGACGATCAGGAAATCGATGCGCGTCGTAGTGGCCTTCCCGTTTACTGGGAAGGGCTTGTCAAGGCGCCAGGAGCCACGGGATATCTTGAGCTCACGGGTTACGTTGCGCCCTTGAGAATGTGAGCAGGCGCTGCCGGCTCTCGGGCGCCAGCTAACGGTATCGACGCTGCCCTGCGGAAGTCATAATGCGGTGTCGGGGCCCGATCGGCGTGAGAACGTCAGCCCAACCGATGGGGATAAAGTGAGCGGTACTGAAAAAACGGGGCAAAAGCCGCCGGTAACCGAGGCCCGGGGTACCGACGAGATGAGGCCGGGGGGGCGACGGCGCGTCTGTGTGCTCGGTGCCACCGGCACGATCGGGCGCGCCACGGTCGCCGCCCTGGTGCAGCGCGGCCATGATGTGGTCTGCCTGGTCCGGTCCCGCGCCGGCATTCAAGGTGACATTGAACCGAACGACCGTGCCCAGCTCTTTGAAGGTGCGGCGGTCAGGGAAATCGACATCACCGACGCGGCGCTGGTTCACGCTGCGCTTGCTGGCGCGGGGTTCGAGGCGATCGTCTCATGCATGGCATCGCGCACCGGCGTGCCCAAAGACGCTTGGGCAATCGACCATCGCGCGCATCTGAACGTCTTGGAAGCAGCGCAACAAGCCGGCGTCAGCCACTTCGTGCTTCTGTCCGCAATCTGCGTGCAAAAACCGCTTCTTGCTTTCCAGCACGCCAAACTCGCGTTCGAAGCGTCCCTGATCGATTCGGGCCTGCGCTATTCCATCGTCCGGCCGACCGCCTTTTTCAAATCGCTGTCGGGACAGATCGAGCGCGTGCGCAAGGGACGCCCCTTCCTGGTCTTCGGCGACGGAACCCTCACGTCATGCAAGCCCATCAGCGACGGCGATCTGGCCGATTACATCGCGAGTTGTCTGATCGATGAAAGCCGATGGAACAAGATCCTGCCGATCGGTGGTCCGGGGAACGCGATAACGCCCCGCGCGCAGGGCGAGGCCCTTTTCGCGATGCTGGGGCGGCCGCCCAAATTCCGCTCGGCCCCTGTTGCCCTGCTCGACATGATCGCCGCTACCCTTGGCGCGCTGGGCCAGATTGTACCGAGCCTCGCGGCAAAGGCGGAGCTTGCCCGCATCGGGCGGTATTACGCGACCGAGTCCATGCTGGTCCTCGACGCGCAAACCGGCCGCTACGATGCCGCGGCGACGCCTTCGACGGGAACGGAGACCCTGTTTGACTATTATCAGTCGGTCCTCGGCGGTAGTGCCGGAGCCGAGCGCGGGGCACATGCCGTTTTTTAAACGGGTCTGCCAATCACCATGTAGCGCGCGGCGCTGATGGTAATCTGGCTGGGGTGGCAGGATTCGAACCTACGAATGGCGGCATCAAAAGCCGCTGCCTTACCGCTTGGCGACACCCCAGCACGACGAGACGCGGTCTTTAGCCAAGGCGGCGCGCGGTTGCAAAGGGTTAGCAGACCCGGTGCACCCAGCCATGGGGATCGGGCGCCGTGCCGCGCTGGATCGCGGTCAGCCGGTCGCGCAGCCGTTCGGTCAACTGGCCGGGGCCGCCGGCACCGATAGTGAAATCGCCCGCCGCGCTGCGCACCTGGCCGATGCTGGTCACGACCGCCGCCGTGCCACAGGCGAAGGCCTCGCGCAATTTGCCGCTTTCGGCGTCGGCGCGCCACTGATCGATGGCATAGGATTCCTCGCGCACGGCCAAACCTTCGTCGCGGGCGAGCGACAGCAGCGAATCGCGCGTGATGCCTTCCAAGATCGTTCCCGAAATCGCCGGCGTGGAAATCGAACCGTCGTTGAACACGAAGAACACGTTCATGCCGCCGAGTTCCTCGACATAGCGGCGCTCGACCGCATCGAGGAACACGACCTGATCGCAGCCTTGCGCGGTCGCTTCGGCCTGCGCGGTCAGGCTGGCGGCGTAGTTACCGCCGCACTTGGCCGCTCCCGTGCCGCCCGGTGCCGCACGCGTATAATGGTCCGAAACCCAGATCGAAATTGCGCGCGCCCCGCCCTTCCAGTACGTCCCCGACGGCGAGGCGATGACGAGATAGAGATATTCCGCCGAGGGTTTTACCCCCAGAAAAACTTCGGAGGCGAACATGAAGGGGCGCAGATAGATAGACCCGCCCTCCACGTCCGGCATCCAGTCGGCATCGGCCCGCAACAACGCTTCGACCGAGCCAATGAACATTTCCTCGGGGATCGCCGGCATGGCGAGCCGCGCCGCCGAACGATTGAAGCGCGCCGCATTGGCCGCGGGCCGAAACAGGGCCGTCGCGCCGTCCGGATGGCGATACGCCTTCATCCCTTCGAAGACTTCCTGCGCATAGTGCAGCACCGCCGTGGCCGGATCCATCGGGATCGGCGCGCGCGCCACGACCTTCGCATCGTGCCAGCCCTTGCCCTCGGCATAGCGAACCATCGCCATGTGATCGGTAAATACGCGGCCGAAGCCCGGATCGGCGAGCAGGATCTCGCGCGCGTCGTGAGCGACGCAGTGCGGGTTCGGTTCGAACGCAAAATCGGACATGGGGCTCTCCGCAAAGTCTTGCGTCGGCCTATCGACGCTGGCAGAACAGGTCAACATGGCTGGCCCAACTCATCCGCGACTGGCGCTTTGACTTCGCGCGCCTCCCCGCTGTTCCTGCGCGAACCCGAGATCAGACGCGGTGTAGAGCTGCTCTATTTCGGCTATTCCAATATGACGCGCAACGCCGATGCGCTGCTGGCTCAGTACGGGCTGGGGCGTGCGCACCAGCGTGCCCTTTACTTCATCGCGCGTCAGCCCGGTCTCACGGTGGGCGAACTGCTACGGCTGCTTGCCGTCACCAAGCAGTCGCTCGGCCGTGTCCTGACCGAACTGACGACGCGCGAACTGGTCGCGAGCACGCCGGGCGAAACCGACCGCCGCCAGAAACTGCTGCGCCTGACCGATACCGGCGCGGCGCTCGAGGCCGAACTCTTCGACCGGCTCCGCGAACGCCTGTCGGCGGCCTATGGGCGCGCAGGGCAGGAGGCGGTCACGGGGTTCTGGCAAGTCCTCGAAGGCCTGATCCCGCCTGAGGACCGCGCGCTGGCCATGGACCTGAGCCGCACGGATTGAGGGGGGCAGGCGATGCAGTGGGTGAAGGAGTTTACGTCCCCCGACGGCATTGCTGCATACAGATCGGCTAGCGCCGCGGCGGCGGTTAGCCCCTCAAAGCGACGATAGCCGACCAGATTGCGCACGACCGAGCCATTCTTTTGCTCAACCCACGCCTGATCATTCTTCCGGTAAGGACGGCAACGAGTGACGGCGATGTCCGACGCCGTGCAATAGTCGCGTACGGTCTCGTTGATAAACACGCTGTCGTTGTCGGTATCGAAGCCTAATACTGGAAATGACATTTGCTTGCGCATCTCGGTGAGAACAGAGACCACGAGCGTCTGTTCGCGCACCAGCAGTGGCGCGCACTCGGTCCACCCGGTCGCGATGTCGGTCAGCGTAAATGTCCAGGCGAAGCTTTCCTTCACAACAGGACCGCTGTGCGACACCAGGTCGGCTTCAAAGTACCCCGGGTGCCGGATCACCCCAATCGTCGAACGTTCTGATGGGAGTGCTGCGCCTGAGCGCGCTTCCTGCAACGCTCCGCCGTCTTGGAACGCGGCTACGACCCTTCACACTGCGCAGGGCCCGGTCGATCGTCGCCGCGCTCATCGTCGCCAGCTTAGCCCTTATCTCCGGCGCCACGTCCAGATGCCCGTGGCGCTCCATTGCCTCCAGCAGGATCGGAATCAACAGCTGCAGTCGTTTGCCGCACAAACGGTCTGAAGCCTCCCACAGCAGCACTAGCGTCGTCCTAACCGCTTCGTTGTAGATCCTTCGTTCGATGCGGGAGCCGGCCGACTTCACTGGCCCCTTGTTCCGCAGCAGGCGCATCGCATGCTGGCGGTGAAATCCAGCCACCGCGACGAACTCGTCGAGGACACGTCCCTTGCTCCTCCGGTCAGCAAATCGGTAGCGCTCGCCGCCCGCCTCCACCAGCTCCGCGC
>JBMOGG010000059.1:0-15827 GCA_049318505.1 Sphingomonas sp. | reverse complement strand
CTAGGAAACAGCGAAGCTGATTTTTGGCCGGCGTCTCGGGTGGCTGGTGAAAAGATGGTCGAGGCGCTAGGTCTCGCGCATGAGCACACTCACTTTCAGCGCGCTTCTCCAGCCCGACAAAGGGCAGCCCGCACGCACGATCCACATCACCGACAGCAAGGGCTTCGATGCCTGGCTTGCGGCACAACCCCCACGCGCCCGGGCGGCGGCGGCGGCACAGAAGCTCAAACCGACGGGCTATGCCAGCGCGATCCTGCCGGGCGATGCGGCGGACGACTGGTCCTTAGTGACCGTGGTTGCCAATGCGGATAACCTGTCCACCTGGTGTCTTGCAAAGCTAGCGGAGACCCTCCCCGAAGGAAGCTACCGCCTCGCCACCGGGACGCCCGGCCCCGCCGCGTTGGGCTGGCTGCTCGCCCACTACCGGTTCGACCGCTATCTGCGCGACGACAAGGGCACGGGCCCGCGCGTCCTGCTGACGAGCGAGCCCGCGCGGATCGACGAAACACTTCGCCTCGCCGAAGCGGTCGCGCTCGTCCGCGACCTGGTGAATACACCTGCCGCCGACATGGGGCCCCCGCATCTGGAGGCAGAGGTAGCGCGGCTCGCCAAGGCGTTCGACGCGGCGCTGACGGTGACGCGCGGGGCCGACCTCGAAACTGGCTATCCGATGATCCATGCCGTGGGTTTGGCCGCCGCGCGTGACTTTGCACCGCGCCTCATCGAGCTCGAATGGGGCAATCCCGACCATCCCCGGCTGGCGATCATAGGCAAGGGCGTGTGCTTCGACAGCGGCGGCCTCGACATCAAGCCGTCGTCGGGCATGCGGCTGATGAAGAAGGATATGGGTGGCGCGGCGCACGCGCTGGCCCTTGCGCAGCTTGTGATGGTCGCGCGCTTGCCTGTGCGACTGCACCTGCTGGTGCCGGCGGTCGAAAACGCGGTCGCAGGCAACGCCTTTCGCCCCGGCGACGTGCTGATCAGCCGCCAGGGCCTGACCGTCGAGATTGCCAACACCGACGCCGAGGGCCGACTGGTCCTTGCCGATGCCCTAACCAAGGCGAGCGAAGGAAAGGCTTCTCTGATCATAGACTTCGCCACTCTGACCGGTGCTGCGCGCGTCGCCCTCGGCCCCGATCTACCGGCAACCTTTGCCAATGACGACGACCTCGCCAGCGCAGTGCTGGCAGCAGGCTCGGCAACCGACGATCCGTTGTGGCGGATGCCGCTCCATGAGGGCTACGACGAAATGCTGAAATCCGACATCGCCGACCTCAACAACTCTCCCGACGGCGGCTTCGCGGGCTCGGTCACGGCCGCGCTGTTCCTGCAGCGCTTCGTGCCGGACGGGACGCCCTGGCTCCATCTCGACACCTTCGCCTGGCGCCCGGTCGCAAAACCCGGTCGCCCCAAGGGTGGCGAAGCGCTCGGCCTGCGCGCGGTCTGGGCGATGCTGCAGGCGCGATTTGCCTGACGGACGCGACGCAACCGTTATGCCGCTCATACGTTCAGCTTGATTATTCGCCCCATTTTCACGGGGGTGGAAAGGATAGCAAACGTGGCCCGTCCGATGATTTTAGACTGGATGAATACGCTGCTGGACTATGTGCGGTCCGGTCAGCCAGATTTGACGAACCGCCAGATGGCACTGCTGATGGTCGTCTATCAGACCCCCGGCCCCCACACGGTCCGCGGTCTGGCGTGCGGCCTCAACGTCTCGAAACCTGTCATCACGCGTGCCTTGAACAGACTGGGTGCTCTCGGCTATCTGGCGCGCCAGCGTGACGAACAGGACCGGCGAAATGTCTTCGTCGCACAGACGCAGGCAGGGGCAGATTTTCTTGGCGAATTCGGACGACTTGTCAGCGCAGACCACAGCCGCCGCGCCGCCGCGTAAGCAGTTTCGCCTTACCGGCCCTTCGATTCCGCTTGAGCCGGGGCGCTATGCCGTGCGTCGCGACCTGGCCGAGATTGCCGTTGCCGACCGCATCTTTGCCCAGCATTTCGTCGAACCAATGCCTGTTGTTCTCAAAGCATCCACCGACATCCTCGCACGACCCGGAACAGGCAATGAAATCATAGCTTCGCTGGCGGTCGGTGAGGTTTTCCTCGTCGTCGACCTCGGCCATCAATGGGCGTGGGGCCGCGGCGAACGTTTGGGCACTGTTGGCTATGTCGCGGCATCGACGCTGGACCTGACGTAATGCGTATCTTCATCGACGGCGCGGCAGGCACGACAGGGCTCGAAATCGAAAGTCGCCTGACTGATCGTCCCGAGTTCGTTCTGACGACTCTACCCGACGATCAGCGAAAAGACGTCGAGGCGCGCCGCGCTGCCCTCAACGCGGCAGATGTGGTGGTGCTGTGCCTGCCGGACGATGCGGCGCGCGAGGCCGTCGCGCTGATCGACAATATGCACACCCGCGTCATTGACGCTTCGACGGCCCACCGGACGAATCCTGACTGGACCTTCGGCTTGCCCGAGTTAGTGGGCGCGCAGGTCGTAGCTGACGCAAAGCGCGTGTCGAACCCGGGTTGCTATTCGACCGGGTTCATCGCGCTGGTGGCGCCGCTCGTGCGCGCGGGGATCGTCGCTATTGACGCCCGCCTCAGCTGTTACGCCGTGTCGGGCTATTCGGGCGGGGGCAAGGCGATGATCGCCGAGTTCGAGTCCGGCATCTCTGCTCCCGCATGGCGCACCTATGCGCTGGGCCTCGCGCACAAGCACGTGCCCGAGATGCAGCGCCATTCCAACCTCACGCACCCGCCTCTGTTTGCACCGTCGGTCGCGGCGACGCACCGCGGGATGATTGTCGACGTGCCGCTGTTTGGCGTCGATGCCGCAAAAGCGCGCGACACCCTGGCTGCGTTCTACGAGCGATCGAAGCTGGTTCGCGTGGGGGAATATGCAGAGGCGAACCTTCCGGTCGAGCACATGGCGGGGCGCGATGCCATGGACTTGTTCGTTTTTGGCAACGCCAATAGCAGCCAGTGCCGACTGGTCGCGGCCCTCGACAATCTGGGCAAGGGCGCGAGCGGCGGCGCGGTGCAAAGCCTCAACCTTATGGCGGGCCTGCCCGAAGAAACGGGCCTGCGCTTGTAACGCAGGCCTGCGCGCAACTTTACTTGGGGTTGGCCTGGAGCCACGCCAAGACTTCCGGCGTCGACTGCTCAGAGGGATCGCTGTCGGTACCTGCATCGTTGATCCCGGGCTCTTCGAACCACGCGGCGATCTTGCCGTCATCGACGACGGCGGCACAGCGCCACGAGCGCTGGCCAAAGCCCAGGTGACGCTTGTCGATCAGCATGCCGAGCCGACGCGGGAAAACGCCGTTGCTCTCGGGCAGCGGCTTGACGTTCTTCAACCCCTGGGGGCGGCCCCACTGATACATCACGAACGCATCGTTGACCCAAACGCAATAGATGTCGTCGACACCCAGCGACGCGTCCGTTTCGTAATTCTCGTCGAACCCGGGCCGTTGCTTGGACGAGCCGGTTGGCGTGAACGCACCGGGCTAACCGAAGATCGCGATACGCTTGGCTTTGAAGATGTCGTGCGGCGAGACATCGCGCCAACGAAACGGATTGGGCCCTGCGATCGTCTCGTCGCGAACGCGCGTCTTGAGCGCTACAGCGGGAACTTCACGACAGACACGCATGGAAAACTCTTCTTGGTCTGACTGGAATTTCGGGCGGCGGGATAGCCGCTGCGGATCCGCGATGGGGATTGCCCCCGCATTGCCAACCCTAGAATCGCGTCGCGCTACATCTCGCCTTTCGCTCGCCTGTGGGCATACCATTTCTGCACATTGGCATTGTGCTGTTCCAGCGTATCGGCAAACGCGCTGCTGCCGTCGCCCTGCGCCACAAAGTACAGGGCGTTGGACGGGGCCGGGTCGAGTGCCGCCTCGATAGCCGCCTTGCCCGGGTTGGCGATCGGGCCGGGCGGCAGGCCGCTATGGCGATAGGTGTTGTAAGGATCGTCACTGGCAAGTTCAGACCGCAGGATACGCCGACCAAGCGACTTGCCCTTCGTGATCGGATAAATCGTCGTCGGGTCGGCCTGCAGCGGCATCCCGCGCTTCAGCCTATTGGAATAGACCGCTGCGACCAGCCGTCGCTCGCTTGCCCGTGCCGTTTCTTTCTCGACAATCGACGCAAGGATGATGGCGGCTTCGGGCGTCACGACGGCAGTGGTTGGGCTTCGCGCCGCCCAGGCGTTGGCGATGGCGGTCTGCATCGCTTTTTGCATGCGCGCGAGCACCGACTTGCGCGTTTCGCCACGAACATAGGCATAGGCATCGGGCAGCACCGAACCCTCGGCCGGCACCGGGATTTCGCCGGTAAGCAAGGGCGTTGCGTAGAGTCGCGCATAGACCAGAATCGACGGTAGCCCCTCAGGGATGACGACGAACCGTTGCAGCACCTTACCTGCCTGGAGCAGTCCCAGGATGGCCTGCGCATCCATGCCTTTCTTCACAAGATATTCGCCAGGCTTGATCGGCGCTTTCGACCCGAACAGCTTGGCCTGGGTCAGGAACGCATCTGTCGACCCGATGGCGCCCGCACGCTCCAGCACCGTGGCAGCTGCAGTCAGGCTCGACCCTGCTGGAATCACGACCTCCATGTCGCGCGGAGCGCCACCGCCGGCAAAGCGGACGAAAAGGAACACAGCGACGCCGAGAAAGACGGCGATGAGAAGCAGGATACGACGCATGTCCCGCCTTTAGGGTCAGACTGCGCGCATCACCAGCGATGCGTTCGTCCCGCCAAAGCCGAAGCTGTTGTTCAAGATAGCCTTCACCCTGCGCTTCTTTGCCACATGCGGCACCAGGTCGACACCAATGCAGCTTTCGCTCGGATTATCGAGATTGAGCGTCGGCGGCACGATCTGGTCGCGGATGGCGAGAATGCAGAAAATACTTTCCACGGCACCCGCGCCCCCCAGCAGATGCCCGATCGCTGATTTGGTCGACGACATCGACATTGTCTCAAGCGCCGGTCCGAACAGACGCCGCACCGCGCCCAGTTCGAGTTCGTCGCCCAGCGGTGTCGACGTGCCGTGCGCGTTGACATAATCAATCTCCGCAAGGGTCAGGCCCGACTTGCGCATCGCCATTTCCATCGAGCGATAGGCACCCGACCCGTCGGGATGCGGGGCCGTCACATGATAGGCATCGCCGGACAGGCCGTAACCAAGAATTTCCGCATAGATTTTCGCGCCGCGGGCCTTGGCATGCTCATATTCCTCGAGCACGACCACCCCGGCACCCTCACCCATCACAAAGCCGTCACGCCCCTGGTCATAGGGACGCGATGCCTTTTCCGGTGTGTCGTTGTAAGCGGTCGACAGCGCACGCGCCTGGGCAAAGCCCGCGATGCCCAGCGGACAGATTGCCCCTTCGGCACCACCCGCCAGCATGACGTCGGCATCGTCCATCATGATCATGCGCGCAGCATCGCCGATTGAGTGGACACCGGTCGCCCAGGCCGTCACCACGGCATGGTTTGGACCCATCAGGCCGTATTTGATGCTGACCTGCCCGGAGATCAGGTTGATCAGCCGCCCGTGAACAAAGTGCGGCGAGACCCGGCTCGGTCCCTTCTGCGCGAGCACCAGCGATTCGCTTGCAATGCCCGGCAATCCGCCGATCCCCGAGCCGATCGAACAGCCGATCCGCAAGCGCTGCTCTTCGCTGGCGTCGGTCAGGCCGGCGTCCTCGAGCGCCTGCCCGGCGGCGTCGATGCCGAAAATGATGAACGGATCGACCTGCCGCTGGACCTTGTGATCCACGCGCAGATTGGGGTCGAAGCCGTATTCGTGATCGGCCGGCTTCACTTCGCACGCGATCGTACACTTCTGGTCCGACGGGTCGAAGCGCGTGATCCGCCCCGCGCCCGATTTGGACGCAAGAATATTGGACCAGCTGGTTTCGACATCGCCCCCCAGCGGTGTGACGAGCCCCAGGCCCGTGACGACGACTCGACGCATCTTCAGCTCCTCAAATACAAACAGGCCCGGCCCTGTTCGGGCCGAGCCTGTTTAAGCCCAAAATTACCGAACCCGGGCAAGCCTTGTGCAGGCTCAGCCCTTGTTCGTTTCGATGAAGGTGATTGCGTCCTTCACGGTCGAGATCTTTTCAGCGGCATCGTCGGGAATTTCGACGCCGAACTCTTCCTCAAATGCCATGACCAGCTCAACGATGTCGAGGCTGTCGGCGCCCAGATCGTCGATGAAGCTCGACTCCTCGGTCACCTTGTCCGCATCGACGCCGAGATGCTCGACGACAATCTTTTTCACCCGGTCGGCGGTCTCGCTCATGAAGGGTCCTTCTCGTTCATGTAGGTTTAATCTCGCCGGTAGCCCTAATGAGGGCGCTTGGGGCGCGCAAGGGGGGGTAGCTATCCCTTCCCCAACACATGGTCGACCAGCGCGCCGAGCGACTTGAACGCGCTCGTCGCTATTCCCGGTGCATTTACCCCGCCGGGCACCCATGCCCGCTCGAAGCCGAGCTTTGCCGACTCTTTCAGCCGTAATCCGCTGTGCGCCACCGGCCGGACTTCACCGGACAACGCCACTTCGCCGAAGGCCACGACATCGGCCGGTATGGGCCGCTCCGAAAATGCGCTCACCAGTGCCGCTGCCACCGCAAGATCGGCAGCGGGGTCGGTCAGGCGATAACCGCCGGCGATATTGAGATAAACTTCGGCCGAGGAGAGCGAGAGGCCACACCGCGCTTCCAGAACGGCCAGGATCATCGCCAGCCGCCCCGAATCCCAGCCGACGACCGCGCGCCGCGGCGTGGCGCCGCTCGCCAGGCGCACCGTCAGCGCCTGCACCTCGACGAGGACGGGGCGCGTGCCCTCGAGTGCCGGAAAAACGGCCGTTCCCGTCACCGCCTCGCCCCGCGTCGTCAGAAACAGGCTCGACGGATTGCCGACCTCACCCAGGCCACCCTCACCCATCGCGAAAACGCCGATCTCGTCGGTGCCGCCGAAGCGGTTCTTGATCGCGCGCAGGATCCGGTACTGGTGCGATCGCTCCCCTTCGAAGGCGAGCACGGTATCGACCATGTGTTCGAGCACGCGCGGCCCCGCAATGCTGCCGTCCTTGGTCACGTGCCCGACGAGCACGACCGCCGACCCGCGCTCCTTGGCGAATCGGATCAGTTCGCCCGCAGACGCACGAACCTGCGACACCGTGCCGGCCGCACCCTCGATCAGGTCGGAATGCATTGTCTGGATCGAGTCGATGACCAGCAGGTCGGGCGTACCGCCGGGGCCGGTCGCCGACGAAAACGTGGCGAGAATGTCGCGGACCGACGTCGCGCTCGCCAGCCCGACGGGTGCATGACCCAGCCCCAGTCGCTGCGCGCGTAACCGCACCTGATCGGCGGCTTCTTCCCCGGACACATAGACCACGTGCTTGCCTGCAAGCGCCAGTTTCGCCGCCGCCTGCAGCAACAGGGTCGACTTACCAACGCCGGGATCGCCGCTCATCAACGTCGCCGATCCCGCGACGAAACCGCCGCCAAGCGCGCGATCGAATTCGGCAATGCCGCACGGCATACGGTCGGGCAGTTTCGTCGCGCTGTCGAGCGCGACCAGGGACAGGGCACGGCCCCCATGCTGCAGGTTATGCCGCGCCGAAAACGGCGTCACCACGGCGCCCGCATCTTCAACCAGCGTGTTCCACTCAAGGCAATCGTCGCACTGGCCACCCCATTTCGAGGAGACAGCGCCGCAAGCCTGGCAGACATAACGCTTCTGGGGCTTGGCCATCATGAGTCCCATTGAACGGAACGGGAACATTAGCAACTGGTGGCGTGGTATTCAAGCCGCGAAAATGGCGGGTTGCTCAATTGGGGAAGGCAACCCGCCATCGCAGCGGTGCGCGCCGAGCAGGGGAGTCGACGCGACCTATCAGGGGACCAATCCCGATGGACAACGAATTACCGATTCAATGTTACGCCGAGACCAATGACGCCCTGCGGTCATTACGGTGTTCATCGTGCAGATTGCCGGCCAGCTTTCGATTTCTGCCCGCGCGGTCGAAATGCACCGCGCGGCGGTCACAGCGAAGCTCGGGGTGCACAACCCGCCCGAACTGCCTGGCCTCTTGGTGGCCGCAACCACCCGGCCACCACCGAATCGGGGACCGCCTTCACGTGCACGCGGCCATGTTCAGTTAACCGGCAGTTCTCACGTCAGTTCGAAGCAGTTCACCGCGTCGACGCACACGGCTGGGCGCAACATTCATGACATTTGGCTTTCGCGCGCCCATTCCGCGTGCAAGACGCAACCATGCGCGAAAAAGAACTCCGGCTGGCCCTTGTCTGCTATGGCGGGATCAGCTTGGCCGTCTACATGCATGGCGTCACCAAGGAAGTGTGGCACCTGGCGCGCGCCAGCCGGGCCTTTTACGCTGACACGCCGCCCGACGAACCGGTCGAGGCGGGCTATGCCGACCTCCTCCGCCTGATCCAGACAACCACAGGCATAAAGTTGCGCGTGCTCGCCGATATCGTGGCAGGGGCAAGCGCGGGCGGGATCAACGGCATTTTCCTGGGGCAAGCCGTGGCGACCGGTCAGTCGCTCGATCCGCTGACCGACATGTGGCTCGACAAGGCGGATGTCGACGCGCTGCTAGACCCGAAAGCACGCGCACCCTCTCGCGTTTCGAAACTCTGGGCTTCGCCGATTGCCTGGGCTTTTGCCGGGCGGCAGGGAGAGAAATGGGACGACGGCCTCGACGCTCGTAACCGCGACGAAATCTATGCCAAGCTCTCTCGCTTCGTCCGGTCGCGCTGGTTTGAGCCGCCATTTGGGGGCGAGGTATTCGACGCGATGCTGCTCGATGCCTTTGCGGCAATGGAACAGGGACCAAAGGGGCCACGCCTGCTGCCCGACGGGCAACCGCTCGACCTGTTCGTGACGGTTACCGATTTCAGCGGCCATCCCGAAGCCCTGCCGATCCATTCGCCGCCAATGATCGTCGAGACCGAGCATCGCCTGATCATCGGTTTTCGCGATGCACCGGGAAGCATGGCGCAACTCGGCGAAATCCCAGGCCTGGTTTTTGCCGCGCGCGCGACGGCGAGCTTTCCTGGCGCCTTCCCGCCGTTCACCGTCGCCGAACTGGACCGTGCGCTCTTGACCGCGGGAATGAAATGGCCCGGGCGCGCCGAATTCCTCGCCCGCGTGCTGCCCCGTCAGCTTGCGGCTGGGACGGCCGAAACGACCGCGCTCATTGACGGATCGGTGCTGGCAAACGCCCCCTTTCGTCCGGCGATCGACGCCCTGCGCGACCGCCCCGCGCGGCGCGAAGTCGACCGGCGCTTCGTCTACATCGATCCAAAGCCGGGCATGAAGAGCATCAAGCTGTCGGGCAACGACGACACGCCGGGCTTTTTCACGACATTGTTCGGCGCGCTCTCCGACATTCCGCGCACCCAGCCGATCCGCGACAATCTGGAAGCCATCGCCGGTCGCAGTGCGCGGATTGCCCGCACCCGGCGGATCGTCGAGGCGCTGCGTCCTGATGTTGAAACGGCGGTCGAGCATCTGTTCGGCCGAACGCTGTTCCTCGATCGGCCCACGTCGGCGCGCCTGGCGACCTGGCGGGCACGGGCAGGCGAACGCGCGGCGCGCGACGCGGGACACTCCTATGTCGCCTATCGCGAGGTCGTCCGCGCCGGGCTTGCCGAGACGTTGACGCGTTTCGCGCCCGCCGGGATCGGCGCCGTCGCGCTCGTCCATGAACTTGCACAGCGCAGCGACCTCTCACCGCTCGACCTGCGCTATCGCATTCGGCGGCTGCGCTTCGTTGTCCGGCGACTGGCGGCGCTGGCGGACGAGAGCCCGCTTGCCGATTACGAAGGGCTTCGCAAAACGGTGTTCGGTTGCCTTGCCCGCTATCTGGAGCGCGAATCGCCGCACTTCCTGGGGCGCGTCGAGGCAGTCGATGCCCGGACCCTGCTCGACCTGATCGCAGCTAAATGGGACCTGGCAAAGCTCGACGCACAAACCGACGTCGAAATGGCCGACGCCATTGGCGCGTGCTTGCGCACCCACCGCCGGCAGCCGTTGCTCGCTTATCTGGGCTTTCCTTTCTACGATGTCGCAACGCTGGCGCTGCTGCAGGGCGAAGGGTTCGACGAGTTCGACCCCGTCATGGTCGATCGCATCGCGCCCGAAGATGCGACGAGCCTGTCGGGCGGCGTGCCAGTGCTCAAAGGCATCCAGTTCAACAGCTTCGGCGCATTCTTCAGCCGCGCCTATCGCGAAAACGATTATCTGTGGGGGCGGCTACACGGAGCGGAACGGCTGATCGACATCATCGTTGCGACCTTGCCCGCGAACGCCCTCGCCCCTGAGGCCGTGACCGGCGCCAAATGCACGGCCTTCGGCGCGATCCTCGACCGCGAAGGGCCGCGCCTCACGGCAATTCCCGAAACCGTCGTCGAGCTCCGAAACCGGCTGGCCGCACTCTCTGGCAAAGCGACGCCGACCGGCCTAGACTAGGCGCAATTGCCACATAAGGTTGTTGTCGCATGCAGTTTTTGCGAACCGTTTTCTGGGTTGTCCTCGCTGTCGTCGGCGTCATTTTTGCGACGGCGAACTGGACACCGGTGACCTTGAACCTGTGGAGCGGCATGGTGCTCGACACGCGGCTACCGGTCCTGATGCTCGTCACTTTCCTGCTGGGCCTGGTGCCCATGATGATCATCCACCGCACCACGCGCTGGAGCCTGCGTCGCCGGCTGGACAATGCCAACCGGGCACTGACCGAAGCCTTGCCGACACCAACCCCGATGCAGAACTCGACGTTTTCTGCGCAAGACATGGCCCCACCGGGCGCATCGCCGATCGCCCCGGCGCCGGGTGTCGCATGAGGCGCTCAGCATGAGTCCGATCTGGGTCGCCATCGACACGCCCGATCTCGAACGCGCCGTCACCATGGCGACGCGGGTCGGTCGCCATGTCGGAGGGATTAAGCTCGGCCTCGAGTTCTTCGCCGCCAATGGGCGCGCCGGCGTGCACGAAATGGCCAGGCTGCACCTGCCCATCTTCCTTGACCTGAAGCTGCATGACATTCCCAACACCGTGGCAAAGGCGGTTCAGGCGCTGGCCTCGCTCAATCCAGCCATATTGACCGTGCATGCTGCGGGCGGTCGCGCGATGATGGAGGACGCCAAGGCCGCGGCGCCGCTGGGTTGCAAGGTCGTGGGCGTGACCGTGCTGACCAGCCTCGACGCCAGCGACCTCGAAAGCGCGGGCGTGACGGGATCGCCGCACGACCAGGTGCTCCGGCTGACCGCAGCCGCGCGCGAGGCGGGCCTTGATGGCGTCGTCTGTTCGGGCAATGAAGTGAAGGCCGCGCACAAGCTATGGCCGCAGGGGTTTTTCGTCGTCCCGGGCGTGCGCCCCGCGGACGGCCCTGTCGGTGACCAGAAGCGGATCGTGACGCCGCGGGCAGCGCTCGATGCGGGGGCAAGCATTCTCGTTGTGGGGCGTCCGATCACGCAGGCGGCTGATCCCGATCAAGCGGTTCGGGCAATCGAAGCGACGCTCTGAGCGTCGCCCCGGACTTGATCCAGGCCTAGGCTGCCTTGGGTTTAAGGTCGCAATTTAGCAGCCCGACCTCGGATCAAGTCCGGGGCGACGAGAGAAAATGATGGATGTTTTGACCAAAATCTGTGGGCTCTCGACCCCTGAAACGCTCGACGCCGCGATCAAGCACGGCGCGTCGCATGTGGGGTTCGTGTTCTTCGCCAAAAGCCCGCGCAACCTGTCCCCTGACCAGGCGTCGGCCATCGCCGCACGCGTCCCGCCGCACGTCAAATCGGTGGGGCTGTTCGTCGATCCAAATGCTGACGACCTCGCCCGCATCCTGACGCAAGTCCACCTCGATATCCTGCAACTCCATGGTCACGAAGCCCCTGAAACCGTAGCGCGCCTTGCCAAGACCCATGGCCACGAAGTGTGGAAAGCCATTCCGGTGCGCACCGCCGCCGACCGCGATGCTGCTGCGCGCTACAGGGGCGCTGCCGACATGATTCTTTACGACGCCAAACCGCCCGCGGGCTCAGACCTGCCCGGTGGCAACGGCCTGCGCTTCGACTGGAGCCTGCTCAGCGGCCATCGCCACCCGCTGCCCTGGGCGCTGTCCGGCGGGCTCGACGCCGGCAATATCGCCGAAGCCATACGCGTCACCGGCGCGCCGCTGGTCGATGTCTCGTCGGGCGTCGAATCCGCGCCCGGCGTGAAGGATGTGGACAAGATTGCCGCGTTCCTTAAAGCCGCGCGGGTATGACAATTTTAACTGCCCTTTCGCCAGGGGCCGCCTCCCGCCCCAACACCTTGCGCGCGCAACCCGATGAAAATGGCCATTTCGGTCAGTTCGGCGGCCGCTATGTCGCCGAAACGCTGATGCCGCTGATCCTCGATCTTGAGCGTGCGTATACCGCTGCCAAGGCCGACCCGGCGTTCGCCGCGCAGTTCGACGACCTGCTCGAACATTACGTCGGCCGCCCCAGTCCGCTGTATTTCGCCGAGCGGCTCACTGAAGAACTTCGCAGGGTCGCCGCCGAACAGGGTCGGCCTGAGGACGGCGCAAAAATCTATTTCAAGCGTGACGAGCTGAACCACACCGGCGCGCATAAGATCAACAACTGCATCGGCCAGATCCTGCTCGCGATGCGGATGGGCAAGACCAAGATCATCGCCGAGACCGGTGCGGGCCAGCACGGCGTCGCGACCGCGACCGTTGCCGCGCGCTTCGGCCTGCCCTGCACCATCTTCATGGGCGCGCGCGATATCGAGCGGCAGGCGCCCAACGTCTTCCGCATGAAGCTGCTCGGCGCAGAAATCATCCCTGTCACCAGCGGCTCGGCGACGCTCAAGGACGCGATGAACGAGGCGCTGCGCCACTGGGTCGCCAACGTCGAGGACACTTTCTACATCATCGGTACTGCCGCGGGCCCGCATCCCTATCCCGAGCTCGTCCGCGATTTCCAGAGTGTGATCGGCAAGGAAGCGCGCGCGCAGATGCTCGACCGCGAAGGCCGCCTGCCCGACCTGCTCATCGCCAGCATCGGCGGCGGGTCGAACGCCATCGGCCTGTTCCACCCCTTCCTCGACGATAGCGACGTCGCGATGCTCGGCATTGAGGCAGCAGGCCACGGCCTCGACAAGGAACATGCAGCGTCGCTCGCGGGCGGATCGCCGGGCATCCTCCACGGCAACAAGACTTATCTGCTGCAGGACGAGGACGGCCAGATCACCGAGGCGCATTCGATCAGCGCAGGCCTCGACTATCCCGGCATTGGCCCCGAGCACAGCTGGCTGAAGGAAATCGGTCGCGTCGAATATGACAGCATCACCGACGTCGAAGCGCTGGAGGCGTTCAAGACTTTGTGCCGTCTGGAGGGCATCATCCCTGCCCTCGAACCCAGCCATGCGATTGCCGCCGTCATCAAGCGCGCGCCGACGATGTCGAAGGACAAGATCATTATCGTCAACCTGTGCGGGCGGGGGGACAAGGACATCTTCACCGTGGCAGATGCGCTGGGGGTGAAACTTTGACGCGCCTCTCCACCGCTTTCTCCCGCGGTCCCGCCCTCGTCACCTTCGTCACAGCCGGCGACGGCCCGACGCCTGCAATCCTCGACGCGCTCGTCGCGGGCGGAGCGGACGTGATCGAGCTCGGCATGCCGTTCACCGATCCGATGGCCGACGGCCCCGCGATCCAGGCCGCGAACCTGCGCAGCCTCGCTGCGGGTACCAAGACCGTCGACATCTTCCGCGTCGCCAGCGATTTCCGCGCGTGCCACCGCCAAGTGCCGTTGGTCCTGATGGGCTATGCCAACCCGATGACGATCCGGGGCAGCGAGTGGTTCGCGGACCAGTGCGTGAAAGCCGGCGTCGACGGCGTCATCTGCGTCGACCTGCCGCCCGAGGAGGACGAGCTCGCGGCACCCTTACGCGCCGCCGGCGTCGCCCCGATCCGCCTCGCCACCCCCACGACCGACGCCGCGCGCCTGCCCGCGGTGCTTGAGGGCGCGAGCGGGTTTGTCTACTATGTCTCGGTCGCGGGCATCACCGGCCTGCAACAGGCCGCCCAGACCAGCATCGAAAGCGCGGTCGCCAAGCTCAAAGCCGCGACCACCCTGCCTGTCGCGGTGGGGTTCGGTGTGCGCACGCCCGAACAGGCCGCCGCCATCGCCAAGGTCGCCGACGGCGTCGTCGTCGGCTCGGCGATCGTCGAGATCGTCGGCAAACACGGCGCAGACGCCGCCCCGTATGTCGAAACCTATGTCCGCTCGCTTGCCGACGCGGTCCACGCTAAGGAAATCGCATGAGCTGGCTCGACCGCGTCCGTAACCGCATCCCCTTCATCGCCAAGCGCGAGACGCCCGACAATCTGTGGACCAAATGCCCGGGCTGTTCGCAGACATTGTTCGCGCGCGAATATCTTGAAAATCTCTCGGTCTGCCCGTCGTGCGGCCATCACGGCCGCATCGGTCCGCAGGCACGCTTCGACCAGATCTTCGACGCCGGCTATAGCCTGCTGCCCGCACCCCGGGTTGCCGAAGACCCACTGAAGTTCCGCGACTCGAAGAAATACGCCGACCGCATCAAGGCGGCGCGCACCGCCACCGGCGAATATGACGCGCTGGTCACCGCGCGCGGCAACATCGAGGGGCAGCGCGCCATCATCGGCGTGCAGGACTTCGCCTTCATGGGCGGATCGATGGGCCTCGGCGTCGGCGCAGCCTTCGTCGCCGGGGTTGAGGCCGCGATCGACGTCGGCGCGCCCTACATCATCTTCACCGCGGCCGGCGGCGCGCGCATGCAGGAGGGTATCCTGTCGCTCATGCAGATGCCCAAGACCACGGTCGCCATCTCGATGCTGCGCGAGGCCGGGCTGCCCTATATCGTCGTGATGACCGACCCGACGACCGGCGGCGTCACCGCAAGCTACGCGATGCTCGGCGACATCCAGATCGCCGAACCCGGCGCGCTCATCGGCTTTGCCGGCCAGCGCGTCATCGAGAGCACGATCCGCGAGAAACTGCCCGAAGGGTTCCAGCGCGCCGAATATCTGCTCGAGCATGGCATGCTCGATATGGTCGTCAAACGCGGTGAGTTGAAGGAAACGCTGTCGCGCACGATTGGCTATCTCATGGCGGCCAAGGTCGCCGCCTAGTGGCCGATCACGCCCGGTCGGACGATCCGGCCGTCCAGTTTCAGCTCGACCGCTTCGCGCAGCTTTCGCCCGGGCGCGACATCCTCGGCCTCGAACGCATCAACGCGCTGCTGGCGCTGCTCGACAACCCGCATCACCGCTTGCCCCCCGTGTTTCATGTCGCGGGCACGAACGGCAAGGGATCGACCTGCGCCTTCCTGCGCGCCGCGCTCGAAGCAGCGGGGCACATAGTCCATGTCTACACCAGCCCCCACCTCGTGCGCTTCAACGAGCGCATCCGCGTCGCAGGCCGGTTGATCGACGATGGTGCGCTCGCTCCCCTCCTCGCCGAGGTCCTCGATGCGGCGCAAGCACATGACCTCGGCCCGAGCTTCTTTGAGGCAACCACCGCTGCTGCCTTCCTCGCCTTCAGCCGCACACATGCCGACGTTTGCGTCATCGAAGTCGGCCTCGGCGGGCGGCTCGACGCCACCAATGTCGTCACGCCGGTCGTGTGCGGCATCGCGCAGGTCGGTATCGACCATCAGGCGTTCCTCGGCGACACGCTTGCCGAGATCGCCGGCGAAAAGGCCGGGATCGCCAAGGCCGGCGCGCCGCTCGTCTGCCTCGCCCAGTT
>JBMOGG010000058.1:0-15910 GCA_049318505.1 Sphingomonas sp. | reverse complement strand
CGACAATCTCAAGCGGACGTTTGGCTTCGAATGCAACGGCGGCGCGGGTCTTCATCGGGCGGCGATCCTCATGCAAACGTCCATGCCCCGATAACGGAAATGACTTGCCGCGCAAGCCGGTGCGCGACCGAAATAGGCGCCGGCGCTTGCCAATTGTCCCGATCACCGGTTAGCCTGAGCTAACATGCAATTGCGCTTCCTCGAATATTTCGTGGCGATCGCCCGCGAACGGCACTTCGGACGCGCGGCAGAGGCATGCCAGGTGTCGCAGCCGACCCTGTCGGCCGGGCTTGTTGCGCTGGAGGAAATGCTCGGCGAACGCCTTGTCATCCGCGACCGGCGCTTTGTCGACCTGACGGCCCAGGGACATGCGATCCTGCACTACGCCCAGCAAATGATCGCCGATCAGGCGGCCATTCGCGCAGCGCTGAATGTCGAGTCCGGCGGCCTGCGGGGTATCGCGCGGCTGGGCGTCATCCCGGCCGCGATGCCCACCGTCGGCCATGTGGTGGCGGCGATGACAGCCGCGCATCCGGATGTGAAGCTGTCGATTTCATCGATGACGTCACGTGAGATCGAGCGGGCGCTGCTGGCCCGCGACATCGATGCCGGGCTCACCTATCTGAACAGCGAGCCCCTGGCACAGGTGCGGTCGGTGCCGCTTTACGTCGAGCGTTTCGTGGCCGTAACTGCGCGGGGCTCTGTACTTGCGACGCGCGGCGAAGTGCGGCTTGCCGAGATTGTGGCGCTGCGCCTTTGCCTGCTGCATCAGGGGATGCAGAACCGCCGGATCCTCGATGGCCAATTGCAGGCACGCGGGCTTGTCGCTGTGCCCGTTGCGACGGCAGACAGCTATGTCGCCCTGCTGTCGATGGTCTCGGTCGGCGGGCTGGAAGCCATTATCACCGACAGTCATGCCGCACTGGTCGCAGCGCATCCCGATCTGGTGACCGTTTCGATCGCCGATACGATCGCGGCGAACGAAATCGGCCTGGTCATCAGCGACCGGACGCCTTTGCCCCCGCTTGCCGCAGGGCTGCATGCGGTTGCATCAACGCTGCAGCTTTCAGCTGATTGATAGACAGCATCTATTGTAAATGCGCTCCATCTATTTGACAAATCCGATCATTCGCCGAACATGCAGATCGTGGAGACGTGCGACACACTGCCCCTGATCCTGGATCGCCACCGCGGGCGTGACGGCGCGCTGCTGCCAATCCTGCATGACGTCCAGGCAGCATTTGGCTTTGTCGGCGAGGACGCGGTGCGCATGATTGCCGCTGATCTGAACCTGACGCGCGCCGAGGTTCACGGGGTGGTGAGCTTCTACCACGATTTCCGCGCCGAAAAGCGCGATCGTCCCGTCGTCAAACTGTGCGAGGCAGAGGCCTGCCAGGCGCGCGGCGTGGCGGCGCTGCGGACAATCGCCGATGCGCAATCGCGTGTCCGGGTCGAACCCATCTATTGCCTCGGTCTTTGTTCGATCGGCCCGGCGGCACTGGTCGGCAACGACGTCCATGCGCGGCTCGACCCCATCTCGTTCGCCGCACTGATCGGCGACCGGTGAAAATGGTGCGCATCTCGGATGACGCGACCGCGATCGCCTGTGGCGCCGATCGCGTTGCCGAGGCTTTTGCCGCGGCGGGCTACACCGTCGAGCGCGTGTCGAGCTGGGGAATGCACTGGCTCGAGCCCCTCGTCGACATCGACGGCATCGGTTTTGCCAATGCGACGGTCGCCACCGTCACCTCGATCCTTGAGGGCGAAGCTGCCAATATCGGCAGAATCGCGGATCATCGCTTCATCAAGGCGCAAACGCGCCTGACTTTCGCGCGTGCGGGCAAGACCCGCCCGCTTTCGCTCGAGGATTATGCGGCCACGGGCGGCTGGTCAGGCCTCGCTGCGGCGCGCGTGGCCGGGCCCGCCGAAACGCTTGAAACGGTGGTTCAGTCTGGCCTGCGCGGGCGTGGCGGCGCGGGCTTTCCTGCCGGGATCAAATGGAAAACGGTGGCGGCCGCTGTCGCCGACCGCAAATATATCGTCTGCAATGCCGACGAGGGAGACAGCGGGACCTTCGCTGACCGGATGGTAATGGAGGGCGACCCGTTCCAGCTGATCGAAGGCATGGCCATTGCCGGATTCGCTGTCGGCGCGACAAAGGGCTTTGTCTATATCCGCTCGGAATATCCACACGCCATCGCCAAGTTGGAGGCGGCCGTGGCGCTTTGCGCGGCGCACATCACCCCCTTCGAAATCGAGGTGCGCGTCGGCGCGGGCGCCTATATCTGCGGCGAGGAAACGTCGCTGCTCAACAGCCTTGAGGGCAAGCGTGGCGAGGTGCGCGCGAAGCCGCCGCTGCCGGCGCACGAGGGACTTTTCGGCAAGCCGACCGTCATCAACAATGTACTGACGCTTGCGGCGGTGCCCTGGATCATGGCGCACGGTGCGCAGGCCTATGCCGATTATGGCATGGGGCGTTCACGCGGCACGATGCCGATCCAGCTTGCCGGTAATATCCGCCACGGCGGCCTGTTCGAGACGGCTTTCGGCATAACGCTTGGCGAGCTGGTGAACGAGATCGGCGGGGGCACGGCATCGGGGCGGCAGGTGCGTGCCGTACAGGTCGGCGGGCCGCTCGGTGCCTATCACCCGCCGTCGCAGTTCGACCTCGCCTTCGACTATGAAACCTTCGCGGACAACGACGGGCTGATCGGGCATGGCGGGATCGTCGTTTTCGACGACGGCGTCGACATGGCGAAACAGGCGCGGTTCGCCATGGAATTCTGTGCGATCGAAAGCTGTGGCAAATGCACCCCGTGCCGCCTGGGCAGTACGCGCGGCATGGAGACGATCGACCAGATCATCGCGGGCAAGGACGTCGACGCCAATCTGGCGCTGATCGCCGACCTTGCGGACACGATGAAGTTCGGCTCGCTCTGCGCCTTGGGCGGGTTCACGCCCTACCCCGTGATGTCGGCGATCAGGCACTTCCCGGAGGATTTCCGATGAAACGGCTGGGCGCCATTATCGCCGGGGGCCAGTCGTCGCGGTTCGGCACGGACAAGGCATTGGCGCTGCTCGACGGGCATGCGCTGCTGGACCATGTCGCCGACCGTCTGGACGCGCAATGCGACGCCGTCATTATTTGCGGGCGCCCGTGGGGCGACCGGCTTTCGGTCACCGATCGTCCCGTCCCCGGACTGGGGCCGCTCGGTGGCCTATGCGCAGCACTCCATTATGGCGCGGCACACGGGTTCGACGTGGTCGTGACCGCCGGGTGCGACACGCTGCCCGTGCCGGTGATAACTGGCAGGGGGTCAGCAGCGACTGTCGTCGCGGGACATTATCTATTCGGCCAGTGGCCCGTGGCGCTGGCCCCGCTGCTCGACGCGCATCTCGCGACGACCGGCGACCGGTCGATGCGCCACTGGATGCACGTTGCGGGCGCGCGCCAGATCCCGGTTCTGGCAACGCTCCACAATCTCAACACACAGGCCGATTTTCGGCACTACGCACGGACGCAAGGATTGGCGGCATGACCTATCAGGCGCAGGCAGATTTTGGGACTCCGGCAAGCCGTTCGCCGGAAATGGTGACCTGCACGATCGACGGGCGCGACGTGACGGTGGCGGCGGGCACCAGCGTGATGCGGGCGGCGGCCGAACAGGGCACATCAATCCCGAAACTTTGTGCGACCGACAGCCTGAAGAGCTTTGGGTCGTGCCGTTTGTGCCTTGTCGAGATCGAGGGGCGGCGCGGAACACCGGCAAGCTGCACGACGCCGGTCGAGGCCGGGATGGTCGTCCGCACCCAGACACCGCACCTCGCCAAGCTGCGCAAGGGTGTAATGGAACTCTACATCTCCGACCACCCGCTCGATTGTCTCACCTGCGGCGCGAACGGCGATTGCGAGTTGCAGGACCAGGCCGGGGCCGTTGGCCTGCGAGACGTACGTTACCCTGTTGTCGCGTCGCATCTCGGCCAGCCAAAAGACCAGTCGAACCCCTATTTCGATTTCGACCCGTCGAAGTGCATTGCCTGCTCGCGCTGTATCCGCGCCTGCGACGAGGTTCAGGGCACACTGGCGCTGACAATGGACGGGCGCGGCTTTGCCTCGAAAATCTCCGCGGGCCTTGCATCCGATAATTTCCTCGGCTCGGAGTGCGTGTCATGCGGCGCCTGCGTCCAGGCCTGCCCCACGGCGACCCTCATCGAAAAGAAGGTGGTTGAGGTCGGCACGCCCGAACGCGCGGTGGTCACGACCTGCGCTTATTGCGGCGTTGGCTGCACGTTCCGCGCCGAAATGCGCGGCGAACAGGTCGTGCGCATGGTGCCGAACAAGGAAGGCAAGGCCAATCGCGGCCATAGCTGCGTCAAGGGGCGCTTTGCCTGGGGCTATGCTCAGCATCAGGAGCGCATCCTGAAGCCGATGATCCGCGCAAAGATCACCGACCCGTGGCGTGAAGTCGAATGGGACGAGGCTTTCGCCCATACCGCGTCCGAACTGAAGCGTATTGCCGCAACCTATGGCCGCAACGCCCTTGGCGGAATCACGTCGAGCCGCTGCACCAATGAAGAAACCTTCCTCGTCCAAAAACTCGTGCGGGCGGGCTTTGGCAACAACAATGTCGATACCTGTGCTCGGGTCTGCCACTCGCCGACGGGTTATGGCCTCAAGACGACCTTTGGTACGAGCGCCGGCACGCAGGATTTCGACTCGGTCGAAGACAGCGACGTGATCCTGATCATCGGCGCGAACCCCACTGACGGGCATCCCGTTTTCGCCAGCCGGATGAAGCGTCGTCTGCGGAGCGGTGCCAAGCTGATCGTCGTCGATCCGCGGCGGATCGACATGGTCCGTACGCCGCATATCGAAGCCGATTTCCATCTACCGCTTCGCCCTGGAACCAATGTCGCGGTGCTGACCGCCATCGCCCATGTCATTGTGACAGAAGGGTTGGCTGACGAAACGTTCATCAAGGAACGCTGCGACTGGGACGAATATCTACACTGGGCCGAGTTCGTGTCCGACAAGCGCAACGCGCCCGAAACACTCGAGGCTGTGACAATGGTAGCCGCCGCCGATCTGCGCGCCGCCGCCAGGCTGTTCGCAACCGGCGGCAACGGCGCCATTTATTATGGTCTCGGCGTCACCGAACACAGTCAGGGTAGCTCGACCGTCATGGCGATCGCCAATCTGGCGATGGTAACCGGCAATATCGGGCGGCGGGGCGTCGGCGTGAACCCGCTGCGCGGGCAGAACAACGTACAGGGCGCCTGCGACATGGGCAGCTTTCCCCATGAGCTGCCGGGATATCGCCACATCGGCGATGCCGCGACACGCACATTGTTCGAAACCGATTGGGGCGTGAGCCTCGACCCCGAGCCAGGGCTGCGTATCCCCAACATGCTCGACGCGGCCGTCGATGGCGCGTTCAAGGCGCTCTACTGCCAGGGCGAGGACATCCTGCAGTCAGACCCGAACACCGCGCATGTTTCCGCCGGACTGGCAGCGATGGAATGCGTGATCGTGCACGACCTTTTCCTCAACGAAACCGCCAACTACGCACACATCTTCCTGCCGGGATCGACCTTCCTCGAAAAAAACGGCACTTTTACCAACGCCGAGCGCCGCATCCAGCCGGTGCGCAAGGTGATGTCGCCGCTCAATGGCCTTGAAGATTGGGAAGTCACCCAGCGACTGGCGCAGGCGATGGGCCTCAACTGGCATTATCAACATCCGTCCGAAATCATGGACGAGATTGCGCGCCTGACCCCAAGTTTTGCGGGTGTCTCGTTCGCGCGCCTCGACGAGGCAGGATCGCTGCAATGGCCGGCAAATGCCGATGCGCCTGACGGATCGCCGATCATGCATGTTGACGGCTTTGTTCGCGGCAAGGGCAAGTTCGTCGTCACCGATTATGTGCCGACCGATGAAAAGACGGGCCCGCGCTTTCCCCTGCTCCTGACAACGGGGCGAATCCTGAGCCAGTACAACGTCGGTGCGCAAACAAGGCGGACCGAGAATGTTGCCTGGCATCCGGAGGACCTGCTCGAAATCCACCCGGTCGATGCCGAGGATCGCGGCCTTAAATCGGGTGACTGGGTCAGGCTGTCGAGCCGCTCGGGCGAAACGACGCTGCGCGCCACGGTCACCGATCGGGTCGCGCCTGGTGTCGTCTACACCACCTTCCACCATCCGGCGACACAGGCAAATGTCGTGACGACGGACTTTTCCGACTGGGCAACCAATTGCCCGGAATACAAGGTCACCGCCGTCCAGATCAGTGCCTCGAACGGCCCAACCGACTGGCAGACCGGCTATGAAACCCATGCCGCGCAATCGCGCCGGATCGAGGCGGTCGCCGCCGAATGACGACGACCGATAACCTTGTCCGCATGCTCAACCAGATCGCGGCGAATATGGCGCATGAGCCCGATCCCGCCGGGGCCGTGGCAGGTCATGTCGCGCTGTTCTGGGATCCTCGCATGAAGCGACTAATTCATGCGCATGGCACCGATGGGCTTTCCGATACGGCAGCGGCCGCAGTGACGCTGCTCGCGCGCGCGGATGCCTGATGACGGAATTCGATCGGTCGACCTGCAGGCCGTCCTGCCCGACGGCAAGATAGCAAACAAATCCCGGCCGCTGGCCATCGAGGCACCCGTAGCGATCGAATACAATGGCTTGGGCTACGCCGTGATGATGGCGACGCCGATCGACCTGCATGACTTTGCGATCGGATTCAGCCTGTCTGAAAAGGTCATCGCGACCCCAAGCGAGATCATCGATATCGACGTTTTCGAATCCGCAAACGGGTGGTTCGTGCGCGTGCAGGTCGATCCCGGCCGAATGGACCCCATTTTCGAGCGTGCACGCCAGCGCGTCAGCGAGGGCAGTTGCGGCCTGTGTGGTCTTGAAAACCTCGAGCAAGTGATGCGCCCGCTTGCCCCCCTCTCGGCACGCGTCGGGGCAAATGGCACCGCGATCTTTGCCGCGCTCGGCAATCTCGATGGGCGCCAGCCGCTCAACCGCGCGACAGGTGCCGCACATGGCGCCGCGTTCTGCACCAACACCGGCGACGTCACGCTGGTGCGCGAGGATGTCGGCCGGCATAACGCGCTCGACAAGCTGATCGGTGCGCTGGCACGGCAAGGCATCGACCCGGCAACCGGGTTCTTCCTGCTGACCGCGCGCTGCAGCTACGAGCTCGTCGAAAAGACGATTATTGCAGGCTGCCCTTTGCTCGTGACGATCTCAGCGCCGACGACGCTGGCTGTCGAGCGGGCCAAGGCGCACGGGCTTACGCTCGTCGGGCTTGCACGTCCCGATGCCATTCTGCTCGTGGCGGGGAGCTTGGCTGCCGACTAGTCAGCGGCAGTCGCCGAGAGTGCGGCCCATAGCCAAGGCGCAAAGCTGCGCCAGACCTCAACATGCCAGCGCGTTTCGGCTTCCCGAGCCACGATGATTTCGACGGTCTCGAATATTGTCCGCGACATGCGCCCGACCGGCCATTTTGCAAGATCGAGCGGGCAACCGGCGGCGAGCACGTCGATGGCGCGCGCGCCCTCAAGGACGATACCCACTGCCCGCGCGCTTATATCGACAATACTGACCGGCTGCTCCGCGCCGTCGGCAAGCCTCGCATCGACGGGCAGCCGCGCATAAAATTCGTCGGGGCCGAGGCAGGCGATGCCCCCTTTGGTCTCGCCGATCTTAGTCGGAAGCGCATGACCGATGACCGCCGCCAGCACAGCCGGATCGCGCCCGCGCAGCGCGTAGCGGCGCATCGGTGCGGCCGTCGAGATCGTTACGCCAGTTCGGGTGATGGTATCGCCCCTTGCCAAAGCATCAGACATGGAGCCGCGCCCCTTGCGCATCGAAGAAGACCATCTGGCTGACGACTGCCTTATGCGTGCGGCCCGGCATCGGGACGTAGAGCGTTTCGCCCATGCGTCCCTGCCCGCCCGCCACCAGCGCCAGGGCTATCGAGCGGCCGAGTGTGGCGCTCCAATAGGACGACGTGACATGACCGATCATCGTCATCGGCACCGCCTGCGCCGGATCGACAACAATCTGCGCGCCGTCGTCGAGTACAATGTTCGGATCCTCGGTCAGCAGCCCGACAAGCTGTTTGCGGCCGGGCACCGCGATATCGGGCCGCGCGAGTGAGCGCTTGCCAACGAAGTCGGGCTTCTTCTTGCCAATCGCCCAGTCGAGCCCCGCGTCCATTGGCGTCACCGTGCCGTCGGTGTCCTGCCCGACGATGATGAACCCCTTTTCGGCGCGCAGCACATGCATCGCTTCGGTACCATAGGGTGTGATGCCAAAGGGTGCGCCGGCTGCCAGCACGCGCTCCCAAAGCGCACGACCCTGATCGGCGGGGACGTTGATCTCAAAGCCAAGTTCGCCGGTGAAGCTGACGCGAAAGAGACGTGTCGGGATGCCACAGATATGGCCTTGGCGGATCGCCATATGGGGGAAGGCTTCGGCCGACAGGTCGATGTCGTCGACAAGAAGGTTAAGCACATCGCGGGCCTTCGGGCCCTGGAGGGCGAGGACGGCCCATTGCTCGGTCGTGCTGGTCAGCCAGACGTCAAGATCCTGCCATTCAGTCTGAAGATAATCCTCCATCATATTGAGAACACGGGCTGCGCCGCCGGTCGTCGTGGTCAGGTGGAAGCGATCGGGTGCCAGACGCGCGGAAACCCCATCGTCCATAATGAACCCGTCTTCCTTGAGCAGCAGGCCATAGCGGCACCGCCCGGGCTCAAGCGCCTTCCACGGGTTGGTGTACATGCGGTTGAGAAACTCGGCGGCGTCGGGGCCGACGACCTCGATCTTGCCGAGGGTCGAGGCATCAAAGATGCCAAGCTGCTCGCGCACCGCAAGGCACTCGCGGTTGACCGCAGCCAGCATGTCTTCACCCACCTGCGGAAAGTAGCGTGCACGCCGCCACTGAGCGACAAGCTCGAATACCGCGCCGTTCGCCTCCGCCCAGCCGTCGATCGGCGTCTTGCGCAGCGGCTGGAACAGCGCGTCCTTGGCATGCCCCGCCAGCGCGCCGAAAGTCTGCGGCGTATAGGGCGGGCGGAAGGTCGTCAGGCCGATCTCGGTCACCGGCTTCGACAAGGCATGCGACGCGATCTGCAGGCCGTTGAGGTTCGACGTCTTGCCCTGATCGGTCGCCATGCCGTTGGTCGTGTAGCGCTTGATATGCTCGATCGAGCGAAACCCCTCACGGATCGCCAGTTTGATATCCTTGGCAGTCACGTCGTTCTGAAAATCGACGAATGCCTTGATCCGCGTCGGATCCTTGGGCGTCGGCAGCATGTCGATGTTCAGGCCCTGGCCGAAATCCCATTTGCCCGAACAGGCGCCAACGCAGCGGACGTTCTCGTTGGGCCGGTCGGGTACATAGGCACCGATATCGTCACGCCAGGCAAGGCTGCCCTTGCTGTGCGACCAGAGATGCACGCTCGGCGTCCAGCCGCCTGCCATCAGCACGGCGTCGCAACCGATCGTCGTCTGTCCTGCCCCATCGTTGCGCGCGACTTTGAGACCAGTGACCCCATGCCGGCCGGTAACGCCGATCACGCTGGATCCCAGCCTGACCTCAATGCCGCGCGCCCGGGCTTCATCCTGCAGCGCCTGATCGACCGTGTCGCGGACATCGACAATCACGGCGATATCGACGCCCGCACGCGCCATCGCAAAGACGTCGCGCCAACCACTGTCATGCGCTGCCATCAGCGCGACCGACTTGCCCACCGCCACCCCGTAGCGCAGCGCAAAAGTGCGCGCTGCCGACGCGAGCATGACGCCTGGTGTATCGTTGCCGTCAAAGACCAAGGGCCGTTCGATCGCGCCCTGCGCCAGCACGACTTCGGCCGCACGGATCCGCCAGAGCTTCTCGCGCGGCCCGTCGCCGATGTCCGGCAAATGATCTGTCAGCCGCTCGACTGCGCCGATGAAATTGTCATGGTAATAGCCGAACGCGGTCGTGCGCGTCAGGATGCGGACATTGGGCGCTGCCCGAAGATCATGCATGCTACGTTCGAGCCACGCCCACAGCGCTGGGTCGGCGAGTGCGCCGCCGCCGAGCTCGTCCTGCTCGTCGATCAGGATGATGCGTTTGCCGCTGGCGGTTTCGGCGAGCGCTGCGTCGATGCCAGCAGGCCCAGCGCCCACGATCAGCAGGTCGCAATGGGCATAGGTGGCGGCATAATGATCGGGGTCGACGTCGGTCGGCGCATTGCCCAGACCCGCCATCTTGCGGATCGCCGGTTCATACAGCTTTTCCCAGAAGGAGCGCGGCCACATGAATGTCTTGTTGTAGAAACCCGCCGGCAGGAACATGCCCAGCCGGTCGTTGATCGCGCCGAGATCGGCCTTAAGCGAGGGCCAGCGGTTCTGGCTTTCTGCAACCAGCCCGTCATGCAATTCGACCGTGGTCGCGCGCAAATTGGGTGTGAAGCGTCCCGGACCGCGCGTGACCGAAACAAGGGCGTTCGGCTCCTCATTGCCCGCACCCAGCACGCCGCGCGGCCGGTGGTATTTAAACGAGCGGCCAAACAACATCGTGCCGTTTGCGAGCAGCGCCGAGGCGAGCGTGTCGCCCGCCAGCCCGCTATGCTGTTGGCCGTCGAAGCTGAAGCGCAGCGCCGTCGCGCGGTCGATGCGACCAGCGCCGCCCAGCCGGTAACCGCTCATGCCCGGGGTTCCCCGGCCTTGTAGCTCGTCTCGAACTTGTCGGTCACCGTGTCGCGCACCGCATTGAAGAAGCGGCCGCAGCCATGGACGTGGCGCCAGCGCTCATGATGCCGACCGCGGGGGTTGGCGCGAATGAACAAGAAAGACTCCCATTGTTCGTCGCTCATCACCGAAGGATCGGCCGGGCGTGCGATATGGGCTTGGCCGGCATTGGCGAATTCGATCTCCGGGCGTCGCTCGTCGCAATAAGGGCAGTGGATCAGGATCATGTCAGTGCGCCACCGCTGCGGCCGCCGCTTCGTCGATCAGCCGGCCACTGCGGAAGCGATCGAGGTTATAGGGGGCGTTGATCGGGTGCGGCGCATCATGCGCCATCGTGTATGCGAGGAGGTCGCCCGCCCCCGGCGTCGCCTTGAACCCGCCGGTGCCCCAGCCACAATTGACGTAAAGCCCCTGGACCGGCGTCTTGCCGAGGATTGGCGAACGGTCGGGCGTGACGTCGACGATGCCGCCCCAGGTGCGCAGCATGCGCATCCGGCGAAAGATCGGAAAAATTTCGCAAATGGCGGCCAGCGTATGTTCGACGATATGGAGCGCGCCACGCTGTGAATAGCTGACATATTGGTCGGTGCCCGCGCCGATGACGAGCTCGCCCTTGTCCGACTGGCTCATATAGGCGTGCACCGTGTTCGACATGACGACGCAAGGGAAGACGGGTTTGATCGGCTCCGACACCAGCGCCTGCAGCGGATAACTTTCGAGCGGGAAGTTGAGCCCGGCCATATCCATCACGACCGATGTATTTCCCGCCGCCGAAACCCCAACCCGTTTCGACGCGATGAAGCCGCGTTCGGTTTCTACCCCCTCGATTGCGCCATTGGCGCCGCGCCGGATGCCAGTGACGGCACAATTCTGGATGATGTCGACGCCAAGTGCCGCTGCGGCGCGGGCATAGCCCCAGGCGACCGTGTCATGCCGCGCCGTGCCCCCGCGTCGCTGTAGTGCCGCGCCGAGAACCGGGTGGCGGGCACGGGCATCGATGTTGAGCGGCGGGCAATAGGCTTTGGCTTCCTCGGCGGTGAGCCATTCATTGTCGACGCCGTTCAGCCGGTTGGCGTGGATGTGGCGCTTGAAGCTCTGTACGTCGTGGACGTTATGCGCGAGCATCATCACGCCGCGCTTCGAATACATGGTATTATAGTTGAGCTCCTGGCTCAGTCCGTCCCACAGCTTGACGGCATGGTCGTAGAGATGCGCGCTCTCGTCATAGAGATAGTTCGACCGGATGATCGTGGTGTTGCGGCCCGTGTTGCCGCCGCCCAGCCAGCCCTTCTCAATCACGGCGACGTTGGTGATCCCGTATTTCTTGGCGAGGTAATAGGCCGCGCCGAGGCCATGGCCGCCCGCGCCGACGATGATCGCGTCATAGGCAGGTTTCGGCGCCGCATCGGGCCATTGTTCGGGCCACGACTGGTGGCCGCCGAGCGCCTTGGCAAACAGGCTGAACGCGCTGAAGCGGGTCATGGGCGGGCCGCCGCCAAGGGCATATAGGCGATCATCATCGTACATCCGCCGCGACTGCCCGCGCGGTGCATCGTGCCTGGCATGCGTAACAGAAAGTCGCCCGGACCGTAAGAGTCGTCATCGTCGAAAAAGTCGCCCTCAAGCACATAAATCTGTTCGATTTCATCATGGGCATGGCGTTCGCCCAGCGGCCCCGGCCCGATGGTCATCACCATGGTGCGATAGCCTGCAGGATCGTCGATGAGGCAACGAATGCGCTCGCCCGGCCGCTCGCCGTCCACCCATTTGGCCGCACGCACAACCAGATTGCCTTGTGGCGGCAGGTTGGCGACACCGCTCATTGTGCTAAGCCCGCCAGCGCGGCGCGCGCGCGATCGACGTAAAAGCGCTTGAAATCATCAACCAGCTTTTCCTCGACCGCATAGGGACCGGACACATAGCCATCGGTGCTGATCCCCAGATGGTTGATCGACGAGAAATAACCGTCCTGCGTGTTCGTCGTCCGCCACAGCGCGGCCAAGTGATCGGGGTCGTAATCGACGCCCTCGACCGCATCCTCGTGGACCAGCCAGCTCGTCCGCAGCAGCGTTTTGTCCGCGGCAACGGGCGTCAGCGAGAACGTGACGACGTGGTCGCAGCAGAAATGGTGCCAGCTGTTGGGCTGCGTCCACACCGACAGGCTCGAGCTTTCGGGCGCAGTGAAGGGGCCGATCAGTTTCTTGCAGGCAAGCTTGCCATCGATCGATTGCGTCAACGCACCATTTGCAAGCGGCAGGCGCGCGATGCGGTGCCACCAGCCCTCGGGGAATTCGATAAGGTCGCGAAAGATGCCGAGCGCCTTCCACTCGGCGCGCTTGGCCTCCACAATGGCGTCAAACGCAGGGTCGTCGACGACATCGGTGTCGCCATCCTCGGGCAGCCCCTTGCCAAAGCCATAGGTGCCGAGCACGCTGATCAGTTCGGGATGGCCGACATCGCAGTGATAGCACTCGCGATTATTCTCCATCACGAGCTTCCAGTTGGCGTCCTCGATATAATTGTCCTGCACCGCAACCTTCATGCGATCGAGGTCGTAGACGGCAATCTGGTCGACGATGTCGGCCTTGACCCCGTCGATCGGTGGCGGGGTGTCGCTCATGCAGATAAAGATCAGGCCACCGACATTCTCGAGCGCGACGGGCGACAGGCCGTGATCCTTCTTGTCAAAACCAGGTGCCATGCTGCGCGCGGCCAGCAGCGCACCATCAAGGCCGTAGGTCCATTGGTGATAAGGGCACATAAGCCGCGGGGTGCGCCCGCGCTGGTCCTGGCAAATGCGCGCGCCGCGGTGGCGACAGCTGTTCCAGAAGGCGCGGACGTCGCCGTCGCGCCCACGCACGATGATGATCGAATTGTGCGCCAGCTCGAAGATGAAATAGTCGCCCGGATTTTTCACATGGGCAATGGTACAGGCATAGAGCCATACCGATTTCAACATTACTTCGGTGTCGAACGCGAAGGCCTCCTGGCTGACATAAAGCCCGCGCGGCAACGAATGCCCCTGGCGGTCCTGCCGCAGCCATTGAGCGACGGGTTCGACGCGGGACATCTGCCTAGCTCCTCAACGCGGTGTTTTCGGGGTCGAACGGCGAATCGGCGATGATGGTCGCGCGGTGCATGACACCCAGGATCGCGACTTCGAATTCGGCGCCGACGAGGGCCAGCGACGGTGGCACCATCGCCAGCGCAAGCGACTTGCCGACGCGCCAGCCATAGCCGCCCGATGTCGTGCGCCCGATGACTTCACCATCATGGAACACCGGCTCCGAACCGCGCGCGTCGGCATCGGTTACGTCATGGACCTCCATCGTCACCAGCTGATTGGCAAGGCCCCGCGCCTGCGCGTCAAGAAGGCCATCCTTGCCGAAAAAGCCGGGCTTCTTGAAGCTGATGAAGCGAGCCAGTCCGCTTTCATGCGCCGAATATTCGACCGACAGTTCGCGCGGGATCAGCTTGTAGCTTTTTTCAAGCGCCATCAGTGTCATCGCGCGAATGCCGAAGGGCTTGATCGAAAACTCTGCACCGGCCTCCAACAGCCGGTCGAAGATGTAATTCTGCATCTCGATCGGGTGATGAATTTCCCAGCCCAGCTCGCCGATGAAATTGACGCGCAGCGCCTCGACACGGGCAAGACCGATGCTGATCGTCTTGCCCGTCAGCCATGGAAAAGCTTCGTTCGACAGATCAGTACCAGTCAACTTTTGCAGCACAGCGCGGGCACGCGGCCCAGCCAGCACCAGAACGCCCATCGACGTTGTCAGCCTCTCGAAGCTGACCGAACCGTCGCGCGGCATCGCTTTTTTCAGATAGTCATGGTCGTGCCGCTCATAAGCACCCGCAGACACGAGATAATATTGTTGCGGCGCCATTTTGTAGACAGTGAATTCACTGCGCACACCGCCCTTAGCCGTCAGCAGATATGACAGCGAAACGCGCCCGACCTTCTTCGGCACGGCATTGGTCAGCAACGCGTCGAGCCACGCCTCCGCGCCGGGGCCAGAGACGGCGCATTTGGCAAAGGCGCTCATGTCCTGAAGGCCGACGTGCTGATGCACGTGGCGGCATTCATTGCCGACATGCTCAAAGTAGTTCGAGCGGCGGAACGACCATTTCTCGCGGATCGGCGTGTCGTCGCCGGCAACCGGGTGATTGTGGTTGAGCAGTACGTCGGGGCGGTTAAGGTCGGACTCGGTGAGCGCATAAGCTTCGGGCGCGAACCAGTTGGGCCGTTCCCAGCCGAAGACACTGCCGAAAACGGCGCCCAGATCCTTCATGCGGTCATAGCAGGGGGTGCGGCGCAGTGCCCTGCCCGCTTCGCGCTCTTCATCGGGATAATGGACGGTGAAGACCTTGGCATAGGCCTCCTCGTTTTTTTCGATCAGAAAGCCGCGGCTGGCGTAATCACCGAACCGGCGCGGATCGACGCCCATCATATCGATCGTCGGCTCGCCGTCGACGATCCAGTGCGCCAGCTGCCAACCCGCGCCGCCCGCAGCGGTAATGCCGAAGCTATGTCCTTCGTTCAGCCAGAAGTTCTTGAGACCCCAGGCCGGGCCGACGATCGGCGACCCGTCGGGCGTGTAAGCGATGGCCCCGTTGTAGACCTTCTTGATGCCGACCTCGCCGAACGCGGGCACGCGGTTCATGGCGGCCAGGATATAGGGTTCGAGCCGTTCGAGCGCGTCGGGGAACAGCTCATATTCGCTGTTTGCGGCGGGACCGTCGACATAGCAGACCGGCGCGCCGGTTTCGTAGGGACCGAGGAGCAGCCCGCCCGCTTCCTCGCGCATGTAATAGCTGGCATCGGATTCGCGCAGCACGCCCATTTCGGGCAGGCCTTGAGCGCGGCGCGCCATGATCGCGGGATGCTGTTCGGTGACGATATACTGGTGCTCAACCGGGATCACGGGAATGTCGAGGCCGACCATCGCCCCTGTCTGGCGCGCGAAATTGCCTGAACATGAGATCACATGTTCGCAGGTGATCTCACCCTGGTCGGTGGAGACCCGCCATTCGCCATTCGGCAGCTGCGTGATCGCGGTCACGCTCGTGTTGCGATAGATGGTCGCCCCGCGCTGCCGCGCGCCCTTGGCCAACGCCTGGGTGAGGTCGGCAGGCTGGATATAGCCGTCG
>JBMOGG010000057.1:0-16258 GCA_049318505.1 Sphingomonas sp. | reverse complement strand
GTGGTGGCAAGCGAGTTTCGTGCGAATCCGCCCACGCGCACCGTCAACGTCCATGAAGTGGCAGCCGACGAGATGATCCTCGACATCGGCCCGGCCGCGGTCGAGGCGCTTGCTGATGTGCTCAAGAACTGCCGGACCCTTGTCTGGAACGGCCCGCTCGGCGCCTTTGAGACGCCGCCCTTCGATAGGGCAACTGTTGCGTTGGCGCGCACGGCGGCAGCCCTCACCCACGAAGGCAGTCTGGTCTCGGTTGCCGGCGGCGGCGACACTGTCGCGGCGCTGAACCAGGCGGGTGTGGCAGACGATTTCACCTTCGTCTCGACCGCAGGGGGCGCATTCCTCGAGTGGATGGAAGGGCGCGAATTGCCAGGGGTGGCGGCGTTGATGCGGTAAGCTTGTCCACTTATGTTAAACTTGTTTAACGTAAGCGACATGCTTGGAATTCGCCTGAGCGCCGAAGCAGAAGCCGCTTTGGCAAACCATGCCCGAGAGGTCGGGCGCCAGAAGAGCGTTCTCGCCCGCGACTGGATCATGGAACGCCTCGAACGCGAGTCCATCGACGAACAGATGCGACGCGCTGCTCGCATTCTGGCCGCACATGATCGCCCCGAGGATTATACCGAATCTGGTTTCGATGATTGAACTGAAGCGGGGAGATATTGTTCTTTTCGCAGAGCGAGGCAAATGCACTGGCAAGCTACGTCCTGGGGTTGTCGTCCAAAGAGATTCGACGTTGCAGGACGCTCCATCTGTGACGCTGTGCGGCTTAACCTCGTTTGCGATGCCGACGCACCGATCACGTATCGCGATATCGCCTTCCCTCAGAAAATGGTCTCGATCGGCATTTCTATGTCATGATCGACAAGATCGTATCGATCAGTCGGCGCCGCATCCGTGAAATCATTGGAAAAATGGGCGCGGACGAAATTGAGATGATAAACACTGGTTTGCGGCGCTGGCTCGAACTCTAAGGAGCCGGCTATCACGGAAATCTCCTCCGAAGACGCAGGCTCGTCGAAAAAATCCGTCCGTGATCACGCCTGAGGTTTAGGGGACGAACCACCGACATCAGGCAGGACCTTGCTGTCCTACATGCCAGCGCGCTGCAATGCGCCGCGCGGGCCGATCCGGCTCGCAGTGGATTGCCCCGATTGCCACGGCGTATATGGGCAATAATCGTGAAGCTATTCAGGATGCTGCGATGACCGAAAGCTTGTTTCCCGTCCCCGCCGACTGGGCCGAAAAGGCCCATATCGACGCCGCATCCTACGACCGCCTCTATGCCGAGGCGCAGACCGACCCTGAAAGCTATTGGCGTCGCCAAGCCGCGATCATCGACTGGATCCGCCCGTTCGACCGCGCCGGTGACTGGTCGTTTGCGAAAGAAGATTTCCACATCCGCTGGTTCGAGGGCGGGCAGCTCAACCTGTCGGCGAACTGCCTCGACCGGCATCTGGCCGAACGCGGCGACACGGCCGCGATCATCTGGGAGGGTGACGATCCCGAAGAGAGCCGCACGCTCAGCTATGCCGAGCTTCATGCCGAAACCTGCCGCTTCGCCAACGTCTTGAAGGCACATGGGGTGGTCAAGGGCGATCGGGTAACGCTCTATATGCCGATGATCCCCGAAGCCGCTATTGCCATGCTCGCCTGCGCAAGGATCGGCGCGATCCATTCGATTGTGTTCGGCGGTTTTTCGCCCGAAGCGCTGGCGGGACGGATCGTCGACTGCGAGTCACGCGTCGTCATTACGGCGGACGAGGGGCGGCGCGGTGGCAAGACAATCCCGCTGAAGGCCAATGTCGATGCCGCAATCGCCCATGCCCCCGGGGTCGAGCAGGTCATTGTCATAAGGCACACGGGCGGCAACGTGACAATCGAGGCCGGGCGCGACATCTGGTACGATGAGGCGCGCACGACGGTATCGGCGGATTGCCCGCCGGCTGTCATCGATGCCGAAGACCCCCTGTTCATCCTTTACACCAGCGGATCGACCGGCAAGCCCAAGGGCGTGATGCACACGACGGGCGGCTATGCGGTCTGGGCCGCCTGGACGCATCGCCACGTGTTCGATTACCGGCCCGGCCAGATCTATTGGTGCGCGGCCGATATCGGATGGGTCACCGGGCACAGCTATGTCGTCTACGGGCCGCTCATGAACGGCGCCACGACCGTCATGTTCGAAGGCGTGCCCAACTGGCCCGATCACAGCCGCTTCTGGCAGGTCGTCGACAAGCATCAGGTCGAGATTTTCTACGCAGCACCGACCGCGCTCCGCTCGCTGATGCGCGAAGGCGACGATCATGTGACGCGCACCTCGCGAAGCTCGCTCAAATTGCTGGGCAGCGTCGGTGAGCCGATCAATCCGGAAGCCTGGGACTGGTACCACCGTGTCGTTGGCGAGCGACGCTGCCCAATCGTCGATACCTGGTGGCAGACAGAAACCGGCGCGGCGCTCATCGCCCCGCTGCCGGGTGCCACAGCGTTGAAGCCGGGCTCGGCGACCCGGCCGCTGCCCGGCGTCCTGCCCGAGATTGTCGACGCCGAGGGCGGCGTTCTGGGCGGCGCGTGCGAAGGCAATCTTGTGCTGACGGCGAGCTGGCCTGGCCAGATGCGCGGCGTATGGGGCGATCCCGACCGCTTCTTTTCGACCTACTTCACGACCTATCCCGGCACCTACTTCACCGGCGACGGGGCAAGGCGCGATGCGGACGGCTATTACTGGATTACCGGTCGGGTCGACGATGTCATCAACGTATCGGGTCACCGCATGGGCACGGCGGAGGTGGAGTCGGCGCTGGTCGCCCATGCCGATGTGGCGGAAGCCGCCGTGGTCGGTATGCCGCATGAAATCAAAGGCCAGGGCATCTATGCCTTTGTCACCGTCAATGCAGACGTCGATCCGGACGATGCGTTGCGTGCCGCGCTGGTAAAATGGGTGCGCACCGAAATCGGGCCCATCGCGACGCCCGATGCGATCCAGTTCGCGCCCGCCCTGCCCAAGACGCGGAGCGGCAAGATCATGCGCCGCATCCTGCGCAAGATCGCAGAGGGCGATGTGTCGACGCTCGGCGACACGTCGACGCTGGCCGATCCTTCAGTCGTCGACAGCCTTATTGCGGGACGCCAGGGATGACGCTGCCCCGGGTCACAGGCGACGGCCCTGCTTATGAGGCAATCATCGAGGACATCTGGCTGCAGGGCCGCACAGCTTATGGGGGTGCATCGGCAGCCGTTGCGCTGACGGCCATAAAGGCGGCCTTCCACGACCTGCCGCCGCTGCGTTCGGCACAGGTCGCCTTTATTGGCCCGCTCGCCGGTGAGGTCACCGCAACGCCCGTGCTTTTGCGGCGGGGAAAGAACAGCGCGTTCATCGGCTGCGACGTGGTGGGCCGCGATGGCATCGGCATTCGCACGCTTTTCCTGTTCATGGCACCGCGCGACTCCGCGATTGCGCATCTCGATCTGCCAATGCCTGATGCCGGGCATCCAGAGGACGCGCTGGTCGATCCGTCGAAGCTGCCGCAAGGCTTCCTGACGAACTTCGACCTGTCGCACTGGGGTAATGAGCCCGCGGGTTTTGTGCGGTGGTGCCGCCTGCGTGCGCGCGACGGGCTCGACCCGGAAATCGAGTTGATGGCGATCGCCGATGCCCTGCCACCGGCGGCCATGGCATTGGCCAAGGCATGGGGACCAATTTCGACAACGACTTGGCAACTCAATCTCGTGACCGACGCGCCAAGAACGCGCGACGGGTGGTGGCTGTTGCGTGCTGATACCCAGCACGCGGGGAAAGGGTCGTCGAGCCAGAAGATGACGATCTGGAACCGCGATGGCGCGCCAATTGCAACGGCGCTTCAGAGCGTGGCTTTGTTTGTCTGATTTTTTTCAAAAGAGAACTTATATGCGCCGGAACCAATCAAGGTCATTGCGGTTCTCGAACGGCATGTCAGATATGCGGCAGTGCAACATAGCAGGGACGCGGCATTAATGCGGGCAAGCAGGGTGAAAAAACCGAATTTGCCGCGGTCGCCGATGGTCAGTTCCGACGCGTTTGCTGGCGCGGTGGTGCTGGCATTTGCGCTTGGTATATCGGGCTGTTCAAATTCCGATAAAGCCCGAAAGCCGCAGACTGCTGAAGCCGGGTTCGTGGTGGTCAAGGCCGAAACGGTCGAGGTGCCGGTGACGCTTCCAGGCCGTACCGCTTCCTTTGAAATGTCCGAAGTCCGCCCTCAGGTTTCCGGAATCATCCGCTCGCGCTCCTTCACCGAAGGGTCGATCGTCCAGGCAGGCCAGACGCTCTACCAGATCGACCCCAGCATCTACCGCGCCACAGCCGCAGAGGCACAAGCCAATCTGGACAGTGCGCAGGCCGCGCGCACCGCCGCCGCCGCCAGGGCTGACCGTTTCCGGCCCCTGGCCGAGATGGAAGCCGTCAGCCGCCAAGATTACACCGACGCTGTTGCCGCCGCGAGCCAGGCTAAAGCCAATGTCGCCTTGACCCGGGCGCAGCTGGAAGCTGCCCAGATCAACCTGCGCTTCACGCGTGTGCCGGCGGCCATCACCGGGCGTATCGGGCGGTCCCTCGTGACGACCGGCGGTCTTGTCACGACGAACCAGGTCACCCCGCTGACAACGATCGAGCGGCTCGACCCCATTTTCGTCGATATCCAGCAGTCGAGCGCCGATCTTCTCACCCTTCGCCGCACGCTGGCAAAGAAGGGCGCTTCGGCCTCCTCGACGTCGGTCAGGCTCACGCTCGAGGACGGCAGCGCCTATCCCTATGCAGGCACGCTGCAATTTACCGAGGCTATGGTCGACCCCAATACGGGTACCGTGACGCTGCGCGCGCGTTTTCCCAATCCCGAGAGCCTTTTGCTGCCCGGCATGTACGTCCGCGCACGGCTGAGCCAGGCGACGGTGGCCAATGCCATTCTCGTTCCGCAAGCCGGCGTGTCGCGCGATGTTGAGGGCCGGGCGACTGTCCTGGTCGTTGGCCCGGGCAACAAGGCCGTGCGCAAGCAAGTCACCGCTGACCGGACGCTCGGTGACAAGTGGATCGTAACCGCCGGACTGAAACCGGGCGAACGCGTCATCGTCGAGGGGCTGGGCAAGATCCGCCCGGATGCAAAGATCATTCCGGTTCCCGCCGGATCCAAGCCGCGTCCGCGCCCTTCGGGCGACGGCGCGGCGCGCGGCTGACGCGGGAATGTTGTCCCGGATCTTCATCGACCGCCCCATCTTTGCCTGGGTCATTGCCATCGCCATCATGCTCGGCGGGCTCGGCGCCCTGCTGAGCCTGCCGGTCGAGCAATATCCCGATATCGCGCCGACGTCGATCAACATCCGGGCGAATTACCCGGGTGCTGCCGCCGATACCGTCGAATCGAGCGTCACCCAGATCATCGAACAACAGCTGACCGGCATCGACGGCCTGATCTATTTCAGCGCCACCTCAAGCTCTGCCGGCTCCGCGCAGATCACGGCGACCTTTGCCAAGGGAACCGACCCCGACATCGCGCAGGTGCAGGTGCAGAACAAGGTGCAGCAGGCGCTGGCGCGCCTGCCGCAGCAAGTCCAGCAACAAGGGCTGACGGTCACAAAGTCGAGTGCGGACTTCCTAATGATCGTGTCGGTCTATGACGAGACCCGACGCACCGGCAATAACGATATCTCCGATTTCCTCGTTTCCAACCTGCAGGATTCGATCGGCCGCCTCCAGGGTGTTGGCGACGTCAACATCTTTGGCTCGCAACATGCGATGCGCATCTGGCTCGATCCATTCAAGCTGGCCGCCGTCAAGCTTAACCCGGGAGACGTGACGGCAGCGATACAGGCGCAGAACACGCAAGTTGCCGCAGGACAGATCGGCGGCCAGCCCTCCAGCCGCGACCAGATGCTGACGGCGACGGTGACGTCGCGTTCGCGCCTGAACACGCCTGAGCAGTTTCGCCGGATCGTGCTCAAGACCCAACCCGACGGCGCGCGCGTTACCTTGCAGGACGTGGCGCGTGTCGAGCTGGGCGCGGAAAGTTACAACGTCGTCAGTCGCTTCAATGGCTACCCCGCGGCAGGCCTTGCGGTTCAGCTTGCGCCGGGCGCTGACGCGCTGAAGACGGCGGAACTGGTAAAGGCCGAACTGGTCCGCCAAACCCCTTCTTTGCCTGCAGGCTATAAATATGCCTTCCCGCTCGACAGCACAAAGTTCATCCGCCTGTCGGTCGAGGAAGTCGTCAAGACACTTATCGAGGCGATCATCCTCGTCGTCATCGTCATGTTTGTCTTTCTGCAGAGCTGGCGCGCAACGCTGATCCCCGCGATTGCCGTGCCCGTCGTGCTGCTCGGCACATTCGGCATCCTCGCCCTTGCCGGATTTACGGTCAACACGCTGACCCTGTTCGGCATGGTGCTGTCGATCGGTCTGCTCGTCGACGATGCGATCGTCGTCGTGGAAAACGTCGAGCGCGTGATGGAGGAAGACCCCGACATCTCGCCGCGCGACGCGACATTGAAATCGATGGCCGAAATCCAGACCGCGCTTATCGCCATCGCGCTCGTCCTGTCGGCGGTGTTCTTGCCGATGGCTTTTTTCGGCGGATCGGTCGGCGTCATCTACAAGCAGTTTTCGATCACGATCGTGGCCTCGATGGTGCTGTCGGTCGTGGTGGCGCTGGTCCTGACGCCGGCGCTGACCGCCACCCTGCTCAAGCGCCGCGATCCCGATGCGCCAGAGCATCGCTGGGTCAAGCGCGCGCATCATTACGGCGAGCGGTTCAACGCCTGGTTTGCGAAAACATCAGATCGGTACCGCGATCAGATTGCCCGTGTGATCGAACGCCCGAACCTGCCGCTGATTGGCTATGGTGCGCTTGTCGGCCTGCTCGTGTTGCTGTTCTGGTTTCTTCCCTCAAGCTTCCTGCCCGTCGAGGATCAGGGCCGCGCGCAGATCCAGTTCACCCTCCCGCCCGGCGCAACGCAACCGCGCACCGAAGCGGCGGCCCGGGGTATCGAAGACTATTTCAAGAATTCGGCGACCAAAGGTGCCGCCGGCTATTATACGGTCGCAGGACAAGGTGGCGGAGGCGGCAGCGGGCAGAACGCGGGCCGCGGCTTCATCCTGCTGAAGCCATGGGACGAACGGCACGGGGCCGAACTGAGCGCTGACACACTGACCAAGAAATGGAGCCGTGAAATCAGCGCCAAGCTGCGCGACGTCGAATTCTTCGCGCTTTCCCCGCCGGCCGTACGCGGGCTTGGCCAGTCGAACGGCTTTACGATGCAGTTGCTCAACAGTGGTGGTCTCAGCCGCGCCGAATTCAAGGCGCGGCGCGACGCGCTGGTACTGGCAGCGCAGGACGACCCGGGCCTGACGGCTGTCCGCCTGGGCAGTCTGGAAGACAATCCGACGCTGAAGGTCGACATCGACGACGAGAAGATCGGTGCGCTGGGGTTGACCTCGCAACAGGTCGACCAGACGCTGGCGATCGCGTGGGGCGGCAGTTACGTCAATGATTTCGTCGACCGGGGGCGCGTGAAGCGCGTCTATGTGCAAGGCGATGCCCCGTTCCGCAGCCGACCCGAGGATCTGGCCTCCTGGTTCGTCCGGGGCACGGCCGGAGAGATGGCGCCTTTTTCTGCTTTCGCGCGCACCAGCTGGAACCAGACGCCGTCGAACCTGTCACGGTTCAATGGCATTCCCGCCTATCAGATCCAGGGTCAAGCCGCCGATGGTTACAGTTCGGGCGATGCGATGGAACGGATCGCCGCGCTTGCGGCCCAGCAGGGCGGCACGTCGGTCGCCTGGTCGGACCTGTCTTATCAGGAACGCCTGTCGGGCAGCCAGGCACCGTTTCTTTATGGCGTCTCGTTGCTCGTGGTGTTCCTGTGCCTCGCTGCACTTTATGAAAGCTGGTCGGTGCCGCTGGCCGTTTTGCTTGTCATTCCGATCGGTCTGGTCGGGGCTGCGCTTGCCGTGACGCTGCGCGGGCTTGAGAATGACGTTTACTTCCAGGTTGGCCTGCTGACGACGATGGGCCTGTCGGCAAAAAACGCCATCCTGATCATCGAATTTGCGGAGCAGGCAGAAAAGGCCGGCAAAACGGCCGTGGACGCCGTGATCGAAGCCGCGCGGCTCCGCTTGCGGCCGATCCTGATGACCAGTCTCGCCTTCATCTTCGGTGTGCTGCCGCTGGCGATCTCGACCGGCGCCGGGGCCAAGAGCCGCGTCGAGATCGGCACGGCGGTGATGGGCGGCATGCTGACCGCGACGGTGCTTGCGATTTACCTCGTGCCGCTGTTTTTCGTGATGGTGCGGCGCCTGTTTGCGGGGCGCAAAGGCACAAGCGCAAAGCAGGGAAGTGACATATGACCCGGCTTAAGCCCCCCGCCCGTGCGGCCCTGTTTCTCGCCGCAGCCATGCTTGGCGGGTGCAGCCTTGGCCCGAAATACGTCACGCCCCTGCCCGCCGTCCCGCAAAGCTGGCCAGTCGGCGACCCAGCTCTGCGCACCAGCGAAGCGTCGTTGCCGTCGCTGGCCTATCGCGACGTTTTTCGCGATCCGCACTTGCAAAACCTGATCGCGCAGGGGCTCGCCAACAACCAGGACATCCGGATTGCCGTGGCGAATATTGCCGCGGCGCGCGGGCTTTACCGGGTCCAGCGCGCAGCGCTGCTTCCATCGATCAATGCGTCGGGATCGGCATTGATCCGCGAGGGCGGCATCGGGGGGTTCGGTGGCAATAACGCAAACGGCGGCGGCGTTAACGCAAATGGCGGGTCGATTACCCAGTATAGCGTGAGCATCGGGGCATCGGCGTTCGAGATCGACCTGTTCGGCCGCATCCGCAGCCAGAGCAATGCCGCGCTCAACAGCTATTTCGCGACCGAGGCCGCGGCGCGCGCCGTCCGGCTGACATTGGTGGCCGATATCGCTGATGCCTATCTGACGCTTGCAACCGATCGCACTTTGCTTGGTATCGCACTCGATACCGTGCGCAGTGCCGAGCGCAGCGTCACGCTTACCCGCGCGCGGCTCGCCGGTGGCGTTGCCCCGCGCACCGATTTTCGCCAGGCCGAAACCGTGCTGGCAACTGCGCAGTCCGACGCCGCCAACCTGACCACGCTGGTTGCCCAGGACCGTAATGCGCTCGATCTGCTTGTAGGGGCGCCGGTTGCTTCGGGCGACCTGCCCGCCTCGATCGAAGCCGTCGAAAGCGCCATCGCGCCGGTTCCTGCCGGGCTCGAGTCGTCGATCCTGCTGCGTCGGCCCGACGTCATCGAGGCCGAGTTCAGGCTCCGGTCGGCCAATGCCCAGATCGGCGCGGCGCGCGCCGCCTTTTTCCCCCGTATTTCGCTCACGAGCCTTGCCGGCTTTGCGAGCACGGCGCTCGGATCCTTGTTTTCAGGTGGGGCGTTCAATTACAGTGTGGCGCCGGGCGTGACGCTGCCGCTTTTCGACGGCGGTGCCAATCGCGGCAATCTCGCCGTTGCGCGCGCGCAGTTCGAAGTGGCGACGGCGACTTATCAGCGGACGATCCAGGCCGCGTTTCGCGATGTTGTTGACGCGCTGGCGCGGCGTGCGACCATCACCGACCAGGCGGGTGCACAGATCCGGCTGGAGGCAGCGGCGCAGGATACGGTGCGCCTGACCGATGCGCGTTATCGCGGCGGGGTTGCGTCGTTTCTCGAAAGCCTCGACGCGCAGCGGTCGCTTTATGGCGCGCGCCGCTCGCTGGCCTCGACCCGGCTGGTACGTGCGCGCAATCTCGTCGATCTGTACCGCGCGGTGGGCGGCGATCCGACGCTGAGCTGATTTCCACGCGACCTGCGCCGTCGGGATCATATCCCTCAACCCATTTGGGCCTGCGCTTCTCATTGCAAACCATGGTGCGGGCGATGGTAATCAAACCCACACGCCTTGCGGAACCGGATTTCGATACAGTTTTGCACTTGTTGGAATGTTGGCAATGCATCGGTAAAAAAGTTTTCACGATCGGGCGAACGCCAGCAGCGGCCCGAAGACTGGCTCAAGCCGATCCTGGGCGAGCGGGTTACGTGGGCCGATGAGGGGACCATCGAGGCTGCCGTTCGAAACACGCTCTTCGAGCGCTACAACGAAATCGGCTCCACCTTGTCCGGTGGGCCTCGACGCTACGCCCCCCTCTTCATGCGCACAGATGAGGGCGAGGTCTTGATCGACGACTACGCCGACGGATTTTACTTCGGCATGCGGCTCAGCATCGATGACTGGAAACCGTTCATCTCCGATCGCGAAATCGGCATGGCCACGGTCGCCATCCTTGGCCACTGCACCACCATGATCGACGACGACGAACGCATGGCTGTCATTGACCCTCAGGCCGCACAAGTCCTCGCGGAATCCTGGCGCATCGTCCCTGAGGTCGTCGAAATGTTGCACGTGAGACTTGCTGGATCTCGTAACATCCAAATCCAATGACAGCAGGTGCTGCAGCAGCTGCAAAGGCCGTACCAAGCCGCGGGCATCAAATGAGTGGGGTCGGTGCAGCGCTTACGGTTCAAATGCTGAAGCCATCCGCGCCACGTCTCGTGCGGTCAGGCCGTAGCTGGTTGCACTCGCGCGCCAATGCGCGACAGCAGCTTGCACCTCCCCGACGATCTCGCGCGCTTCGTCCAATTTCAATCCGCACTGGCGGGCCATGCTCAGCGCGACGTCGAGTGACGCGGTGTCATCGGCCTCGTCGATCGCAAGGCTCAGCACGCGCGCTTTCACGTCAATGGGCGTCGGGTTCATGTCATAGGCCGGTGACAAGCGCCAACCGCCCGCCCCTTCATAAAGGAAACCGTGATTGCGAAGGTGATCGTCGGTGTTGGAAATCAGGATGTTGAACACGATGCGCCGCCAGAGCTGCGCGCAATCCTTTTCGGGCTGCGAGCCGAACTGGCGCAGCGCATCGACGATTTCCAGATAGCTGTGGTCCTCATTGTCGGCTGCGCCAAGCATCGACATCGCCGACAGGAAGGGCATGCGTGTACCGCCATCGCGGTCGAAGCGACGCAACAGCAAGGCCGTGCGGTCGGCCACTTGTTCCAGCCGCCATGTCGGGACTTGGATACCTGCGCGGTTTGCAAGGTCGAGCGCGACCGCTTCCCACTGCATGACGGGATAGGCATCATCCGCTTGTGGGAATTTGGCGATAGAAAGCTGGCCTTGAAGGTCGAGGACCGACGCCTTGGCGCGCGCGCCACCCAGCGACGACCCCGGCGCGAGGATAAGGCGCAGATCACTGTCGTCGTCCTCGTAGGCGGCGACGCGCATTGCCGCGTTCAGCAATTCGCCCAGTCGAATGAGCGGCGGGATATTGGCGCCCTCCCCGCTCGCCAAAAACGGACCATCGGGCGTTTCCTTGAAACGCAATGCACCTTGTCGCGCGATGTCGCCGACACCCAAAAGGTAATCGACTTCACCAAGGCTGCGCGGTGCGCGCTGTTCTTCCTGCACGCGACGGCGCTCGTCGCGCTGGATCAGATTGCGGCCCCACCGGTCAGGTGCGGAATCGCCGAATGCACCGAACAAGGCGCGGCCCTGCTGGGTATGCTGCGGACCTCCGCCTAGAATCAACGCGGGCTCCAGCGCAAAGCGCGCCGGATTGCTCAGCCAGTCGGCATCATATTCAAAGCTCGCGCTTTCACGATTGCGCGCGCGGCGCGCCCACAGCCGCCCGACAAAATACGCAGCACCTGCCAAATCGGCATAAACGAGGAGTTCGCGGTCGCTCATGGCTGCCCCGTACTGCGGCGTTTGCGAGCACGCACCCGTTGCGGCAAGCGATCCTCGTCAAGCTGCAAGCCCACGCTGTCGGCACCGATGTCGGCAAGATCGGCAATGCGCTCGCTCAACCCCAGGATGAACAGCACGGTGGCATATACGCCAAGCGACACGCCGGGGTCGCCCTGCTCCACCTTCTGCAAAGTGCTGCGTGCGACGAATGCGCGCTCGGCCATAAGCGTCATCGTAATGCGGCGACGCACGCGCGCTGCTTTGATGTCCGCGCCCAGCTTTACGAGGACGCGCTTGACGGGCAGCGGCATGGGCGGTGTCGTTCGCATATCAACCTCTTTGACCGTTACACTAGCCGTAAAGCTATTTAATGTCCATTAAAACGGTCAATTAGAACCTTTTCACTTGATGGTCGATGCCAAGGAAGGGTAACTAAAGTGCAAACTCAATGCGCATGCGCAAGGTCAATCGGTTTGATTGATGATCGATAGGATCGACTTCTATCGATCATATTCGGTCGTAATTTTGATGGATAGGATTTAGAACGGGGGAGTGTCTTAGATCTGCGCAAGCGAGCAGCAGCCGCTACGAAAACACCTGCCATCCATCGATGGTGCGGGCGGTGGGAATCGAACCCACACTCCTTGCGGAACCGGATTTTGAGTCCGGCGCGTCTACCAATTCCACCACGCCCGCGCTCGAGACGGCCTATACCGAAGTGTCTCACGCTTGCAACGTCACGGCTGCAGTTTGCCATTTCTTTTTACGGGCGCCCTTTTGACCTTGCGCCTGACGTTGGCAGCTGCCGCATCGATCGTGTTCATGAGGGAGCAGCCGTCATTTGCACAAGCATGTCTACGCTTGCGCGGCATTTTTTTTGGCAAGTTGGTCATGTCGATCATTTCGGCCATCACCCTGGCCAACGCGCGCGGGATCGTTCTTTCTCCCACTGGCGCATCGTCGGTTGGCTGGCCAGGCCGATCGTGATCGTGATCATGATTGAGGCAGCTTGCCCAGCGCCAGGCGCAAGCCCGGATCGCCGTGCAGGGCGTCGAGGTCATCGGCGTCCTTCGAGCCGGAGCGATCGCAAACACGCGAGCCCGCAGGATGTCTGCAAGGCGATGGATCACCCGCAAAAGGTTGCGCGGATCGCGAAATGCAGGCCGCCCGCCGGCGGCAAATCACCGTCGCGCAAATCGCGTGCCTATGTCGAGGCCTTGCAGCAGTTGAGCCTGTTTTGTCCCGTCGCAGCGATAAGCTAAAGGGTGTCGCCGCTCGGTATCGCAATTATACTCAAGTTATCAAAGCTCGTCGAGCGCGCTGGCCAGATGCGGCAGGCGCTTGGTCATGGCCGATACAATGCTTTTACAAATGCCATGCGCGAAATCATCGGGCATCTTCCCGATTGCCTGATCGGGCGCTTGCGCAGCACGATCGAGAAGTTCGGTGATGGCACGGCGCATGGCAGTGGGACCAAGGCCAGCGGCCTTGCCCGTCTGCACGAAGTGCCGTCCCATCACTTCGGCCATGCGGTAGTGGCGGTTCTTTCCCGCCGACATGGCGAGCCGGAATTTGTTCGGCGCAATCTGGCCTTTATCGAAAGCCGGTTGTGCGGACACAACGTCATAGAATGGCGTCAGGCTATAGCGGCCACCGGGTTTAAGGAAGATGCTGAAGTTTTTCGCGTGACCGTCGGTCGCCCCGATCAGCCAGAAAAAAATCTGGCTTTTGAAGAAGTCTAGCTGGTCGGCTTGTGCATCGTCGGCGCCTTTGAGCAAGCCGAGGATGTCACGCATATTGGGGCCGTGATCGCTCTGATATTTGAGGGTCGGCGGGAAGCCGAGTGCCTGACAACCATCTTCTTGCGGCAACCGAATGATGTGCTGCGCATTGCGCCAGATCCGGTCGAAGCGCTCGACCACGAGGACGCGGCGCGCGCCGAATGAGACGATGCCGGTCTGCGCCACGGTAAAGCCGAACGCTTCCATGAGCTTCAGGCAGTAATGCTCATTGTCCACGCTGTCTGACATGTCGATCATGCCTTCCGAGCTGGGTATCTGGCCAAGCTGCGGCTTGAGAATGTGCGTCGTCGGCGTCGTGCCAACCGGGCGAAGCCATTGCGCGCCCACGCGCAGCAGCGCCGTTTTTTCCTGTGCGCCCGCGACCGAAATCCGAAATTCCTGTTCACGGTCGACGCCGAGCGGCGCTTGCACCAGATCGGCCAGCATCGCTTCGACGTCCTGATCGCTGACCGCCTCGCCCCGCACATAGGGCTCACCCACTTCCTCACCCTCCGGCAAGAATTGCATTGCGCCGACGCAATCGCGGCCGATGACTTCCAATAGGCTGTAGGAGTCGGTGCCTTGCGCGCTCATGCGTTCGGCCACACGGCGGCGCACCGCATCGCGGTCCGGCAACAAATTGTCGAAGACGGCGGCAACCTCACCGCCACGATAGGCAGCAGGCAGCAACGGCAAGGAGAGCGACACCGCAAAACGATGCTCCCATTCCAGCCAGCTTGCCGCATATTGGAAACTGATTGCCCCGTTCGACGCCTTTTCCAGGCGACCAACGAGACGGCCATTGATCAGCACATTGAGGGGAGCATGGGTCTTCTTGCGTGTCATGCTAGAAGACATCCGCAATGTCTTTGCCGTCCTTGCGGCGCGGTATGACTTGCAGATCAAGGTCAAGGATCGCGATCACGCGAAGCAGCGTGTCGAGTTTCGTCCCCTCGCTGCCATTCTCAATGGCCGATATGGTTTTTTGCTGTTTGCCGATCAGGCTCGCCAGCTGTTGCTGGGTCATGTTGCGCCGCAGGCGTTCGCTTTGAATGAGGGCACCGAGCTGGCTTGGTAATCGAACAATCTGATTCATGGGAATCTCCATCAATCAGAATATACCCTAAAAGGTATAAAGTTGCAATATACCTCACAGGGTATTTTTAAATGTTATACCCTTGACGGTATAATGCTGAATTATACCCCGTAAGGTATAAATGCCTATCGACATGTGCGCCCCTTGGCTGGCCCTTTGGCGACGCTGATGCGCGAACGCAGTGCCCGCCCTTGGGATTTATCAGGGTTTATCGGCGCAAAATGCCAGGACAAACCGAGACCTAGGCTGTCACCAGTCGATATCCGACAGCGACCAAGCCGCCCCACGACATAGTTGATAATATTTCAGCCAGGCCGCTTGAATATGCTGCCGGGCAAGATTGCCTGTTCCTTGCAAATCAAAATCAATGGTTTTAATTTGCAAGGATGATTGAGCGACACATTATTCCCCGCCTGAACCAGGCCCTTGGCCGTCAGGCGTCGGTAGCCTTGATCGGGCCGCGCCAAGCTGGAAAAACCACGCTGGCCCGTGCGATTGGTGACACTCGGCCATCGCTCTATCTCGACCTCGAAGCAGAGCGGGATCGCGCACGGCTGGCTGATCCTGATGCCTTTCTCAAACGCCATGTCGATGAACTTGTCATTCTCGACGAAATCCACCGGATGCCCGCGTTGTTTGAAGAGTTGCGGGGGATTATCGACGAAGGCAGGCGCGCGGGCAAACGAACCGGGCGATTCCTCATGCTTGGGTCAGCGGCCATCGACCTGCTCCGACAATCGAGCGAGAGCCTTGCGGGCCGGATCGAATATGTCGAACTCTCCCCCCTGACTGCCATCGAATGTGCCGACGACACGGGTGTCATGTCGCTGTGGTTGCGCGGTGGATTTCCTGACAGCCTACTGGCCGCGAGCGACTCCGACAGTCTCGCCCTTCGCCTGAGCTTCATTCGCACCTATCTCGAGCGCGATGTGCCGATGTTCGGTCCGCGCATCCCGGCCGAAATGATCGAACGATTCTGGAAGATGCTCGCCCATGTGCAAGGCAGCTTGCTCAATGCGTCGCGTCTGGCGTCGAGCATGGCAATTTCTGCGCCTACGGTGACGAGCTATCTCGGGCTGCTGGTCGATCTGCTGCTCGTCCGCCGTTTGCCGCCGTATCATGTCAATATCGGCAAGCGGCTGGTCAAGTCGCCCAAGACCTATATCCGCGATAGTGGCCTGACCCATGCCCTCCTCGGCATTGAAACGCTGGACGATCTGCTTGGCCATCCTGTCGCAGGGCCAAGTTGGGAAGGCTTTGTCATCGAAAGCCTGCTTGCCGTCGCCCCAATTGGCACACGTGCGAGCTTTTACCGCACGTCTGCGGGGGCGGAGATCGACCTGATCCTGGAAATGGGGGCGCGTCACGGCATCTGGGCCATTGAAATCAAACGCACGCGCGCACCACAGGTCGAAAAGGGGTTCAGGATCGCGCTTGATGACATCAAACCAGACCGTGCCTTTGTCGTCTATGGCGGCGAAGAGGGCTTCCCGGTGGGTAATGGCGTCGAGGCGGTCAGTGTGCGCAGGCTTGCGGCAAAGCTCGCTACACTTTCGTAATCGCGCATAACCACGACCCTAAAATCCAACCCGAGCCCAAGGAACGCATAAAATCCGGCTGACCC
>JBMOGG010000056.1:0-16433 GCA_049318505.1 Sphingomonas sp. | reverse complement strand
GCGCTGCGCCTCGCCGCCCGACAGCGTCGTCGCCTGCTGGCCGACCTTCACATAGCCGAGGCCCACTTCGGCGAGCATCGCCATCTTGTCGCGGATGGGAGGCACCGCCTTGAAGAACTCGACCGCATCCTCGACCGTCAAGTCGAGCACGTCGGCGATGCTCTTGCCCTTGAACTTCACTTCGAGCGTCTCGCGATTGTAGCGCGCGCCGTGGCACACGTCGCAGGTCACATAGACGTCGGGCAGGAAGTGCATCTCGATTTTGATGAGGCCGTCGCCGGTGCACGCCTCGCACCGGCCACCCTTGACGTTGAAGCTGAAGCGCCCGGGCTTGTACCCGCGCGCCGCGCTTTCAGGGAGGCCCGCGAACCAGTCGCGGATCTGGGTGAAGCTGCCCGTATAGGTCGCGGGGTTGCTGCGCGGCGTACGGCCGATTGGCGACTGGTCGATGTCGATGACCTTGTCGAGATATTGCAGTCCATCGATCTTTTCATGATGCCCGGCGAGCATCCGCGCGCCGTTGAGGGCGCGGGCAGAGGCGGCATAGAGCGTGTCGATGGTGAAGCTCGACTTGCCGCTGCCGCTGACCCCGGTGATGCAGGTAAAGGTGCCGAGCGGGATGGAGGCCGTCACGTTCTTCAGATTGTTGGCGCGGGCGCCGCTGACCGTCAGTTTCTTGCCATTACCCTTGCGCCGTTTCGTGGGGACGGGAACGCTGCGGCGGCCCGAGAGGTAATCGCCGGTGATGCTTTCCTTGTTGTCGAGGATGTCCTGCAGCGTGCCTTGCGCGACGACCGCGCCGCCGTGGACGCCCGCGCCCGGTCCCATGTCGACCACCCAGTCGGCGGTGCGGATCGCGTCCTCGTCATGCTCGACGACGATGACCGTGTTTCCGAGATCGCGCAGCCGGCGCAGCGTGATCAGCAGCCGGTCGTTGTCCTTCTGGTGCAAGCCGATGCTGGGCTCATCGAGGACGTAGAGCACGCCCGACAGGCCCGAGCCGATCTGGCTGGCGAGACGAATGCGCTGGCTCTCGCCACCGCTGAGCGTGCCACTCGTGCGGTCGAGATTGAGATAGTCGAGCCCGACATTGTTGAGGAAGCCGAGGCGCTCGACGATTTCCTTCAGGATGCGTTCGGCGATCTGGTTCTGCTGCGGGGTGAGCTTTTCGGGGAGCGACTGGAAAAACTCGAGTGCGGGGCCGACCGCGCGCCGGGTGGAGACGCTGATGTCCTCGCCCGCGATCTTGACCGCCAGTGCCTCGGGGCGGAGGCGCGCGCCGTGGCAGGTCTCGCACGGCTGTGCATTCTGGTATTTACTCAGCTCCTCGCGCATCCACGCACTGTCGGTGGCGAGCATGCGGCGGTCGAGGTTGCCGATGACGCCCTCGAACGGCTTCTTCACCTCGTACGACTTGCGGCCGTCGATGAATTTTAGGACCACCGGCTGGCCCTTGGTGCCGTAGAGGATGGCGGTGACGATATCCTCGGGCAGGTCGTTCCACGGGGTATCGAGGCTGAAATTGTAATGCGCGGCAAGGGAGCCGAGCACCTGCATATAGTACGGGCTGGGCGGGTTGGACTTGGCCCAGGGAACGACCGCGCCCTTCTTGATGGACAGGTTCTCGTTGGGCACGACGAGCGCGGGGTCGAAGTGGAGTTTTTCGCCCAGGCCGTCGCACGCGGGGCACGCCCCCTGCGGGGCGTTGAAGGAAAAGAGGCGCGGCTCGATCTCGGAGATGGTAAAGCCGGAGACGGGGCAGGCGAACTTCTGCGATAAGGTGATCCGGCCCTCGGGCGCATACTCACCAGCTTTCATTTTTGTTTCAATGACGTGCGCGTCCGCGGGGTCGACATAGGCAAGCCCGTCTGCCAGCTTCAGCGCCTGCTCGAAACTGTCCGCCAGCCGCCCCTCGATCCCCTCGCGCACCACGATCCGGTCAACGACCACCTCCAGATCATGCTTGAACTTCTTGTCGAGCACTGGCGCTGCGTCGATGTCATGGAACTGCCCGTCGATCCGGACACGCGTATACCCCGCCTTCTGCCATTCGAGCAGCTCCTTGCGGTACTCGCCCTTCCTGCCGCGCACGACCGGCGCGAGCAGATAGGCGCGCGTCCCCTCCGGCAGGGCCATCACGCGGTCGACCATCTGGCTGACCTGCTGCGCGCTGATCGGCAGGCCCGTCATCGGCGAATAGGGAATGCCGACCCGCGCCCACAACAGGCGCATATAGTCGTAGATCTCGGTCACGGTCGCCACCGTCGAGCGCGGGTTGCGGCTGGTGGTCTTCTGCTCGATCGAGATTGCGGGGCTCAGTCCCTCGATATGGTCGACATCGGGCTTTTGCATCAGCTCGAGGAATTGGCGTGCATAGGCCGACAGACTCTCGACATAGCGCCGCTGCCCCTCGGCATAGATGGTATCGAAGGCCAGCGACGACTTGCCGCTGCCCGACAGCCCCGTGATGACGATGAGCTTGTCGCGCGGCAGGTCGACCGACACGTCCTTGAGGTTGTGCTCGCGCGCGCCGCGCACGGATATGTGGGTCAGCATAAGTGCTTTATGTTCCAGATTTGTTCGACGCGAGCAAGCGCGGCAGCGGCGCACGCGCAACATAGGGTGCGGCAACGCAAAAGTGTAGCGCGCCCCTCGTTTTACAGGTGGAACCTTTCGGGTGCAACGGCAGCTGTGTGCCTACATCCGTCCGACGGGCCGCACCAATATCCAGCCGGCCGATGTGTGGAACGGACCGACGACGAAGTCGTGATCAGCGTCCGGTCGTCGTCGCCAGCCATCGGGCGGCGGCATCGGGACTGGACTTGTCCTTTTCGCGATCGACCATGAAGTTCGCCTTGCGCATGACGTCGACAGGGATCGCCCCGACCAAGGGCCGCACCGCGGCCACCAGCCGCGCATCGCGCGCGGCCCTTGGACCAACGAGCAGCAGCGCATCATAGCTGGGAATCGCTCCCCGCGGGTCGGTCAGGACGACCAACCCGTCGGCTGCAATGCGACCATCCGACGAGAAAGCGGAAATGACGTCGGCATCGCCCGATTTAAGCGCGTCGTACATGAACGTCGGGTTGAAGGTCCGCTGTCGTGAAAAGCGCAGCCCATAGGTCTGACGCATAGTCGCCCATTCCGGACGATCCGGAAATTCAAGGTCGGTGCCCAGCGTCAGTAACCCTGCCACAGCGCGCAGGTCATCGATGCTGGCAATACTCTTGGCGCGCGCGGCATCCCCCTGCATCGCCAAGACATAGGCATTTTCGAATCCGAGAGTTCCCAGCGTCGTGACGCCGTGCTGCGCCTTGGTCCATGCGGTGACCTCAGCCACCAGCGCTGCGCGTGGCAGAGTGCCTGCGCGCTTCATTTCGTTCGTCCACAATGTCCCGGCATAGTCGACATAGATATCGACCTGGTCCGTGCTCACCGCGCCGAAGATGACTGCCGAACCGAGGTTCTCCTTGTAGCGCACCGCATAGCCCGCAGCTTCCAGTCGCTGACCGATGAGGCGGGCGAGGATGTACTGCTCGGCGAAGTTTTTTGCGCCGATGGTGATGGTCTGCTGCGCAGGGCGGAGTTGCGAAACGAGTGCGGCAACCGGCGCTGCAACGAACAGAGCAAGGGCCACGATCCACAGCAAGCGCCGTCCATTCGATATCCCACGTTCAGCGAGCGCAAGCAGCGCATCGGCCGTCAGCGCCAGCGTCGCCGCCGCAAGGCAGCCCCAGATGACGAGTTCCCAATTCTGGATCTGAAGTCCTGAAAAGATCACGTCGCCGAGCGAGGGCTGGCCGACCGTCGTCGACAGCGTCGCCGCGCCGATCGTCCAGACCGCCGCTGTGCGCACCCCTGCCATGACGGTGGGGAGCGCCATCGGTGCCTCGACCAGCCACAATTTTTGCCACGCCGTCATGCCGATGCCGTCGGCGGCCTCGAGCATGGCGTTGTCGAGGCCGCGCAGGGCAACAACCGTATTCCGCAGGATCGGCAGCAGGGCATAAAGCGTAAGCGCCAGCAACGCCGGCAAAAAGCCTAGAGGAGAGATGGGCGCGCCGGTCAGCGTGCGGAACGCCAGCAGCAGCGGATAGAAAAGCGCCAGCAGCGCCAGCGAAGGGATCGTCTGGATCAGGCTAGCGAAGCCAAGCACGCCCTGCTCCACGCGCCGATGTCGCGCCGCGTACACACCGAGCGGCAGCGCGAGCACGAGCCCGAGCGCAAGCGCGGCGCTCGCAATCAGGATGTGCGCGGCGACAAGCGGAAGTAGGCGGTCGATCATGCCCGCACCAGTGCCGCCATGCGTTCAGCCTGCCCCTTTGGCACCGCGACCAGGGCCTGGGCTGCGTCACCACCGCCGCCCCGCAGCAATGCCGCAGGCGTCGCATCGGCAGCGATCTGCCCTGCCTTGAGCACAATGACGCGGTCCGCCGTCAGCAGCGCCTCTGCCATGTCGTGCGTCACCATGATGCTGGTCAGGCCAAGCCGGTCGTGCAGTTCGCGATAATTGGCGGCCAGTGCATCGCGCGTTACCGGATCGAGCGCGCCAAAGGGCTCGTCGAGCAGCATCAACCCCGGTGCGGTCGCCAACGCCCGCGCCACGCCGACGCGCTGTTGCTGACCGCCGGACAAGGTGTCGGGCGCACGGCCAGCAAAGTCACGGGGCAGATCGACGAGGTCGAGCAGCTCATCGACGCGCGCGGCATTCTCGCGCGTGCCCGCGATCCGCAACCCGATGGCGATATTGGCGGCGACGGTCATATGCGGGAACAGGCCGACCCCCTGAATGACATGGCCGATTCGGCGGCGGAGCACCGGTGGCGCGCTGTCGCGGACATTCACGCCGCCGATCTGCACGATACCCATGTCCGGATCGACCAGCCGGTTGATCGTGCGGATCAGCGTCGACTTGCCCGACCCGGACCCCCCAACCAGTGCCACAAAGGAGCCTGCCGTAACGTCAAGTGAGACATTGTCGAGCGCCACACGCTGGCCGTAGCGCTTGGTCACGCCCATGAGCGTCACCGTCGGCCCTGATTTTTGCTTGTACACGTTCACGCGATGCGGTGTGACAGCGGTCACGGGAGAAATCAAAGCGATGCACAAGAGCATTTTCATCACCGGCGGCGGATCGGGTATCGGCCGTGCCACGGCACAGCTATTCGCGACCAAGGGCTGGTTCGTCGGCCTCGCCGATGTGAACGCGGCGGGCCTTGTCGAAACCGCGGCAATGCTGCCCGCCGGCATGAGCAGTCAGCATGTCATGGACGTGCGCGAGCGTGACGCCTGGGAGGCGGCGCTTGCCGACTTCACGACACACACCGGTGGACGGCTCGACGTGCTGTTCAACAATGCCGGGATTGGCACGGGCGGCGCATTAGAGGCGATGGATGCGCGCGACGTGGAACGTGTGCTCGACATCAACCTGAAGGGCGTGTTCTGGGGCGCACAGGTCGGCTTTCCCTATCTCAAGACCACGCCCGGTTCGGCGCTGGTCAGCACGTCGTCGGCTGCAGGAATTTACGCGAGCGCGGGCATGTCTGCCTATTCAGCGACCAAGTTCGGCGTACGCGCAATGACTGAATCGCTCGACCGCGAATGGAAGGATGCGGGCGTCAAGGCGCGCACGATCATGCCGAGCTTCATCGACACGCCGCTGCTCAATGCGACGGCCTCGGGCTCGAACGTCGCCATCCGCGACGTCGTGCGCGAAGCGGGGCTCGAGTTTACGCCGGTCGAGCAGGTGGCGCAGGCCGTGTGGGATGCGGCGCATGGGACCAAGGTCCACACGCTCGTGGGCAAGACTGCACGCCGCCTCAAGCTTGCAACCACCTGGGCCCCATGGTTGCTGCCGAACCGGATGACGCCGAAGAACTAGCGCTACCTCGCGGGAGCGAGGGGCGCTGCCGGGCGTCTGCGGCCGAGCCGATGGCCAAACACCCCTGTCCCGTAGCGAGGTAGAACAATGGACGCGGGAGGCGCCAGACCTCATCCCGATTTGGGTTGAAATGCTCCACGCGTGGCGATTGGAGAATGACCCAAGTAGACCGTGACCTCTTCGGCAGGGAAAGGTCGGGCGCAACAATCCTCGTTGCTGCGGTTCGGGGAAGAAACATAAGAAGTGCGGCGGTCTGAATCGATGTCGATCCTATGATCAGTACAATTGGGGGGCGATGAGTGTCGCCGTGGCCCCAACCGCGCCAAATATCGCCGTTCCCGGGCCTTGGCGGCGTGCCTGTGTGCGACCTGGCTCTTTGGTAACCGACAGTGTCAAAAGCGGCCCTGCGCCAAATTGTTAATGATGGAGGCTACACCTATCCCAAGTCCGCCAAGAGGAAGGACACAGCCACCCCGAGCATGATCAGCGCGAATGCCCGTCGGACGACTTTGATCAGCCCCGGGCTCATGAGCCATTTATGGGCTGTTCCTGCTGCGACGACGATTCCAAGATGGATCGCCGTGGCAACGATGGCGCTGATGACGCTCAAAGTAAGCGCACCCTTCAGGCTAAGGACGCCGCCGCCGATAAATTGCGGCGCAATGACTAAAAAGAAAATATACGCCTTAGGATTGAGCAGATTGATAAGGGTGCCGGTCGCAAAGGCAGAGGAGGTCGATCCTGGCTTCTCGACGTTCTTGGAAGGTTTTTCTGCGCCCTGCCAAGCTTCGACGGCAAGCCAAGCCATCATTGCTGCACCTGCCAACCGTAGGCCCGTCCAAAGTTGTGGTGCATTCTGCAGTAACGCGGCGAGCCCGAGAGCTGCCAAAATACCATTAGCCAGCAATCCTAGGGCAATACCGCCGACCGCTGCCAGGCCTCGCCGCCGACCCTCGGTCGCAGCAAGTCCTGCCAGCCAGGCCATGTTTGGACCGGGCGTCAATTCGATAAGCAGAACAGCGAGTGCAAAGCCGAGCAGATCCAACAACGCCTCTCCGTGGCATCCAAGCCGTCTAGGCGACTTGCTCACTAGACGTTCGCAAAGGTGAAGGCGACTATGCTCTCCTGGACCAAAGGAAAAGGCGTATCGCCATCAATCTGGTTTTGGTGGATGCCCTGAAGCAGCGCGTGATAGGCAATGCCCATTTTCCGCTACGCACCGACATCTGATGGCAGCAGCGCATGAAGCCGCCAGTCGGGTTTGAGGAAGGCTGCTCGAGCGCCTCCACTTTGGCACATCGATGACGTTGGGGGGGCGTCAACCCGGCACCCAAGTGCAGTCGCTTCGCCCCCACCAATTCTCCCCCTAGCCCAGCAGCGCCTCGATTGCTGCCGCTAACGCCACATCGCGTGCCGACAGGCCGCCAGCGTCATGCGTGGTCAGCAGCACGTCGACGCGATTGTAGATGTTCGACCATTCGGGGTGGTGATCGGCCTTTTCGGCGAGGATCGCGACGCGCGCCATGAAGCCGAAAGCCTCGACAAAATCGGCGAACACGAACGTCCGGGTCAGCGCGTCGCGCGTTTCGTCGTAATCCCATTCGCCGAGTTCATCGAGCGCGGCAGCACGTTCGTCTTCGTCCAGTTGTTCGATCATTTGCCAGACCTCCGGTTGCGGCTATGTCGCAGGAGTGAACGCACCACGTCAAATGCCCCCGTCGCTGGAAGACATCGAGCGGTTGGCGCGTGCGGCGCTCGACCGGCTGCCCGATCCGTTCGGCGCGCATCTGGCGGGTGTCCTGCTAATCGTCGACGAGTTTGCCGAGGACCGCATCCTTACCGACATGGGTATCGAGAGCCCGTTCGAACTGTCCGGCCTCTATTCGGGCCGCCCGATCGGCGAACCGGCCCAGACGGGCGACACGCCCGCGACCATCCACCTCTATCGCCGCCCCATCCTCGACGAATGGTGCGAAACCGGCGAGGCGCTCGATCATCTCGTGGCGCATGTCGTCGTGCATGAGGTCGGCCATCATTTCGGGCTGAGCGACGCCGACATGCAGGCGCTCGAGGAAGCGGTTTCATGACGCTGTCCTTTGCCGACGTGAGCTGCGCGCGCGGCGGGCGGGTGCTGTTTTCGGGCATTAGCTTTGCCCTGCACGCGGGCGACGTAATGGTGGTCGGCGGCCCCAATGGCGTGGGCAAGTCCAGCCTTTTGCGCGTCGCCGCCGGGCTGTTGCGCGCCGAGGCCGGCGTGGTAACGCGCGACGGCACGATCGCGCTGGCCGACGAAGCGCCCGCGCTCGACCTCGTACTGCCCCTTGGCACCGCGCTGCAATTCTGGGCGTCCCTCGACGGCGGAAGCGTGGGAGATGCGCTGGCGAGCGTCGGCATGGCGCATCTGGCGCAGGTGCCGGTGCGGATGCTGTCGACCGGCCAGCGGCGGCGGGCGACGCTCGCACGGACGCTGGCGGCGGGCGCCGACATCTGGCTGCTCGACGAACCCGCCAACGGCCTCGATACGGCCGGGGTGACGATCCTCGAAGGGCTGATCGCGGCGCACCGTCTGCGTGGCGGCATTACCGTCGTCGCCACGCATCAGGCGCTAACGCTGCCCGATGCACAGACACTGGTGCTCGGATGAGGGTCTTTGTCCACCTCGTATCCCGCGACCTGGCGCGCGCGCTGGCGAGCGGCGGCATGGCAATGCCGGTCGTGTTCTTCCTGCTCGTTGCGACGCTCTACCCGTTCGCCGTTGGCCCCGATGCGGTGCTGCTCGGCAAAAGCGGCGGCGGGATGCTGTGGGTGGCGGCACTGCTCGCCGCGCTGCTGCCGGTCGACCGGCTGGTTGCGCCCGATGCGGCGGCAGGCGTGCTCGAACAACTCGCTGTGCGCGGGATCAGCGACGAGCTGGTCGTCGCCGCCAAGCTGGTCGCGCACTGGACAGGCTTTGCGCTTCCGCTGATGCTGGCGGCGGTACCGGCGAGTGCGCTGCTCAATCTGGACGGGGCGGTGTTGATGAGGCTCGAGATCGGCCTGCTGCTCGGCACGCCCGGGCTGGCGGCACTCGGCGTGCTGGTGGCGAGCCTCACGACCGGCCTCAAAGGCACATCGGCGCTGACCGGCCTGCTGATGCTGCCGCTTGCCATCCCGATCCTGATCTTCGGCACGGGCAGCCTTGCCCCGATCGATGGCGGGGCGCTCAAGCTCCTCGCAGCAGCGTCGCTGTTGCTGGTCGCGCTTACCCCCTTCGCCGGAGGTGCAGCACTTAGGGCGGGACGAGAGTAGCGCTTTAGAATAAGTTCTTCGCGTCCTTGGCGTGAAGCATTCTCTTGGATCTCACGCGAAGGACGCCAAGCGCGCGACGAAAAAATCTTTAGGCGGCTTCGCCGAAGCTGTTGACCCAGCGTGCCCAGATTGCGGTAGGCAGGCAAAGGCCGCGCGCTTCCTCGCGCACGCCGAGTTCGCCACACTCGACGCGGCCGGGCAGGTCGCCGAACGCCTGTTGCACAAGTTCACCGATCGCAAGCGCCGACAGGCGGATCGCATAGACGGTCAGGAACACGAACGCCGATTTGTCATCGACGAGCGCGCGGACGCCAGCAATGAGGGGCGCTAGGTCGCGCTCGAGCTGCCACACTTCGCCTTCGGGTCCGCGGCCGTATTTGGGCGGGTCGAGGATGATGCCATCATAGCGCCGCCCGCGCCGCCCCTCGCGCGCGGTGAATTTGGCGGCATCGTCGATAATCCAGCGGATCGGCTTGTCGGAAAGGTCGGCGAGCAACGCGTTCGCCTTGGCCACCTCGACCGATTTTTTCGACGCATCGACATGGGTGACACTGGCGCCCTGCGACGCGAGCGCGAGGCTGCCGACACCGGTATAGCCGAACAGGTTCAGGCATTGCGGCGCGTCGTACCCGGCCAGCCGTTCGCGGGCCCAGCGCCACACCGGCATCATGTCTGGGAAAAAGCCGAGATGCCGGAACGGCGTCGTCTGCGCGGTGAAGCTCAGGTCGTCCCAGCGAAGGTCCCAGCCGCTGCGCGGCACATCACGTTCGAATACCCAGCGCCCGCCACCATCCTCGTCCGCGCCGGGGACGAACTCGCCGTCGGCGGTCCAGCCTTGGGTCGCCGGGGCCCACATTGCCTGGGGCTCGGGCCGGATGAAGCGATAGGGGCCATAGCGCTCAAGCTTGCGGCCATGGCCGCTGTCGATCAGGCCGTAGTCGGCCCAAGGTTCGCCGATGAGCGTGTCGAGCGTCACGCCGACCGCTCGAACACATACCCCTTCACTGCGTCGAGTGTGGCTGGCAGCGTATCAAAGCGTTCCTGTCGCTCGAAAAGGCCGGCCACGCGCGCGGGCAGCGCGGGGCGGACGCCGGTCGCGCGCTCGACCGCGTCGCGGAATTTCGCCGGATGCGCCGTAGCCAGCGTCACGACCGGCACGCCTGCGAGATCCATATCGCGCGCCGCCGACAAGCCGATGGCCGTGTGCGGATCGATCACCTGCCCGCACCGGTCGTGTGCCCAGCGCATCGACCGCGACATATTGTCGGCGTCGACCCTTCTGCTGCTGAACAGGACGCGCGCCGACACCAGCATGTCGGCGGGGATCGACAAGGTTTTCGTTGCCTCGAACGCGCCCATCATGGCCGACAGCGCGACACCGTCGCGCCCCGACAGATCAAACAGCAGCCGTTCGAAATTCGATGAGACCTGAATGTCCATAGAAGGTGTCGAGGTTGGCGTCACCGTACCGCAGCTGTAATCGCCCGACGATAGCGCGCGGTGGAGGATGTCGTTGACGTTGGTCGCGACGATCAGCCTGGCGATGGGCAAGCCCATCCGTGCCGCAACATAGCCGGCGAAGACATCGCCGAAATTGCCCGTCGGCACCGAAAAAGCCACGGGCCGGTCAGGGGCGCCCAAGCGCACCGCGGCATAGAAATAATAGACCACCTGCGCCATTAGCCGCGCCCAGTTGATCGAATTGACAGCGCTGAGGTTCAACCGCGCCCGCGCCTCGCCATCAGCGAACATCGCCTTCACGATCCGCTGCGCGTCGTCGAAATCGCCCTCGACCGCGATATTGTGAATGTTGGGCGCGAGTACCGTCGTCATCTGGCGCCGCTGCACGTCGGACACCCGCCCCGCGGGGTGGAGCATGAACACCTCGACCCGTTCGCGGCCCGCAAGGGCATCGATGGCTGCCGAGCCGGTATCGCCCGAGGTTGCACCGACGACGGTCAGCGCGGTTTCGCGTTTCGACAGGAACCGTTCGAACAACAGGCCGAGCAGTTGGAGCGCGACATCCTTAAACGCCAGGGTCGGGCCGTGGAAAAGCTCGAGCAGCCAGTGCTGCGCGTCGAGCTGCACGAGCGGCACCACCGCATCATGCCCGAACCGCCCATAGGCCTCGGTGCAGAGCGCCCGCAGCGCCTCGTCGTCGAGCGCGCCCGCGACGAACGGACGCATGACGGTGACGGCGGTCTCGACATAGGACTTGCCCGCAAGGCCCGCGATCTCATCGCGGCTCAGCACCGGCCATTCGCGCGGCACGTACAGCCCGCCATCGCTGGCGAGCCCCGCAAGCGTGACATCCTCGAACCCGAGCGCCGGTGCGCGTCCCCTTGTGCTGACATAGTCCATCGTACGAGCGCGCCTAGCGGTCGTTCTGCGCGGCTGCAAATCGTTAACCCTGTCGCGAAGCGCCAAAGTAACCCACGCCGCCTAGCAAAAGGATGCGATGACGAAGAATTACGCCCTTGTTTTCGCGGCGCTCGTAATCGCCGCCGCGCTCTCGATCGGTCGCGCGCCGCCCACCGATCGCAACATGCCCCCGCCAGCGCCGTTCGACTCGCTGGAAACGCCGCCGCGCCAGACCGACACCGGACATGCCGTTGTGTTGCAGCGCGAGGCAGACGGGCATTTCTACACCAATGCCTCGGTTAACGGGACGCCGATTCGCGTCATGATCGATACCGGGGCGTCGAGCCTTGCGCTGACCCGCGCCGATGCGCAGAAGTCGGGGCTGTTCCTGTCCGAAAATGACTTCAACGAGGTGGGTCGCGGGGCGGGCGGCGAGATTCGGCTACGGCGCGTCCTGTTCGACCGGGTTGCAGTCGGCAGCATCGAAGCGCGCGGCGTCTCCGGTGTGGTGATTGGCGGCGACGGGGATATCTCGCTGCTTGGGCAAAGTTTTCTCGCGACGCTGGGGAGCGTGACGATTGAGGGCGACCGGATGGTGCTGCTCCCTGCCTGACCGTCGCTCAGGGCGCCTTGCGTACCGGCACCGGGATATTGCAGATGTCCGCCCCACCCGCCGGCACGATGAAGAACGCGTCGCGGCGGTTGGCGCGCGCGTCGGCATATTTCGCGAAACTCGCGCTTTCGGTCGACAGATATTGGTAGCGGGGCAGATCGGCGACCTCGTTCCCCAGCCGGATCGAGATAATCGTCACACGCCGTTCGGGCTTTTCGTAGAAGCCTAGGGCCCCCGTGCCGCGCGGCAGGCTCGACAGGTTTTCGATGCCCGAAATCACGCGGCCGACCAGTGCGATGTTGCGGTCGAGATGGCGCGGCGCATGGCCGATAACGGTGTAAAGTTCGGCCCCGGTGCCGGTATCGGGCGACAAGTTGCGCCCAACGCCGACCATGCCATAGCAGTGGACGGGCCAGAGATCCTTGTCGTTACCAGCCAATGCCCAACCTTTGTAGATGTCAATGCGACTTGCGTAGGCATCAATGTGGCTGCTCTGCGCTTCAAGTTTTGCCGCCTGATCGGCAAGATCGACGGCCCCTATCGTGGCCCCGGCGGTTGCATTCGCAGGTGTGTCGATTTGCGCGTCCCTAAACTTCTGCGCACCTACATCGTAATCACGCTCCTGGACGGTTACCAACCCCGGCGGCAACTTCTTCGCTTTCGCCTTGTCCTCGCCATCCGCATCGCCCCATTGCACGACATAATTGTCCTGCACGCGGTTGATGCTCAGCCCGTCCCACCAATGGGCTGCGGCGAGCAGCCGCACGTTGCCCACCCACCCTTGCGAAAACGGCGGCGGCATCAGCTGGATGACGACCCGCCGGGCGTTGCCGTCGCGATCAGGCGCTAAATCCATCACGAGCAGGTCCGATGCCGCAATCGTCACCCAGTCGGCGGCCGGCGCTGCGGCGACGATCTCGGAAGGCGCAAGCACTGCACCAGGCTTGGGGGGAGGCGCTTGCGCAGACAGCGCCAGCAGGACGGGCGCCAGCAGGACGGGCGGCAGGGCGATGGTTCTCATGTGGCCAACATGCCACCCCCGCGCGGCGGCGCAAGGTCCGACTCTGCCGCATAAATATTGCACTGCAACATGATTGCCGCTGTCGCGACGCGACGCCGTCACATTTCCCCCCGACTGGCGCGCGGAACGCAAAGTACGTTTTCAAAGGGAACTGATATGATCGTTACGCGCACCACACTCGCCCTGTTGCTTGCCGGCACCGCCCTGCCCGCGCTCGCCCAAGCCCCAGGCGAAACCACCGCGAACGACGACATCATCGTCACGACGCAAAAGCGCGAGGAACGCGGCATCGACGTGCCGATTACGCTGGTCGCGACGTCGGGTGAACGCATGCGTCAGCTCGGGGTGTCAGACCTCGACGAGCTCGCCTTCTTCGTGCCGGGCCTCAACATCCAGGAGCAGAGCGCAAACAACCCCGGCATCGTCATCCGCGGCATCACATCGGACTCGGGCTCGGCGCAACAGGCAGCGCGCGTCACGCTCTACTACAATGGGGTCGACATCAGCCGCTCGCGCGGCGCGTACCAGGACCTGTACGATATCGAGCGCGTCGAAGTGGTGAAGGGCCCGCAGGCGACGCTGTTCGGGACGGCATCGGCGGTCGGCGCGATCAGCATCATTTCCGCAAAGCCCAAGCCCGGCCTGTCGGGCGAAGTTTCGGGCGGCGTCGGCAATTTCAACAGCTATCAGCTCGGCGGCCACATCAACGCCGGTAACGACCTGCTGGCCGGCCGCATCGCCGCGCAGTTCAAGAAGCGCGACGGTTATGTGAACAACCTGTTTCCCGGTCAGGATGACCTCAACGGCCAGAACCAGCTCGGTGTGCGCGCGTCGCTGCGCTACACGCCCAGTGCCGACCTCAGCGCCGACCTGATCCTGACCTATGACCGCCAGCGCAACCCCGGCACCGCCTTCGTCAGCCTGGCGCTGCCGACCGCATCGGGCCCCGGCAATCCGTTCGGGGATGCCGCGCTCAGCGGCTCGCCCTTGTCGGCGACTGTGCTCGGCCTCCCCAAGCTCGGCCTGCGCCGCGATGTCTATGACGCGAACCTTACGGTGAACTGGAAGTTCGCCGACGGCTGGTCGCTGACCATGGTCAACGGGTACCGCAAATTCGATTCGCTCGAAGTGTTCGACGCCGATGGTTCGGCCGCCTGGTATCTCGAATTCGCCGAACTGGCCAAGGGCGACCAGTTCAACCACGAAACACGCTTCGCCTATACAGGTGACCGGTTCCGCGGCTCGTTCGGGTTCAACTTCTTCCACGAAAACAGCATCCAGAACGTGCCGTTCTCAACCAACGAGCGCGTCTACCTGGCGTGCGCGACCAGCACGCCAGCGACGCGCGCGCAATGCGTCGCCCCCGGCGGCAGCGTCCCGGCGCAGGCCGCGACGCCGGTGCCGTACCAGTCGGTGTTCGAGAACTCCGGGCGCAACGACAGCTATTCGGTGTTCGCCGACGGGACCTGGATCCCGACGCCCGCGCTCGAAGTGACGGCCGGCGTGCGCGTGCTCATCGAAAAGCGCAACTCGGGGTTCTTCGCCCGCGTAGCACGCTCGGCACTTACGGGCGGTGCCTCGCTCATCCCCGGCCAGGTCGATACCGCCGGGCAGACATTCCGGACCGAGGACAGTTTTTCGGCGATCCTGCCCCGCTTCAACTTGCTGTGGCGCCTGTCGAACAAGATCAACGCCTATGCGACGGTCTCGAAGGGGCGGCGCTCTGACACCGTCCAGCTCGGCGCGGTGTCGACACCCACTGGCCCCATGGGCAATTTCACGCCGGTGGCCGCCGAAAACGTCTGGAACTATGAGGTCGGCCTGAAAGGGTCGTCAGGCATCGTGTCGGGCTCGATCGGCGCCTATTGGCTGACTTATGACAATTTCCAGGTCAGCGTGATCCAGCCCAACGGCACGACGCGCACCGAAAGCGCGGGGAGTGCGACCAACAAGGGGGTCGAGGCAGAAATCGCGATTCGCCCCGCCAGCTGGCTCAGCGCCTTTGCCAACATCGGCTATATCGACGGCGGCATCGACAATAGGCTGACGATCGCAGCGAATTTCCGGGGTGCCAAGTTCCGCCTGCAACCCGAAGTACAGGCATCGGGCGGCTTCACCATCGATGCGCGGCTTGGGGGCGACGTGCGCGTCTTCCTGACGCCAACGGTGACCTATCGCAGCCGCATCTTCTTCGAAATCCCCAATAACCCGCTGATTGCGCAGGGGCCGGTGACCTTGGTCAATATCCGCGCAGGCGTGGGCTTCGGCAGGATGGCTGATGGCGACGGCAGCCGGTTCGAGGTCTCGGCCTTCGCCCGCAACCTGCTCGACAAGGACTATCTGCTCGATGCGGGCAACACCGGCGGTGCGTTCGGCATCCCGTCGTACATCCCTGCCGAACCACGTCTCTACGGCATTCAGGCCCGCGCGAAATTCTAATCGGGGCCATGTTCTGATTGCCGGCGGGGTTGGCCGTTGCGCCAACCTCGCTGCCCCGCTACGGCCACTGCTTCCAGTGCATGCGGAGCGGTGGCCGAGTGGTCGAAGGCGCTCGCCTGGAAAGTGAGTAGGGGTAGCAATGCTCCTCGAGGGTTCGAATCCCTCCCGCTCCGCCACCGGGCCCCTTGGAGGGCTTCAAAGGCACTGTCAAAGCAACTGCACCGGATGGTGATGAGGTTCCAAACGGGGTAGGGCAGGGGCATGTCCCGACCACGAAAACCTGCAAATCCCTTCCGCTATTTTCACTCATCGCCGGATGTGATCCGGCTCGTTGTGATGCTGTATGTGCGGTTTCCATTGTCGTTGCGCAACGTCAAGGATCTGCTTTTCGAGCGGGGCATCGACATTTGTCACGAGACAGTGCGGCTGTGGTGGAATCGGTTTGGTCCGCTGTTTGCGGCTGACATCCGGCGGCAACGCGTGAGCCGGATGCGAGGGTTTCGGCAATGGCGATGGCACCTTGACGAGGTGTACTTGAAGATCAACGGCGAGATGCATTACCTATGGCGCGCCGTTGACCACGAAGGCGAAATCCTGGAATCTTATGTCACCAGGAAACGGTACAAATCTGCGACTTTGCGATTCCTGAAGAAGGCGCTGAAGCGGCACGGCCGGCCTGAGGTCGTCGTCACCGACGGGTTACCCTCATACCCTGCCGCGATGCGGGAACTGGGCAATCTTGATCGACGCGAGATGGGGCGCTGGAAGAATAATCGAGCAGAAAACTCGCACCTGCCATTCCGACGACGAGAACGGGCGATGCTGCGATT
>JBMOGG010000055.1:0-16695 GCA_049318505.1 Sphingomonas sp. | reverse complement strand
GCATCGCCCGCCCGCGCGATCTCGACACGCTGGCGGCGGCGTGTCGCGGGATGCTCCTGTGGAACCACCGGGATGGGGGGCCGGAGGAATGATCTTCCCTCGCATTGGCGGCCATGCCCATGCTGGTGCCCATGCGCCGGGGTGACGAGCGGGCGGATTGGCCGCAGGTCGATATGGTCATAGCGATATCGGCAACACAGGGCCTGGTCCGAAACATCGGTTCCGCAATGGCATGCCGACGCCATGACACGTTCAGTCCTATCCGGCGTTTGCGTCAATGGTCAGTGTTTGTCTTCGCGCGCTGGTCGCTTGCCACTCCTCGATGTGCATCCATTACCACCGCCCTTGCCGAGCTTATCCTTCGAGGGCGAAATAGGCGCGTTCTTCGCGGTCTTACGCGGCTTGCCAACCAACGCCTCCAGTTCCGAAATCCGCGATGCCATCCGCTCGATCATCTCATACGGCGCAAGCAGCAGATCCTTCTTCTCGGTCTCGGTCAGGACATGAAGCAGCGGCGGTGCCGTCCGTAGGGTGAATCAAATCCCGATTCCCAGCGCAAGCTTTTCTTGCCAACCCTGTGAGCAATTACCGGCAAAGAGCCGGGCGCACCGGCATCGCAGCTCTGTTTTCTCAAGCAACAACGCCCGTCTTTAGCAGGACTTCGACATCCGAAATGGTATAGCCGAGGCCCGACAATATCTTGCGTGTGTCTGCGCCCGGCAAAGGGAGTGTATCGTCTCCCCCCACCCGTGCGCCATCCATTTCGATGGGCAGCCCCGGCAGCGTCGTCGTGCGCCCATCGTCGAGGGTCACCGCCTCCAGCCCGCCCGATGCCAGCAGATGCAGGTCGTCGAACATATCCTCGGGCCGCCCAATGGGGGCAAACGGCAGGCCGGTCCCGTCAAGCCGAGCGATGATCTCGTCGCGCGTGAAGCCTTTCACAAGCGCGCGGATCTGCGGCATCAGCCGGTCACGGGCGAGGACCCGTTCATTGTTCTTACGGAGCGACAGGTCTGCCCAGAGCTCATCTAGGCAGAACATCTCGCAGAATTTCTGCCACAGCGCGTCGGTGACTACACCGATGAAGACATGGCTGTCGTCCGCCGTTTCGAAGACATCGTATATCGCCCAGGCCGAAATCCGCGCGGGCATCGGATCTGCGGCGCGGCCTGTCACCGCTTTTTGCGCCATATGCTGGCCAACGAGGTAAACGGTCGTTTCGAACAGAGACGATTGCACTTTCTGCCCCATGCCCGTCCGGTGCCGCTCCTCGACCGCCGCAAGGATTGCGATGACGCCGAACATCCCGCCGGTCACGTCGATGACGCTCGCCCCGGCGCGCAGCGGCCGCCCGGGCGGGCCCGTCATATAGGCCAAGCCGCCCATCATCTGCGCGACCTCGTCGAGCGCGGTGCGGTTCTCGTAGGGGCCGGGGAGGAATCCCTTTTCGCTGCAATAGATCAGCCGGGGATTGGCCCGCTTCAGCGCGTCATGCCCCAGCCCCAGCCGGTCGAGTGCACCGGGCCGGAAATTTTCGACCAATATGTCGGCCCGTTCGGCAAGCTGCAGGGCAATCCGAAGTCCATCCTCGGACTTGAGGTCAAGGCAAATGCTGTCCTTGTGCCGGTTGTACATGGGGAAGTATCCCGCGCCCGACCCCAGCAACCGCCGCGTGTGGTCCCCACCGATAGGCTCGACGCGCACGACTTCTGCGCCCAGCGAGGCAAGAATGTGCCCTACTGTCGGCCCCATGACCATGTGCGTGAATTCTACGACCTTAAGGCCTGCGAGCGGGATAGCACTCATAGGGCGAACCCCAAGGGCAAGCCCGCATCGGGCGTAAACCCATGAAGCGGCTCGCCCGGCAGCGCCGCCGCGACGATGTCGCGCACCTCGAGCAGCGCGGGCAGGTCTATCCCTGTTTCAAAGCCCATCGCCTGCAGCATGAAGACCAGATCTTCGGTCACGATATTGCCCGATGCCCCCGGCGCGAAGGGACAGCCCCCAAGCCCGCCAAGCGAGGCGTCGAATGTCGTAATCCCTTCGTCCAGCCCGGCGAGCACATTCGCCAGCCCCAGCCCGCGCGTATTGTGCAGATGCAATGTCGTCAGCCGTTCCCCCACTGCGCCGCGCACCGCCTTTACCAGCCGCCGTACCTGTGCGGGGTTGGCATAGCCGGTGGTGTCCGACAGGCTGAACTCGGTCACGCCGGCGTCCGCACAAGCGGCGGCAAGCCGAACCACCGCGTCCTCGCTGACTGGCCCTTCCATCGTGCAGCCGAACGCCGTCGACAGTCCGACGGCGAAGTGCACGCCCGCTGTTTTGGCGATGGCGACGACCGCGCGAACCTCTTTAAGCATTGTCGCATGATCCTTGCGGACATTCTTGATAGAATGCGTTTCGGACATCGAAAACGGGATCGACATGCCATGCACGCCCGCTTCGACAGCGCGCGCCGCCCCTTTTGCATTGGGCACCAGCGCAACAACGTTGAGGCCGGGTAAGGTCCGCGCAAACGCCACGACTTCGGCCGTGTCGGCCATTTGCGGCAGCAGCCCGGGCGGCACAAAACTTCCGACCTCAATCTCACGCACCCCTGCTGCAGCTTCGGCAGCGATCCACGCCTTTTTCGCGTCGGTCGGCATCACCTGGTCGATGCTCTGCAAACCGTCGCGTGGGCCGACTTCAGAAATCAGGATCATAGATATACCCATGGCCGCAGGGCGCGGTCGCGCTTGTGAAATGCCGATATGTCGGTGGCATGCTTCAACGTAAGGTCTATGGCGTCGAGCCCTGCGACGAGCATCCCCTTGGCTTCGGGGTCGATCTCGAAGCGATACCCCGCGACCGTTTGCGCAGGCAGGTCGATCGTCACTTCGCGCCCCGCAATATTGGCAATCGCATGCTTCGCCAGCGTCACCGCCAGCACCCCGTTGCGGATGCAGTTGTTGCGGAAAATCGGTGCGAAGCTTTCGGCAATCACCCCGCGAATGCCCCATTCGGCCAACGCCCAAACCGCATGTTCGCGGCTCGATCCGCAGCCGAAGTTTTCGCCGCTGGCGAGAATTGCGGCACGAGCAAAATCGGGCTGGTTGAGCACAAAGTCAGGGGCCGGAGTGCGTCCATCGACGTAACGCCAAGGCGCGAACAGCCCGTCGGCAAGGCCCGTGCGCCCCGTGGTCTTCATTTCGCGCGACGGGATTATGGCGTCGGTATCGACATTGTCGCGGATCAGCGGCGCCACGACGGACGTGAGGGTGGTGAAGGGGGTCATGCCCGCGCGATCACGCCGGCGATTGCACTGGCCGCCACCGTTTCGGGTGACGCGATGTGCGTGCGAATTCCCGGCCCCTGCCGCCCCTCGAAATTGCGATTTGTTGATGAAATCACGCGACTGCCCGGCGAAAATCCTTCACCGCCCGCGTAAAAACATAGCGAGCACCCACTGTCGCGCCACTCGAATCCCGCCCGGGTAAAGACGACGTCCAAGCCCTCCGCCTCAGCTGCGCGCTTAACTGCGCGCGATCCCGGCACGACGAGCGCCCTGACACCGGGTGCAACCTGCCGACCGTCGAGAACAGCCGCCGCGCGGCGCAGGTCGGACAGGCGCGCATTGGTGCAGCTCCCAATGAAAGCAGCATCGATCGGCACCCCGGCGATCGGCGTCCCCGGCGCTAGTCCGATATAGTCATGCGCGCGCTCAGGGCCCTGCGGCAAGACATCGTCGATCCCGATACTGTGTTCGGGCGATGTCCCCCAGCTGACCATGGGCATAATCACGCCCGCATCGATCACGATCTCTGCATCGAAGACCGCATCCGCATCACTGACCAGATCGTGCCAATCGGGCAACTGGTCGGGCGCGTAGCGACGTCCACGCAGGTAATTGAGCGTCACCACATCAGGCGCAATGATCCCGCTGACCGCCGCAAACTCGGTCGCCATGTTGCACAGCGTCTGCCGCGCTTCAATGTCGAGCGCAGTCACGGCATCTCCCACAAACTCCAGCACATAACCACTGCCTCCGCCCGCGCCGTGACGAGCGAGCAGCGTTAGGATCATGTCTTTGGCTGTGACACCGGGCTGCAGCGCACCCGTAAATGTCACCCGCATGGTCTTTGGACGTGACATTCGCAGCGTCCCCGTTGCCATGGCATGTTCGGCTTCGCTTGACCCGATGCCCCAGGCGAACGCGCCGAACGCGCCCTGGGTGCAGGTGTGACTATCAGGCGCAACCAAAGTCATACCTGGCAGGACAATCCCCAGCTCGGGCGAAATGACATGGGTGATCCCCTGATCAGGATCGTTCACGTCGAACAGCGTAATCCCAGCGTCCCGGCACGCCGCACGCGTATCCGCAATGAACGCATCACCGGCCGGCATCAGCGTCGCATCCCCGCGCCCCAGCCGCGTATCGACAATATGGTCCATCACCGCGAACACGCGCGCGGGGTCGATTACCCGACGACCCGCCGCCGCCATGCTCTTCAGCGCGGCAGCCCCGGTGCGTTCGTGCAGAAACACCCGGTCAATGGCGATCAGCGCGTTTCCGGCACCGAGGTCGGCCACGACATGCGCGTCCCATAATTTGTTGAAGAGCGTCCGCTCAGCCAGCCGTCATCTCCGCCTCGACCGCGCGCCAGTCCCGCGTTACCAGCTTTTCCTGAATCGCGGTGCGCGTTTCCAGTAGGCCATTGCGAATCCAATGCCACGTCCGGCACCGGTCGACACCCGAATCTGCCAACTGGATCATCTCGTAGAGATACAGCGACGGATCGCCCTGCCGTTGCCAATAAAGCATCACGGTGCGATTATAGTCGTCCAAACCGACTTCGGCGGCCCAGCCGACGATCAGCTCGTTATCCCACCACACCCGCTTGTTGCGGTATTCGGCAGGAAAGTCGCGAATATCGGTGCGCCCATCATCCCAGGTGTACCAGTTCGTCTGGTGATAGGGTGAAGGCCCGCTGTCGGGAAAGCGGCACAGCAGGCGCGAACGATGCTCGTCGATCTTCACATTGTCGGCGTTGAAATAGGTGTAGATGCCGTCCCACACGCCTTCGTGTTTGGCCAGCAACGGCATGTCTTCACGGATTCCCACAAGCGTCTCCCTTCATCAATCGAGCTTTATGCAGCGCTTTGGCAGCGCGGTTGCGCAAACGACTGCGCATGTCAGTCGCCAGCGACTCGGGGGTGATCCGCGCCGGATCAATAGGCAACGCGGTCGCGGAGCTGACCTCATACCACGGATCGAACAGCATGGCAGCGCGAGATATGCTCCACGCCTTCGTCAGATACGCCCCGAACCGGTCGGGCGTCAGGTCGGGATAGAGCAATTCCGGATCGCCCTTGGGCAGTGTGGGCAGAACGACAGTTTTGCCCGTCGCGGTCTCGAACGCCTCAAACACTGCTTGCCAGTCCAACCAGTATACGGGTGGCGCGCCCTTCCAGTCGTCCGACAAACCGTGACCCGGCGGATCGACATCGACGCCGTCCCAATGGATCAGCCCGTCGAAAGCACCGGTCGATAGGCGAACAAAGCCCGCGTCATCAGCCTCGGGCAACACCCCGACCACCGGCCCGCCACTCTCGAGGAGAAACGCCAGACTTGCCGCTTGATGGTCCGCTTGTGTTGCGACTTTTGCTGCCGACCAGCTCTTCGGCATCGCACCCAGCCGGTCGATGTGCGTCTGCAGCGGATCGCCATCATAGGCCGTAATCAGCACCGGCGGCGTCACCGTTTCCACCGGCGGAATATCACGCGACGCACGCAGCACGGCCCCGTACCCCGCGCGATAGGCATCGCCCGCATCGAGCATTTCCATGACGACGGCGTGGACCTTTGCTGGATCGTCATGGGGGTTCGGCAACCGCGCTGCATCGCGCACGTCGAACCATGGAAAAACCCAGCTTTGCTCGATGATGCGGTTCCACAACCAAGTCAGATGTTCGCCATAGCCCGACGGCACGAACGGCGGCAGATAACTTTCGCCGAAGATCACCATCTCTTGATGGTTCCAGATCGCATAGCCGCCCACCGCAAGGCAGCTGAACCGCTCGGGATGCCGCTTCAGCGCAGTGACAAGGATAATTCCGCCCGAGTGGAAGCCATAGGCGGCGACGTTTTTCAGCCCCAGCGCATTGAGCAGTGCGATATTGGCGTCGGCGAAATCGTCTATTGTCGGCTGACCGGGCAAGGGGGCGGATTGGCCGAATCCCGGCGTATCGGGCGCGATGCAGGTGAAGTGTGCGCCCCAGTCGCACATCAGGGCCTCATATTCTTTCGACGAGCGCGGCGACTGGTGCACCATCAGCAGTGCGGGCCCGCTGCCGCAGCGCCGATAGTGGACCCTGCGGCGTACCGACCCTTGGTCGACATCGATAAAGTGTCGCGTAATCATCGCCACATAATTTGTCCGGACAAATTCGTCTCGACAACCCCTAATCGCTTTTGCATGATGCGGCCATGACTTTCATCGGCACACGCATGGTTTCGGATTCGCGCACCGCGAGACAGATTTTCGACGATGTGATGGCCAATCCTGCGCGGGCGAAGTTCGGCTTTGGCGCAAAGCTCGCCATCGTCAACGTCGATTTCCAGCGCGCCTATACCGATATCGCGACGTTCAAGACCGCTTACGAAACCGACCCGCGCCAGATCGAGCACGTCAACACGATCAGCCGTCTGGCGCGCGCTAAGGGGATGCCTGTCATCTGGAGCCGCGTGGGTTACGCCGATGACAGCGGCGATGCCGGAGTATGGGGCACGCGGACCGACACGCCCGATTCATTGCAAAACATCAAATACGGTTCCGAGCGCCACGCCTACGACCCACGCTGCGAGATCGATCCGGGCGACCTCCAATTTACCAAACGCATGCCAAGCGCGTTCTTCGAAACGCCGCTCGCCAGTTATCTCGTCTGGCACAAAATCGACACCGTCGTCGTCACCGGCGGCAGCACAAGCGGCTGCGTCCGCGCGACGGCGGTCGAGGCATTGAGCCACGGTTACCGCACCATCGTCCCGATCGAGACCTGCGCTGACAAACACGAAAGCTATCACTTCGCCAATTTGACCGACCTCCAGCTGAAATATGCCGATGTCGAGCCGGTGCAGGCGGTGGTGGACTGGCTCAACACCCAGTGAGATCCGACCTCGGCCTCTACGACTTCGTCCCCTATCGCGACCGCGCCCCCGTCGTCTGGCCCGGCAACAAGCAAGTCGCGGTGTGGGTCGCGCCCAACCTCGAATATTACGAAATCGACCCGCCACCGCATCCGCGCCGCAAGGCATGGGCCAAGCCCCACCCCGATGTCGTCGGCTACAGCCACCGCGACCACAGCAATCGTGTGTCGCACTGGCGCATGGCCGATGTCATGATGCGCCACGGCTTTCCCGGCTCGGTCAGCCTGTCGGTCGCGCTGTGCCAGCATCACCCCGAAGTTGTCTCCGACGGGGTAGCGCGCGGGTGGGAATTCTTCAGCCATGGCATCTACAACACGCGCTACGCGTATGACATGGACGAGCGTCAAGAACGGGCGATCATCGAGGATTCGATCCGCACTGTTCGCGACGCGACCGGCCAAACGATTCGCGGCTGGCTCGCCCCTGCACTCACGCATACCGAAAACACGCTCGACCTGATTGCTGAATATGGTCTCGATTACACCTGCGACCTGTATCACGATGACCAGCCGCAACGGGTGAAGACCAGGTCTGGCGACCTGATCTCGATGCCCTATAGCCTCGAGGTCAACGACCACTACGGTTTGTTCGTCTATAACATGTCCCCGCGCGACTATGCCGACACGCTGGTGCGGCAATACCGGCGTCTGGCCGATGAAGGTGGCACGGTGATGTGCATACCACTTCATGCCTATCTGATCGGCCAGCCCCACCGCATCGGTCCCTTCGAGCAGGCGCTGCGCGAAATCGCGGAGGATGGGCGCGGCTGGCTCGCGACGGCGGGCGAGATCGCCGATGCGTGGCGGGGGCAGCAATGACGCTCGATCCCGGCTATATCGAATACCCCAAGCGCCAGCAGGGCTATGACCACGGCTTTTACACATGGTCCGCACTGAAGGAACGTAGACCTGTCGCATGGCCCGGCGACGCAAAGGTTGCGGTCTGGATCTGTGTCAGCCTCGAATACTTCCCGCTCACCCCGTCCGACACGCCGTTCCGCGCACCGGGGCATATGCAGACCGCCTATCCCGATTACCGCCACTATACTGCGCGTGAATACGGGACGCGGATCGGCTTTTATCGACTGCTCAATGCCTTTGCTAAGGCGAGCATCAGGGTGTCCGTCGCGACCAACAGCGCGATCGCAGAACGCTATCCGTCGATCATCGCTGATATCGTGAGCGCAGGGCACGAGATCATCGCCCATTCGACCGACATGAACGGTACCATCGCGACCACCCTGCCCGAGGAGGACGAACGCGCCCTGATTGCCACGTCGCTCGACACGCTCGAACGGGTCAGCGGCACTCGCCCGACCGGCTGGCTTTCCATCGCGCGATCGCAAAGTTGGCGCACCCCGCGCCTGCTCTCTGAGGCGGGCGTGCGTTACTGTTGCGACTGGGTGAACGACGAGATGCCCTATTGCTTCACGAACGGCCTCATCAACCTGCCACTCAACCACGAACTCAGTGACCGCCAGATCATCACGGTCCAGCAGCAATCGGCGGACAGCTACGCAACCTCGATGCACGACGCCTTCGAGTGGCTGGCTCGCGAGGCCGAAGCGCAAGGCGGGCGGATGCTGCCGCTACATATCTCTCCGTACATCATGGGCCTCCCCTATCGCATCGATGCGTTCGAGGAATTGCTCGCCGGATTACAATCAAAGGGCGCGTGGTTCGCGCGCGGACAGGACATCATCGACACCTGGGAAGTACAGAAATGAAAGTCGTCAATCCACGCACGGGCCAAGCCGATTATGAGATTGTTCCCGCGACCCGTGACGACATCGCGCACAAGGCAAAGCAACTGCGCAGCGCGCAGCCCGCGTGGCATAAACTCGGGCCAAGCGGCCGGGCCATCGTCCTGCACCGTTGGGCCGATGCGATCGAGGCGAACGGCGCTGCGCTTACCGAAAAGCTGAGCATCGACACCGGCCGCGTGGCGATTGCCAGAATCGAGGTTGCAGGCGTCGTCGGCGCAATGCGACGTTGGGCCGACCGCGCCCCGCAGATCATAGGTGGTCTCGACCTGAATGACGTGGCGAGTGGCACACCAGGCGTGCGGATCGATAATCGCCATGTTCCGTTCCAGTTGTTCGGTGCGATTGCGCCCTGGAACTTTCCGCTGCTTCTCGCGCTGGTCGATGCCATTCCCGCACTTGCCGCCGGTTGTGCGGCACTCATCAAGCCTTCGGAAATCACGCCGCGCTTTATCCCCGAATTGCGCAAGACCGTTGAGATCATACCCGAGCTTGCGGCAGTCGTGTCGCTGGTCGATGGCGACGCTGACACGGGGCGGGCTGTTGTCGATCATGTCGATTACATCTGCTTTACCGGATCGGTTGCGACGGGGCGCAAGGTCGCGGAGGCCGCGGCACGTGCGTTCATCCCTGCCAATCTCGAACTGGGCGGCAAGGATCCGATGATCGTACTGGCCTCTGCCGATCCAGTCGCGGCAGCAGGGATCGCCCTGCGGTCAAGCGTCGTCGCCAACGGACAGGCGTGCCAGTCGATCGAGCGCGTCTATGTCAATCGCGCGATTGCCACGCCCTTCCTCGATGCGCTCGTTGCCGAGGCAGAAGCGGTGCGCCTGAACTATCCGGATATCACAAAGGGCGAGATCGGTCCTTTCATCTTCGGTCCCCAGGGCGACAAGGTCGGCGACCAGCTCGCCGAAGCTATCGCGATGGGCGCACGCATCCTGACCGGAGGCACCGTCGAGACGCTAGGCGGCGGAAGATATTTGAGACCGACCGTATTGGTCGATGTCACGCCCGACATGAGCGTGGTTCGCGATGAGACTTTCGGGCCGGTCATTCCCGTGATTGTTTTTGACGATGTCGAGGATGCCATCGCCCAAGCCAACGACAGTATCTATGGCCTGTCCGCCGCCGTGATCGGTGATCCGGCCGAAGCGGTCGCAATAGGTGAGCGGCTCGAGGCAGGTGCAATCTCGATCAACGACGGATCTCTGACCGCAGGCGTTTGGGATGCCGAGAACTGCAGCTTCAAGCTGTCGGGCATGGGGCCGTCGCGTATGGGGGATGCGGGGCTGACCCGGTTTTTCCGGACGCAGGCAATCATTCGCCAGACCATGCCCGCCCTGCCAATTGCTGCCTATGCCGAGGATGCCTTCTCGTGATTGTGACGTTGCTGCTGGCCGTCGCGACGGCGGGAGGACCTACACCTCCACCGGGCAGTCGGACAAACGTCGCGGTCGGCGTCGAAAAACCTGCAGAGCGCGTGCCGACCGACATTCGCCGCGCGACCATCATCGTGCGCGATATGGAAAAGTCGCTGCAACTCTATCGCGACGTGATGGGGATGAAGGTCAACTATGACACGGTCGTCACCACATCGGGGATTGCCCTCCCCGCCGGCGAGCCAGGCGCGAGGGCGCGACTGGTTCTGCTCAACAGCAACGACCCTTATATCGGCTGGATCGGGCTAATGCAGTGGACGACGCCTGCCCTGCCCGACCCCGGTCCCTATCCAAAGCGCATGGGGCCGGGCGGTGTCGTGATCGTGACCAACACCGACGACGTCCCCGGGAAATGCGCGAAAGCGGCGAAGGTGCCGGGTGTGACCGTTACCTCCCCGCCTCGCGAACAAAGCTATCCGGGACGCAACGGGGCACCGCCGATCCGCGTCATTGGCTGCAACTTCTTCGACCCCGACGGCATCCTCATCGAAATGAACCAGCTGCAGAAATGAACGACGCGCTCGCCCTGGCCATGCCGAACATGCTGCGCCATGCGGGCGAGTGGGAGGGGGTGTATCGCCACATCGACGCCGACGGCACCCTGATCGACCAGCACCACATGTGGACCTGGTGCGAATTTCCCGACGAGGGGCCCTATGCCTATATCCAGCACAATAAGCTGCGCTGGGACGACGGGCGGACGGCGGACTATGAGTTCGGCGGCGTCCTGAAGGAGGGCGAGCTCTACTGGGACACCGACCGCTTCCACGGCCATGGCTGGGAAACGCATGAAGGCGTGCTGATGTTGCGGCTCGAGCGTCGCGATGTTCCCGGCGCCTATTACATAGAGATGATCACGCTTGCCCCCGATGGCAAGACCCGCGCGCGCACCTGGCAGTGGTTCAAGGACGGCAAGCCATGGAAGCGCACCCTTTGCGACGAATGGCGGATCAAATGATGCTGCTTGCCCTTCTTACCGCTGCCGCCGTGCCTGCTCTCCCGCCCAACGACCGCGTCATCAGCTGTGACGACAAGCCGGTCTATCTGGTCGTGGCTGGCCCCACGCTCGATCGCACGCGAATGCTCGCTTATGGAAAAGCGATTGCCGACAGCGGCATGTATCAGCGCCTCGGCGGTTATTATATCAACAGTCCCGGTGCGTTCGACCTCCTAGAGGGAACACCGCCCAAGGGTTATACGACGCTGATCGTCCGCTTTCCATGTCGCGCGAACGCGCTCGCCTTCTGGAACAGCCGGACATATCAGGAGACGATCAAGCCAATGCGGCTCAATCCATCTGCGGGCGATTACACGGTGAGCATCTACCCGGAGACGGCGTTGCGCGGCGATATGGTCGGCAAAGTCGGCACATCCGACTATCTCGTAACGTTCGAGGGCGCCACGATCCCTGCACGGCCCATTTATGCCGAACCCAAGGATCTCGTCTTGGGCGCCGACGTCACAAACGCACCAGTTGGCGCTGTGACCGGTGGCTGGCCCGGCAACGCCACGATCCTGCGCGACGACCGGACGGGATCGGCAATGCAGCTTACGCTTGTCGGCGGCGGTTTCCGCCTCGAACCGATCGACCGGCCTACCGAAATCTATGTTTTGGCAGGGGCGCTGTCGATCAGCGGCCAGACCGTAAAAGCGGGCGACCTTGTGGTGCTCGACCAGGGCCTCGCGCCAGCTGACGTCGTCGTAGCAGGACCAACAACCCTGTTGCTCTTCCGCGATGCGCCGACCGCAGTCCTGAATGCTAAGCCCGCAATCGCCGTTGCGGCGGGCGACGCAATCGCTTGGACACCAGGGTTGGTCGCAAAGGACGCAGGCGCGGCCTCGCCGCTGATGATAAAGCGCCTTCGCACGGATCCGGCGACGGGTGCGCGCACGCATCTGGTGCGGCTCGATTCGGGCGCGGCCGTACCTTGGGAGGTTCATTCGACGGCGGAGGAAGGCTATCTATTGTCGGGCGACTATCATCTGGAGGAATGCCTGCCGACGGGCAGACGCGCGTTCGACTATCGCCCGGGCGGCTATTTCTATCGCCCCGCCAGCCTTATCCATAGCGGACCGCAATCCGGCACAAAGTTCGGGAGTATCTGGCTGATCCGGACACCCCGAACGCTTGATGCCGTGTTCTACCCCTCTTGTCCTGCCGCGCCAGCGGCGGGCACCCCTGACGTCAAAGGAGCACACCCATGACGCTTGAACTGCAGCATGCAATGAAGGCAGAGCCGACCGAGGACGAGGCGGCGCGCAGCCGATTTGTCTCCGGGATCAGGAGCTTTATTCTGAACGACCTCGCCGGCGATCTGAAGGCAGCGTACGACAGGCGGGCCATGCCGAAGTTCCGCGATACCGAGGGGCGCGCGCCCGCGACGAGCGGTGAAGCACACAAGGCGATGCGCGGCGATCCCGCTTTCAATATCTATTCGTCGATGCGGGTGCAGGCGCAGAAAATGGTCTGGGCAAGCGTTTCGGATGGCGTCGCGCGCGATGCGCAACGGCTTGAGGAGATTGCCAAAGCGCAGTCGAATCTGCCGGGCAGCGTCCGCCTCGACCCCGATTTCGTGCCGCCGCGCAACGCCAGCTCGATCGACGTTCATCTGATGCCGGGCTCTTACACAGGCGGCGGCGAGTCGATGGGTGCAGGCGCGACCTATGATCGCGGACTGGCGGTGTTTTCGATGGGGCTGATGGGTGCGAACCTCGACGACATTGGCCTGTCGATGGCGGCCTATATCCGGCGGCGCTATCCCGATTTCACACCGCGAACGATCCTCGATACCGGCTGCACGGTCGGCCATAACAGCCTGCCGTGGAAGCAGACTTATCCCGACGCGACCCTGACAGGCATCGACGTTGCCGCACCCGGCCTGCGCTATGCCTCCACGCGCGCGAAGCTCCAGGGCGTCGAGGCCGATTTCATTCAGATGGCAGCCGACGCGCTCGACTTTCCCGACGCGAGCTTCGACCTCGTCTTCTCGTCGATGTTCCTCCACGAACTGCCCAAGAAGGTCCGCGCAAAGACGATCGCAGAGGCGTTTCGCGTGCTGAAACCCGGCGGGCTGATGCTGCACATGGAGTTGCCGCCCAACGGGCAGATGTCAGCGTTCGAAGCTTTCTACCTCGACTGGGACAGCTTTTATAACAACGAGCCTTATTACAAAGGCTTTCGTGATGAAGAACCCGAGACGCTGTGCACTGGCGGCGGATTTGCTGCTGACGACTATTTCCAGTTCGTCGTGCCGAGCCTTGGCATTTATGGAGACGAAGCCGTCACGGCGGCGGCGACCTGCGACGCCGCGCATGCTGTAGGCGCCGAGACGACAGGACGGCTGGCCGAAGGCGTGATGTGGTTTGGCTTCGGAGCATGGAAACGATGAGCGAAGACGCACCGCTCCGACCCGAAGACGCGCCCAAGGGCATCTATGGTCCCGATGGCGAGCCGCAGTTCTTCGCCGAGCCTGGTGTCGACCGGATGATGGCGGTCATCATGAATCTGGCCAGCGAAGTCTGGGTCGCGCAGGAAAAGCATTTGGCCGATGATGCGGATCGCAATAGCGCGGCCAAGGTGTTTATCGACCGCGTCTTCGCGCCGCTACGTGAACCAAGCGCCTAGCGTTTGAGCTCAACCAGTTCGTACCAGGTCATCATATAGCCGCCGACACCGCCCTGGACGAAAATCGCATCCTCGTCATCGGTGATCCAAAGGTCGTAGACCGGATGCTCGCCCGCCATGCCGGCCGAGCCGTCGTCGATGAACTGGAAGTGCCGCGTCGCAAATGTCCCCGCCGTCACGGTAACGGTTTCAGTGCCGAGATAAATGGCATCAATCTTCACCTGGGCGATCAACGGCGGCGTCGCGCCGCGATGGTCGGGCGACGGCAGATACATGTTGAACTTGCACTTCTGCCCCACGGTCCAGCTCTTGGTGGACAGGGCATAGCCATCCGACACAATCGGATGCGTGCCGAAGCCGTCGATCGGCAAATCGGCAACAACGCGCTGCGAAACGCGGCCTAGCGACGGGCTGTACGATTCGCACTCGATCGTCGTGCCGTCGAAGCGCATCCAACCCGATCCCATAAACGCGTCGCCGACGGTCAGCCGGACATGCAGGTCCATCGGCTGGTTATGCTCATCGATCGAATAGATGATGTCGCGCATCACAATGGGCTCGGGCTCGTCGATCTCGCAGTGCGCGCGCATCGTTACCTTGCCGTCGCCGTGCCGCGTGAACATAAACGTCTCGAACCCGCGGACTTGACCGTACTTCTCAGGCTTGCGCGACGTATAGGACAGCCGTCCTTCGATCAGCCGGTGCTTCATCGGGGGTTCTCCTTGATCACAGGTCGCGCAATGTCTTGCTGAGTTCCTCGACACTGGGTTCGTCGAGTTCGGCGAGCGCTTCCATATCCTGCTGCACGCCGCGCATGATCCGGGCGATGAACTCGCGGGTAAGCAGGCCGCGCGCGTGCCCAGCATCGCGATCGGGGATATAGGCTTCAATATCGTCGCGGCTGATCGTCCCCTTGGCATCGAGCAAGCGCTCGACCGTGTCGAGGCGTTCGCGCAGGACGCTGACTTCGCCGACCAGCGCCATCACGATCGACATCGTCCGGTCGGTCGCCGGATCATCGAAATATTTCGGCCGCTTGCCCTTTGCTTTGGCGCCGGCGCGGCCGATCCAGTCGATTGCGTCCGTCATCGAGCGGGTTTCCACGCTCCATAGGCATGCCACGAGGCTGCGCGGCCATGGTCTTCGCCTTCGCCATGGCCCTGCTTGGGGAAAATGGTCTCGTCGACGACGGCGGTCACGCCGGTGACGAACTGGCACTCTTTCGGCAACCCGGCATCGGCCATAATGCCCTTCAGGTCGAGCGCATGCATCGCCGACCAAAAGGGTTCGTTGTTGTTAAACGCGTCCCAGTCGCGGATGAACTGCTCGTAGAGCGGCATCTCGTCCGAATATTGCGGCTGTTCTAGGTGGAGCATCAGCCCGCCGGGCGCGAGCACGCGAACACCCTCACGAATGATGCGCGGCAGGGCGGTGCCCGAAAGCTCGTGCAGATACATCGTCGTCTGCACCCAGTCGAAGCTCGCGTCGGCAAAGGCGCTAAGGTCCTCGGCATTCATCTGGACGAACTTCAGGTTGCGTGCACCAAGTGCCTGCGCGCGGGCGTGGCCATAGCGCAGCGAAGGGGCCGCCGTGTCGATCGCAACGAATTCGGTTTCGGGAAAGGCGAGCGCGAGCGGCACGATATTGTGCCCGATCGTCGCACCGAGATCGAGCACGCGGTGCGGCATCCAGCCGGGCCGTTCGCGCTTGATCCAATCGACCAGCGCCTGTCCGCCGCCATCGGACAGCGCACCAAGGCCTCCGCCCGTTGTCGCAAAGAGGCCGCAGTCATAGTTTGCGCCCGCCGAGACGTCACCGCGGCGTTCTTCGCCATGATAGGAGCCGGGCATGCAATGGATATCGATCGCGGCCTGGTAGCGCGGCACCTCGACACCGGGATCGAGCACCAGCGACTCGCGCCCTTCATTGAATTGCCGCACCTTGGCGTCGAGTTCGTCGAGTTGGCGCAGCACGATCGTGCGGCCGTTCTGCTGGCGCATCTCCATCGAATTTCGCTTCAGCGCCGACCAGTAACGATGCCAGGGATCCTTGTTCATCGCGTGACGGATTTCGAACCTGTCCTTCGGCTCGCGCCCGTGCTCCTTGACGAAGGCGGGCAACACACGCCGGTCATAGGCAAGCTTGTTTCCTGCGCCCAAGGTGACTGCCATGTACTTGTTGAAATTGGCGAGAAAGTTGAACCGCGCAGCTTCGTCATGACGCGGTTCGGGGAAAACGGCGTGACGGGTGACAGCCGTGTAGGGCGGGGGAATCTCGATCTTGCTCATATCAATCCATCCTTGGCGAGGCGGGCGATGGTTTGTTCGCTGATCCGCCGGAAATGATCGCGATCGGGGATGATCAGCTCTTCGCCGTCGATCAAGCTGTTCGCGTGCTGGTGCGACGGCGTGGCATAGCTGCAGGCGAACAGCTCGGTGCGCTGGCGTGAGAGCACATTGGTCATGCCGGGTTTGCGCCGCGCCGCGCGCAGCGCCGCCAGATCGATTTCGGCAAAGGCGGTAAAGGTTTCGCCGGGATTGCTTTCGGCCAGAACAGTGCCTTTCCAGTCAACGATCATCGAATTACCGTCGGCACTGGCCAGCGGGCCGCTGGTCCCCCCGATCCCGGCGGTATTCGCCGAGACGACATAGGCCATGTTCTCGAACGCGCGGGCACGCTT
>JBMOGG010000054.1:0-17208 GCA_049318505.1 Sphingomonas sp. | reverse complement strand
CGCATGCGGCGATCTTGTCGCGCTCAGGGTCGCATGGCAATCGAATTCTGGACTGGGGGCCGCATAGGGGGGGACAAAAAAGGGCGCGGCGCACCGGTGTGCGCCGCGCTTTCCCGGACATTCTTAGCCGCTATAGTACATGTCGAATTCGACAGGGCTGGGCGCCATTTCCCAGCGGTACACTTCCTGCCACTTCAGTTCCATATAGGCGTCGATCTGGTCCTTGGTGAACACGCCGCCCTTGAGCAGGAATTCCTGATCGGCCTCGAGCGCGTTCAGAGCCTCACGCAGCGAGCCGCACACCGTCGGCACCTGCGACAGTTCGGCGGGCGGCAGGTCGTACAGGTTCTTGTCCATCGCTTCGCCGGGATGGATCTTGTTCTGGATGCCGTCGATACCTGCCATCAGCAGCGCAGAGGTTGCGAGATAGGAATTGGCGAGCGGATCGGGGAAGCGGAACTCGACGCGCTTTGCCTTGGTGCCCGCGCCGTACGGAATGCGGCAAGAGGCCGAGCGGTTGCGCGCCGAATAGGCGAGCAGCACGGGCGCCTCGAACCCGGGGACCAGCCGCTTGTAGCTGTTGGTCGTCGGGTTGGTGAAGGCGTTGATCGCCTTGGCATGCTTGATGACGCCGCCGATGAAATACAGGCAGGTGTCCGACAGGCCGGCATAGCCATTGCCCGCAAAGGTGTTTTCGCCCTTGTTCCAGATCGACATGTGCGTGTGCATGCCGCTACCATTGTCGGCCTTGATCGGCTTGGGCATGAAGGTAGCGGTTTTGCCATAGGCCTGGGCGACCATCTTCACGACATATTTGTAGATCTGGATGCGGTCACAGGTTTCGACGAGCTTGCCGAAGGTCAGCCCCAGTTCGTGCTGTGAGGCGGCAACTTCGTGATGATGCTTGTCCATGGGCAGCCCCATTTCCATCAACGTGGTCACCATTTCTGCGCGGATGTCGGTGGTGACATCGACCGGGCCGACGGGGAAATACCCGCCCTTGGCGCGGGGACGATGGCCCAGGTTGCCGCTGTCATAGGTCGTGCCGCTGTTGGTCGGCAATTCGGTGTCGTCGAGCTTGTAATAGCTCGACGCATAGGTGTTATCGAACTCGACGCTGTCAAACATGAAAAACTCGGGTTCCGGCCCGATGTAGATGGTGTCGCCGATCCCCGTCGACTGAAGAAAGGTTTCGGCGCGCTTGGCGGTCGAGCGCGGATCGCGCGAATACAGCGAGCCGTCCTCGGGCTCCACGATGTCGCAGATCAGGATCATCATCGGCGTGGCCGAAAAGGGGTCGATGTAAACCGCGTCCAGATCCGGCTTCAGGATCATGTCGCTTTCGTTGATTTCCTTCCACCCTTCGATCGACGAGCCGTCGAACATCAGACCGTCGGTCAGCTCGTTCTCGCCGATAACGCCCGAACACATGGTCAGGTGGTGCCAGGCCCCCTTGGGATCGGTGAAACGGACATCGACCCACTCGATCTCCTGGTCCTTGATCATCTTCAGAATGTCGGCTGGTGTATTCGCCATGTGAGAAATGCCCTTTGCTCAGTGAGAAAAAAACTCAGATTGCGTCGCTGTCGGTCTCGCCGGTACGGATGCGCAGCGCGCTTTCGACCGGGAGGACGAAGATCTTGCCGTCGCCGATGCGACCCGTCTGGGCAGCAGCGGCAATGGCCTCAACCACGCGGCTCACCTGGTCATCGTCGACGACGACTTCCAGCTTTACCTTGGGGAGGAAGTCGACGACATATTCGGCGCCGCGGTACAGCTCGGTATGCCCCTTTTGCCGCCCGAAGCCCTTTGCCTCGGTCACCGTGATCCCGCTCACGCCGACATCGTGAAGCGCTTCCTTCACCTCATCGAGCTTGAACGGTTTGATGATGGCTTCAATTTTCTTCATGAGTCGCCCCCTGATCCTGCCTATCAATAACCGTGCCACGCGTTGCGGCGCAACATTGCGGGCGTGGCACACGGTCTTGCCCGCACACATTGCCTAGTGGATAGGCGCAACATTCATGATTGCCTAGAATTTAGGCAACCGATAGGCCGCTGGGGCGCGTTTTTCTTAATGAATCGATCGCGCGGTCGAGCCGCACCGTGACGGGGGCGGCCGTCAACGCCCTCACAAAGCTGGCTGGCCGCGCGGGCGATACGCAGCATAGGCGTCCGCTGTCGCTTGGCCGTAGTCAAATCGAAGTCGTGCGCGGCAATTTTGATGTGGGGTGCCGGCTGGGCGGGCGCGGTGGGGGCAAGCATGGTCGCGGCGGCAGCGAGCAGGATCGCAATGTTCGGCGTGGTAGGTCCCTTACACAACCCCCGCCGCACGTCGCGGGGTGGTGATGCAGCAGACTTGACGCGGCTTGCGGCATGCATCGTCGCGGAGGTCGCAATCCGACCGGTCGATTTCGAAAGTGAAACCACTGTGCGAAACGGCAACCTTTGTGCCCGAATTCGAGCAGACGTCCGGCGCGCGCCGCTGTTCTAGAACAGGGGGTGGTGGCGTCCGGCAGGGCTGGTCGTGAAGACTTCGCAGCCGGTATCGGTGATGCCGATGCTGTGCTCGAACTGTGCGGACAGCGTTTTGTCGCGCGTGACCGCCGTCCAGCCATCCTCGAGCACTTTGACGTCGCCGCGGCCGATGTTGATCATCGGTTCGATCGTAAAAAACATGCCGGGGCGCAGCTCGGGGCCCGTGCCGGGGTAGCCGGCATGGACGACCTCTGGTGCGTCATGGAACAGTCGGCCGATGCCATGCCCGCAGAAATCGCGGACGACCCCGTAGCGGTGCTTTTCGGCAAATGTTTGAATGGCATGGCCGATGTCGCCGATGGTATTGCCGGGCTTTGCTGCCTCGATCCCGCGCATCATGCATTCATAGGTCACTTCGACGAGGCGCTGCGCCTTGAGGGCGGGACGCCCCACCGCATAGGTGCGGTTGGTGTCGCCGTGCCAGCCATCGACGATGCTGGTGACGTCGACATTGACGATATCGCCCTCTTGCAGCCGCTTGCTGCCGGGGATGCCGTGACACACAACATGGTTGATCGAGGTACAACAGCTGTGCGTGAAGCCGCGATAGCCGAGCGTGGCGGGCAGGGCGCCTGCGTCCAGCGTCATCTGGCGGACATGGTCGTCGATCGCCTGGGTGGTTATGCCCGGCACGAGGATCTCGGCGAGGGAATCGAGGATCTGCGCGGACAGCCGGCCTGCCCGCCGCATGCCGGCAAAGCCCTCTGCCCCGTGCAGCTTTATGGTTCCATCGCGCGCCTGACGGGCGTCGGTTTCGGCAGTTACATAGGTAGTCATACCGCCAATATAGCGTTAGGGCGCGGCCATGAACAGCCAACGCATATGGACCGCCGCCCTTGCCGTCATCGGCGACGAAATCCTGTCGGGCCGCACGCAGGACAAAAACATTGCGCAGATTGCGCTGTGGCTGAACCTGCAGGGCATCCGCCTGCGCGAGGTGCGCGTCGTGCCCGATGTCGAGGAAGCCATCGTCGAGGCGGTGAACCAGCTACGCGTGCGCAACGACTATCTGTTCACGACGGGCGGCATCGGGCCGACACATGACGACATTACGGTTGATGCGGTTGCCAAGGCACTGGGCGTCGACGTGGTCGTCCACCCGAAGGCGCGGGCTGTGCTCGAAAGCTATTACGAGACGCGCGGCGGCATCACCGAAGCGCGGCTGCGGATGGCACGGGTGCCCGAGGGGGCGACGCTGATCGAGAACCGCATGTCGGGCGCGCCGGGCATCCGCCACGGCAATGTGTTCATCATGGCGGGCGTGCCCCATATCACCGCAATGATGCTCGACGCGCTTTCGGGGAAGCTTGAAGGCGGCGCGCCGCTGCTCAGTGCGACACTCGGCTGCTGGGTCGCCGAAAGCGAGGTCGCCGACCTGCTACGCACGACCGAGAAGGCGCATCAAGGGTGCCAGATCGGCAGTTATCCCTTTTTCCGCGAGGGAAGGGTAGGAGCCAATTTCGTTGTGCGCTCTACCGACCAGGACGTGCTCGACACTTGCGTGGCGGCGCTAAAGGCGGGGCTCGAGGCAACGGGGTGCGATACGGTGGCGGGCGGGATTTAGGCGGGCTGCACCCGGGGCAATTGCCGCAGCAGCACGAGCGAAATGGCGCCGAATATCGCTGCCACTGTAAATGCCGCGCCCGGGAAGTAGAATGGGGCGTTGTCGCTGGTGAAATATGCCATCGGCTGGGTCAGGACGAGCGGCCCGATGATCGAGCCGATGCCGAGGGCCATCGAGGAGATGCCCTGTACCTCGCCCTGCGTCTCGGGTGTGGCGCGGCGGCTGAGCATGGCCATCAGGCTCGGCTGGACGAAGCTTTGCAGCGCGATGAAACCCATGGCGAAGAATGCCTGCAGCGTCGTCTGGACAAAAGCATAAGCGATGAAACCGCAGATCGCGACGACAAGGCCGATTGTTGCCGCATCACGCTCACCGAAGCGTTTGACGGCGCGGCCGGTTAGAAAAATCTGGCTGAGGGCGATTGTCACGCCCACTGCGGCGAGGCTGAGGCCGATCATTCGTGGCGACCAGCCGAGCTGTGCGATCGCATAGAAGCTCCAGGTGAGCGGATAGACAAGGCTCGCGATCTGCCAGAGGATCAGCACCACCACGACGCCGAGCATGCCGGGCGCGGCGCGCGCGGCCCGGAGTGCGCCGAACGGGTTCGCCCGCCGCCAGTGAAAGGGGCGGCGGTGGGCAGCGTCGAGCGTTTCGGGGAATACGACCAGGCCGTAGACGACGTTGAGCGCGGCCATGGCCGAGGCGGCATAGAAGGGCGCGCGCGGGCCCATTTCGCCAAGAAGGCCACCGATCGCAGGGCCAAGAACGAACCCGATGCCGAAGGCGGCGCTGACATAGCCAAAGGTCTTGGCGCGGTCCTCCGGTGTCGAGATGTCGGCGACGGCGGCCATGGCGGGCGCGTAGCTGCCGCCGAACGCGCCCGACATCACGCGCCCGATGAAAATGAGCGGCAGGGTATGGGCGACCGCAAGCAAAAGGTAATCGAGCGCGAGGAAGCCCAAGGCCGCAAGCAGCACTGGCCGCCGCCCATAGGCATCGGACAGGTTGCCGAGCACGGGAGCGGAAAAGAATGACGCCGCTGCCATCGCCAGCCCCATCCACGCGCCGATGCCGATGGCGTGGCTGAGATCGATCCGTCCGACCGTCATCAGCAATTGTGGGAGCACCGGCATGATAAGCCCAAAGCCAATCGCATCGATGAAAATGGTAACGAGGACGAACAGGGCGGAATGATTGCGCGCCGCCATGATGTTGACCCCCGGATTAGTGTGGGGATGCGGTTGCACGATTTGGCGTATCGCTCAAGGCAATCGATCGACGGCGACACCGCCTGCCAAGCCAAGATCAATTACGGTACGGATCTTTTAGGTCACTGAACCATCCCGCCGTTGGCACGATGGATTCGACCTTAAGGTTGGGGGAGGCAATCGGTTTTGGCGGCGCCGCAACGCGCTTGCGGGCTGCGTTGATATCAACCGCATCTTCGAAAGATAGGCCAGCGGACCCTTGGCGTACCCAATTGACCGTTGCCGCGATCGCTTGAGCCGCACCGATCGAAATCTGAATTGTTTCGCCAACCCGTAGCTTCTCGGCCTTGTCGATTCGGGCCCCACGCGTTGCAAGGTCGCGTACCCGATGCGTTGTCGGACCAGTCCGGCGCGCTTGTTGGACGGTCGCCATCAACATGACATTCAAGCGCGGTGCGCGTTTGGCAGGCGCAGATACCGCCTTCAAACCTGCTGGCCGTTGCACTTCATCAGACATCGGGTTTCGGGCCGTTTTCTCAAGCTTTCGGGAAAAGATTTCTCAATCGAGCTTGCGGTAACACAAAAAGGTTAACAGTTTTCGCTCGGACGCAAGGCGAACCATCGCGAGGCCAACCATGCTTGCTCAGGCGTCCCGAACAATCGCGTCGATCTGCCGCAGCGTCGCGACAAACGCACGTAACTCTTGCGTACCCAGCCCGCCGAAAATCCGTTTCTCGAGCTCCAGTGCCTTGGGGGCGATTTGTGCGTAGAGGGCGCGGCCGTCGCTGCTGAGCGCCAGCTCAAGCGAACGCCGGTCGCTGATGCTGGGCGCGCGCGATACCAGGCCACGCGCCGTCAGCGCGATGGCGGCGCGGCTGACGGTGACTTTATCCATGCCGGTGCGGGTGCATATCGCGGCCTGGGTAATGCCGTCATGCTCGGCGATGACGGCGACGAGCCGCCATTCGGGGATCGTCAGACCGAACAGGCTTTCATAGGTGCGGGCAATGGCTTCGCTGACCAGGTTCGAGGTGTACGACAACCGGTAGGGAACAAAGTCGTCGAGGCGGAGCTGCGTCATGCGCAAGTCGTATCAATTGACACGAATCGGTCAACCCAATATAGTTTCATCTGTTACTAAATCGGAGCCATCGCATGACCGACCTGTTCGAAAACCCACTCGGCCTCGATGGGTTCGAGTTCGTCGAATTCGCCGCGCCCGAGCGGGGACAGCTGGAGCCGGTGTTTGCGGCAATGGGCTTCTCGCACGTGGCGCGCCACCGCTCGAAGGATGTCGACCTGTGGCGGCAGGGCGGCATCAACCTCATCGCCAATTACGAGCCGAAGTCGCCGGCCGCCTATTTCGCGGCAGAACATGGCCCGTCGGCCTGCGGCATGGGTTTTCGCGTTCACAATGCGCGGGTTGCCTATGACGAGGCACTGGCACGCGGGGCCGAGCCGGTCGAGACGCGCACCGGGCCCATGGAACTGCGGCTTCCCGCGATCCGGGGCATCGGCGGCGCGATCATTTATCTGATCGACCGTTACGAGGGGGAGAACGGGCAGCTTTCGATTTACGACATTGATTTCGATTACCTGCCGGGCGTTGACCGCAATCCCGCAGGCGCCGGGTTCCGGCTGATCGATCACCTGACGCACAATGTATATGGTGGGCGGATGGACCATTGGGCCAAGTTCTACGAGCGCATCTTCAACTTCCGCGAGATCCGCTATTTCGACATCAAGGGCGAATATACCGGCCTGACCAGCCGCGCGATGACGGCGCCCGACGGCAAGATCCGCATCCCGCTGAACGAGGAAGGCAAGCAGGGCGGCGGGCAGATCGAGGAATATCTGCGCGCCTATAATGGCGAGGGCATCCAGCATATCGCCCTGATCTGCGACGACCTGATCGGGTGCATCGACCGGCTGCGCGCGAATGGTGTGCCGTTGATGGCCCCGCCGCCCGCGACCTATTATGCGCAGCTCGATGACCGTCTGCCGGGGCACGGCGAGCCAGTCGAGGACCTGAAGGCGCGGGGCATTTTGCTCGACGGATCGACCGAAGGTGGCGACCCGCGCCTGCTGCTCCAGATCTTCGCGCAGGCGCAGATCGGGCCGGTGTTCTTCGAATTCATCCAGCGCAAGAAGGACGAAGGTTTCGGCGAGGGCAATTTCACTGCGCTGTTCAAGAGCCTTGAGGCCGACCAGCTCGAGCGCGGGGCGCTGGCGGACGCGCTGCAATGAGTGCGCTGCCCTTCACGCTGAACAAGATCCACCACGTCGCCTATCGCTGCCGCGACGCCAAGGAAACGGCGGACTGGTATGCGCGCATGCTGGGCATGTCGTTCAAGACGGCGTTTTCCGAGGACTATGTGCCGTCGACGGGCGCGTACGACCCGTACATGCACATCTTCCTCGACTGTGGTGGCGGCAATGTGATCGCGTTCTTCGAGTTGCCCCAGCAGCCCGACATGGGCCGCGACCCGAACACGCCCGAATGGGTGCAGCATATCGCGTTCCAGGTCGCCGATTTCGACACGATCAAGGCGGCGAAGGCGTATCTGGAGTCGAACGGCATCGACGTGCTGGGGCCCACCTTTCACGGCATTTTCCGCTCGATCTATTTCTTCGACCCGAACGGTCATCGGCTCGAGCTGGCGTGCGACATCGGCACGCCCGACCAATATGCCGAACTTGCGCGCGTGGCGCCGCTGATGCTTGACGAATGGTCGCGGACCAAGACGGCACCGCGCCATGCCGACTGGCTGCATGTGGACCCGGGCTCGCTGGCGGAGTAGGCGTTGGGCCGAAAGAAAAAATAGCGGAGAGCGCCTTGAAACTTGCCTCACTCAAGGGTGGCCGTGACGGTCGCCTCGTTGTTGTGTCGGACGATCTCGCCTGGTGCGCGGATGCCGCTCATATCGTGCCGACATTGCAGGGCGCGCTCGACGACTGGGACCGCGTCGCGCCGCTACTCGAGGCGCTGGCGACCGACCTCAATCACGAGGTGATCCCGATGCGGCGGTTTCATGAGCGCGATGCGGCTGCCCCTTTGCCGCGCGCGTTCCAATGGGCGGACGGATCGGCCTATGTGAACCACGTCGCGCTGGTGCGGCAGGCGCGCGGCGCCGAAATGCCCGAGACTTTCTGGCACGACCCGCTGGTGTATCAGGGTGGATCAGATGGGTTTTTGGGCCCGCGCGACGCGATCCCGCTCGCCGACGAAAGCTGGGGCTGCGACATGGAGGCCGAAGTCGTGGTCGTGACCGGTGACGTGCCGCAAGGGGCGGGCCGTGAGGACGCGCTGGCTGCGATCCGGCTGGTCGGTCTGACCAATGATGTCAGCTTGCGCAACCTGATCCCTGGCGAACTCGCCAAGGGGTTCGGCTTTTTCCAGTCGAAGCCGGCGAGTGCCTTTTCGCCCGTGTTCGTGACACCCGAGGCGCTGGGCAATGCCTGGGCCGATGGCAAATTGCACGGCGCGCTGAAGGTGGATCTCAACGGCGCGCCATTCGGCCGCGCCGATGCGGGTGTCGACATGACCTTCGATTTCGGCACGCTGATCGCGCATCTGGCGAAGACGCGGGCGTTGGGGGCGGGGACCATCGTCGGATCGGGCACGGTATCGAACCGCGATGCCGATGGCGGGCCGGGCAAACCGATCAGCGAAGGCGGCCTTGGCTATTCGTGCATTGCCGAAGTGCGCACGGTGGAGACGATCCAGTCGGGCGCGCCGGTGACGCCGTTCCTGAAAAAGGGCGACACGGTGCGGATCTGGATGGATAATGCAAAGCACCATCCGGTGTTCGGCGTGATCGAGCAAAGCGTCGGTTAGGCGCCGCTTCCGAAACCACCACCACCGGGCGTTTCGATCACGAAGACATCGCCGGGTGCCATGATGGCAGTTGCCGTCGCGCCCAGCACCTCGACCGATCCGTCGGCGCGTTCAACGCGGTTGATGCCAAGTGCGCCTGGTGCGCCATCCGCCAGTCCGAACGGTGGCACGCGTCGGCGGTTCGACAGGATACCCGCGTCCATCGCCTCGCGAAAGCGGATGCGGCGGACCACGCCGTCGCCGCCCCGGTGCGCACCCATGCCGCCCGATCCGGTGCGGATGGAGAAGCTTTCGACGAGAACGGGAAAGCGGGCTTCCATGATCTCTGGATCGGTCAGTCGACTGTTGGTCATATGCGTCTGCACGGCATCGGTCCCGTCGAAACCCGGCCCGGCGCCCGAGCCTCCCGCGATCGTCTCGTAATATTGGTGTCGGGCATTGCCGAAGGTGAAATTATTCATTGTCCCTTGCGACCCCGCCAGTGCGCCAAGCGCGCCGAACAGCGCGTCGGTGATGACCTGGCTCGTCTCGACATTGCCCGCGACCACCGCGGCCTCGGCGCCGGGGTTCAGCATGGACCCGGCGGGCACGCGGATGGTGACGGGCCGCAGGAAGCCGTCGTTGAGGGGTACCGGCGTGTCGATCAGCGTGCGCAGAACGTAGAGCACTGCGGCGCGCACGACCGCGATAGGGGCGTTGCAGTTGCTGGGCTGCTGCGGGCTGGTGCCGGTGAAGTCGATGTCGAGCGTGGCGTCGCTGCCGACCGCGATGGCAACTTGCACCACCGACCCGTCGTCAAGCTCATAGGCGAAGCTACCGCTCGACAGCGTCGGGATCAGGCGGCGGACGATTTCCTCGGCATGGTCGAGGACATGGTCCATATAGGCGCGGACGACTGCTGACCCGTAAAGCGCGCAGGCATCGAGCAGGCCCTGCGTCCCTCGCGCACAGGCTGCGACCTGCGCGGCGAGGTCGGCGATGTTCATGTCGATATTGCGCGCGGGATACGCCCCCGAAGCGAGCAGGGCGCGGGTTTCGGCCTCGCGCAGCAGCCCTGCCTCGACGAGCAGGAAATTGTCGAAGATGATGCCTTCCTGGTCGAGCCGCGTGCTGGCGGGGGGCATCGAGCCCGGGCTGATGCCGCCGATATCGGCATGGTGCCCCCTTGCGGCGACGAAGAAATCGGGCGTCGCGCTGTCGTCCGCCGCAAAGACCGGCTGGATGACCGTGATGTCGGGCAAATGCGTGCCGCCGTCATAGGGGGCGTTGAGCGCATAGACGTCGCTGCGCTGGATGCCGCGTCCGTCGGCGGAACGTCGGCGCAGGATGGTGCGGATGCTTTCGCCCATCGACCCCAGGTGGACCGGAATGTGCGGGGCGTTGGCGATGAGCGATCCGTCGCCGGCAAAAACGGCGCACGAAAAGTCGAGCCGCTCGCGGATATTGACCGACGAAGCACTGTGGCGGAGCGCCGCGCCCATTTCCTCGGCGAGCCCCATGAACATGCCGGCGAAGATCTCGAGTCGAGCCGGGTCGCGCGTGGTCCCGATGGTTGCGATGGTACGCGTCGACGTGCGCTTGAGGATCAGCACGCCGTCGGGATCGACGGTGGCCGTCCAGGCGGGCTCGACCATCGTCGTCGCGACCGGATCGATGATCAGCGCCGGGCCTGGGATGCTTGCGCCCGCAGCAAGGCCGCTGCGTTCGAACACCGGTACAGCTTGTCGCTTGCCCTCTTGCCACATCTCCACGCTTTCCAAGGGAGGTGCGCTCACATCAGGCAGGAGTGCTACAAGTCCAACATCCTTTGCCCCCGCCGACACGGCCTCGGCCCGCAGCATGTCGACGACCAGCGCGCCGGTGTCGGCATAACCGAAACGCTGTCGGAAAGCGGCCGTAAAGGCAGACGTCATGGCGTCGACGTGCCCGAGCGCGATGTCGAAATTGCTGTCGGACCCTTGGGTGCGAACCAGTGCCGTGGCCTCGATCATGATGTCGGTTGCATCGAGACCCTGCGCGATCAGCGCGTCGCGGGCTTCGGCACCAAGCGCCGCCGCCTCGCGCTCGATCAACGGCAACGTCTCTGCACAAAGCGTCATCCCGACCGTCCGCTCGCGCAAGACCCGGCGGTCTGCCAGGCCCATGCCATAGGCCGACAGCACGCCGGCGAGCGGGTGGATCAGCACCGTGTCGATCCCCAGCGTTTCCGCGACCAGGCAGGCGTGTTGTCCGCCCGCCCCGCCAAAACAGGCCAGTGCGAACCGGGCGACATCATGGCCGCGCGCGATCGAGATCGTGCGGATGGCGTTGGCCATGTCGGCCACGGCAATGCGGATAAAGCTTTCGGCGATGTCCTCGACGTGGACGCCGCCCAGCGCGTCGGCGACGTCGCGCAACCGCGCAAATGAAGCCTCGCTGTCAAGCGGTTCGTTGCGCGCCGCGCCGAACACATGGGGAAAGTGGCGGGCCTGCAATTTGCCCAGCACGACATTGCAGTCGGTGATCGTCAGCGGTCCGCCGCGGCGGTAGCAGGCCGGGCCCGGATCCGCGCCGGCTGACGCAGGCCCGACCGCCAGCCGCCCGTCTTCATAGCGGCAGATCGATCCGCCGCCGGCAGCCACGGTGTGGATGCGCAGCATTGGCGCACGGACGCGGACGCCCGCAACCATCGTCTCATTATCGCGCTCATAACGCCCGGCAAAGAGCGATACATCGGTCGAGGTGCCGCCCATATCGAAGCCGATGACGCGGTCGAACCCGGCGCGCGCCGATGTTTGCGCCATGCCGACGATGCCGCCCGCCGGGCCTGACAGGATCGCGTCCTTGCCGTAAAACGCGTGGCCGGGCGTCAGGCCGCCGTTCGACTGCATGAAAAGCGGTTCGGCTCCATCCAGCGCCGCCTCCAGTCCCTCGACATAGCGGCGCAGGACGGGGGAGAGATAGGCATCGACGACGCTGGTGTCGCCGCGCCCAACCAGCTTGGCCAGCGCGCCGACCCGGTGGCTGACCGAAATCTGGGTGAAGCCGATCTCGGCCGCCAGCTTGGCCAGCGCCGCCTCATGGGCGGTATGCCGGTAGCCATGCATGAGCACGATCGCGATGGCGCGCAGGCCGCGCGCATGGGCTGCTGCCAGCGTCTTGCGTGCCGCCGCCAGATCGAGCGGGGTGAGAATCTCGCCTTCGTGCGTCACGCGCTCGTCGATTTCGACCACTTCGCTGAACAGCGGGGGCGGGCGCACGATGTGCCGTGCGAAAATGTCGGGCCTGTCCTGTGTGCCGATGACCAGTGCATCGCGGAAGCCGCGCGTGATGGCGAGCAGCACCGGTTCGCCCTTGCGCTCGAGCAGCGCGTTGGTCGCAATGGTCGTCCCGAGCCGGACGTCAAGCGCGGGCAAGGGCCCTGAAGGTGCCGCGATAAGCGCGCGAATTGCCGCGACCGCGGCGTCGTCATAGCGGCCGGGATCGACCGAGAGCAGCTTGGCGACGCGCATCTCGCCAGCTGGCGTGCGCGCGATTACGTCGGTGAACGTGCCGCCCCGGTCGATCCAGAAGCTCCAGCGGGGATTGGGGGCAGGGGACACGGCGCCAGATAAGGGCATTTGGTCAGGCAAGGGAAGCATTCTGCACGCAATCCCGCGATCATTGCCATGGCGCAATGAATGGGTCACGTTCCCCTTGTGCTGACACGGATACACAAGCTGGTTCGGCGCCTGCCTGGGCGGGGCTGGCTGATGCTGGCATGCTTGTTTGCCATGCTGGTCATTGTCGACGACCGGCTGGTAGGGCCGAGCAGGATCGTCGACCAGCGCGGCGGTGATCTGATGCTCAAGCTTGCGGCGGGTCGCCGCGCACCGTCCGACCGCATCGTCATTGTCGATATCGACCAGCGGTCGCTCGAATTGATGAACGAAATGGCAGGCAGCTGGCCTTGGCCGCGGTCGGTGCATGGCGAGTTGATCGACCATATCGTCAAGCAGCAGCCGCGCGGGATTGCCTTTGACATCCTGTTCAACGAACCCGATGTCTATCGCCCCGAACACGACGCTGCCTTTGCCGCAGCGGTCGAGCGCAATCTCGATATCTGGCTGGCGATGACGCTCAACGACGACGGGCAGGGTGCCCGGATGCGCGACTTGCCGTCAAGTGTTGGTGCCATCCCGCTGACCAAGCCGCCGCGCGACACGCGGGTGCCGTTGCTGCTACCGCTGGTCGTCGCGAGCCAGCCGAATGCCATGCGCGGCGGGCTGATCAATTTCACCAGCGACAGCGACGGGGTGGGACGGCATCATTCGCTCTATCGCGATCGCAATGGCTGGCGATTTCCCTCGCTCGTCGGGCGGATGATGGCCGATTTCGGGCGTCCGATCCCGCCGCAGGAACAGGTGCTGCTCAACTGGCGGCGTGGCTGGACGCATGTCTCCTACGCCGACATCTACCTCGACAGCCTGCGCGCCAAGCCGCTGCGCTCGCCCGACGAATTCAGGAACAAGATTGTGCTGGTCGGCACGTCGGCTCCGGGCCTGCTCGACCTGCGCGTGACGCCGCTTGACAGCACCTATCCCGGTGTCGAGATCCTTGCGACCGCCATGGATAATTTCGACCGGGGCGACTGGCTGCGCGAAGTGACGCGCGCCTCGATGGTGCCGCTGGCGCTCGCGCTCATCGCGCTGCTTGCCTTTGCGCTGTCGCGCAACGTCAGTGCCAACCGGCTCGGCTATGCGCTGGCGGGTGTGACATTGGTTGTCATCGGCGCGAGCTGGACAGCGCTCGTCGGCGGGACATTCGTGCCTGTCTTTGCGCCGCTCGCCTTTGCCTGGGCTTTCTACCTGACGGCCAGCGCGCTTGCCTATCTTGAAGAGCGCAAGCAGCGGCTGCTGACGTCGGGCATGTTCAAGCGCTTCCTCGATCCGCGCGTCGTCGCCGACCTCATCGAAAGCGGCGATATCGACTATCGGGGAAGCGCGGAATCGCGCGAAGTGACGGTGATGTTCTCCGACATCCGGGGGTTCACCGCGCTGTCCGAAGTCGCCCGCGCCGAAGATGTCGTCGCACTGCTCAACAGCTATTTCTCAAAGCAAGTCGACGTGATCTTCCGTCATGGCGGTACGCTCGACAAGTTCATCGGCGACGCGATCATGGCGTTCTGGGGGGCGCCCGTCGCCAATCCGGACCATGCGCGGCTGGCCATTGATGCGGCGATCGACATGTCGGCAGCGCTGCAGGAAATGCGCAAGGACCTGGGCGAACTCGGGGCCGAGCTCGAAATTGGCATTGGCATCCACACCGGCCGCGCCGTCGTGGGGTTCATCGGATCGAACGACAGACTCGATTACACAGCCATCGGCGACACAGTGAACCTGGCCAGCCGTATCGAGGGGATGACCAAGGGCATTGCCCGCATCCTGGTGTCGGAGGCAATGCGCGATGCCGTCGGCAATGCCTATGACTGGCGCGATTGCGGCTCGCATCATGTCAAGGGACGCGAAATGCCCGTGCGCCTCTTTGAGCCGGTGCCGAAAGATGTTACCGATGCGCATAGGGTCGACTCCGGCAAGCCGGATCAGATGAGAGAGACAGGCTTTCGAGGCAAGTCTGCACATGCTTCGACGTAATCGGAACAGTATCTGTTGAGGACGCAACGCTTTGCGATCATCCACTTTAGTTGTGCTGGCCGTGATGGTTTGCGGGCTGGCACCGACTGCGGCATCTGCTGAAAAGGGACAGATTATTCGCGCGGGTGATCTGCTCGCCCAGCCGTTTATCGACGCACCCAGCGCTGCCAAGCTGACCGCAAGCCAGCCCGTGGCCATCGTCGAACGGCGCGGCCCCTGGGTAAGCGTGCAGGCGAACGGCAAGACCGGCTGGGTCCGATTGCTCAACCTCCGCCTCGAACCCGCCGTTGCCGTTGCCGGGCGCACGCCCCCGTCGACGGCGTCCCGGCCAAGCGGCCTGTCGTCGTTGATGCGGACCGGCAGCTCGGGCCGCACCGTCACCACGGGGGTCAAGGGGATGGACGAAGAGGATATCCGCGCATCGACGCCCAATTATGAAGAGTTGACCCTGCTGGAGGGGCTGGGCGTCGACGCCGCCGAAGCTCGTGCCAGTGCAGAAAAGGCCAAGCTTGCCGAACGAAGCGTGGCCTATCTCGACAAGAGGCGCGGCAAATGAGGGGCGTTTGTGCGATCGGCGGGAGCATTGCCCTGCTCGCCGCGGTGCCGGTGCAGGCGCAGTTTCCCAACATCGGGGGGCTGATCAAGGGCGCACAGAACGCCAAGAGCCTGAGCGACTCGTTCAGGAAGATATCGGAGCCCGAGGAGATTAAGATCGGCGGCGACCTGGCCGGGATCATCCTCGGCGTGGCGCCGCTGGTGAAGGACGGCGCCAAGCAGCGCTACATCAACAGGCTCGGCCGCTGGCTCGCGTTGCATAGCGACCGGCCCGACTTGCCGTGGAAGTTTGGCATTGTCGAAACGTCAGACGTGAACGGCTTTTCGATGCCGGGCGGCTATGTGCTGATTACGCGCGGCATGTTCGAGAAGATGCGCAGTGAATCGGAGCTTGCGGGCGTGCTCGCTCACGAAATCGCGCATGTGGTTCACAAGGACCATCTTGCGGCTTTGCAAACCAGCCTGCGCAATTCTGCCGTCACGGGGTTCAGCGAATATGCAACCGGAAGCGCAGGCTTGGGGTCGCTGGTCAAGGCCGCCATCATCAACGCCGGCAAGGACATGCTCACGCGCGGATTGAACAAGGACGATGAGTTCGACGCCGACCGCATGGGCGTCGTCATTGCGGCACGTGCGGGCTTTTCGCCGTTTGGGTTGGTCGGGGTGCTGCAGACGTTGAGCGCGGCTGCCGACGAGAAAGGCTTTGCCCTGATGACCAAGACGCATCCGCAACCTGTGGAGCGGATCGACCGGCTCGACCGGGTCATGGGTACGCAAATGGATAGTTTGGCCGTGGCGGATACGGCAGTGCCTGATTTCACCGCCGCGTCTCTCCCCACCAAACCCGGGAGCCCAAACCCGGCTCCACGCAAGGGTAAGCGGCGATCGTGACGCAGGCCCCTTAGGCGGCGGGTGCTTGACGCACACGCCAGCAACTTTGCCAATTGCGCATCCGAGGTCCGTCTCGACCCCTGTTGGGTCGAGGACATCCGATGATAATGTCAATGATTTTGCGATCGGGACGCCGAGTTGGTCAGATTGTTCTATACATGAAGGAGAAGTCTGCGTTTTGTTGTTGAGACCATAACCTTGGACATTGGCCCAGGCAATTTCCCAAGCTTTTCGCTGGCCCTGTCAAGGTATAGTATACCTACTGGATATAGATAGTAAGTTAGTTTAAAACTAAGATCTATAAAGATAAAAACGATTTAAATTCGTAGAATTAGAACGTCATCACTAATATTTAATATGCTCAAGATAGCCCTTTCGGGAATGGTTGATTTTTTGATAAACCGAACGGCAGTCGTGATTGCGCAAAAATTGCGCAATCCAAGCCAGGGAATTGTTGGGTCTCTCGTCATACGGGGTTGGATATGTTGAATAGCTCTGGGAATTCAACTTGTTGTGCGATCAAATGACCAATTACGAAAACTCTATTCAGGTGCCGCGATGCGTCTATGTCATCGACGATAACGCTGATGTACGTAAATCTCTCCATTTCCTGCTCTCTGTATCGTCGATAACGGCGTGGCCGTTTGCCACGGCCGCCGATTTTCTCGAACAACTGTCCGAACTTGTTCCGGGTCCCATTCTGCTGGATGTCCGCATGCCGCAGATCGATGGGCTCGAAATGCTTTCGATACTCAAGGATCGAGCACTCGACTGGCCCGTGATCGTCATGACGGCGCATAGCGACGTACGGATTGCCGTAGGTGCTATGAAGCTGGGTGCGATCGACTTCCTCGAAAAGCCTTTCAAGACCGAGTTGCTTGAGAAGGTACTCGACGAGGCCTTTGAGATTGTCGATCAAGCAGACAGCACATTTCGAATGAGGGCCCAAGCGCGGGAGCGGTTCGAGAGGTTGTCGAGGCGCGAACGCGAAGTCATGGCAAG
>JBMOGG010000053.1:0-17321 GCA_049318505.1 Sphingomonas sp. | reverse complement strand
CCCGACCGCGTCGTCGTCAGCATTGGGACCGCGCGCAGCCCAGCACTCTTTACGTGGCTGGCCGGACTGCGACAGCAGGGCGTGATCGTCGAGCGACTGACCTTGCGCACCAATAGCGATGCCACGCTGGCGGTCGAAGGTACGCTGCGGGTCCGGGCGCGGTGATTGTGCTGACCCGCCGCCAGTGCTGGATCATCGGGGGTAGCGCGGCGTTCGTGATAGCGCTGGTGTCTCTGCCGCTGGCGGTCGTGTTGCCGCTGGCACTGCCCGCCGAAAGTGGCCTGAGCGCGCGTCGTGCTGAAGGGACACCGTGGGACGGTATTCTGCGCGACGCTAATGTTGCCGGGCTCCCCTTGGGTGATACCCGCGTCGGGTTTGACGTGCTGCCCCTGCTGGTCGGGCAGGCGCGCATGGGCTTTGCCGGCGCGACGCTGCGCGGCATCGTCGAGCTATCGTCGGGCAGTGTCGGACTTTCGCGCGCCAACGGCATGATCGATCTTGCCGGACGGCTCCGCCCGCTGCCGTTGTCACGCGTCACGCTCGATCAGGCCGCCGTGCAATTTCGCAACGATCGTTGCACCTCCGCCGCCGGGCGCGTGCGTGGCGACATCGCCGGCGACATCGGCGGCCTGACCTTGCCTGGTGGGATGAGCGGCACCTTGCGTTGTGACGGTGGTGAGCTGCTCGTGCCGCTTGTCGGCCAGTCGGGCATGGAGCGGATCGACGTGCGCATGTCGGGATCAGGCAAATGGCGCGCCGATATTTCGGTTCGTACCACCGACGCGACGCTCGCGGGCAAGCTGCTATCCTCGGGCTTTGCGATCGGGCCCGGCGGCTACACAGTGCGCGTTTCCGGCGCGCTTTGACTTGACGTTTCGATGCGGCGGCGCGTAGGGCGGCGCGCGCCTTACCGCACGCACGCGGGTATGGCGATCGTAGCTCAATTGGTTAGAGCGCCGGTTTGTGGTACCGGAGGTTGCGGGTTCAATCCCCGTCGATCGCCCCAGCGTCGCCTTTTCCCGTGACATTTTACGCGTAATATTATAACGAATTTGCGTAACTTTATGTCGAAAGTCCATCATGCCTGCTGTCTATGACCTGCCCGATTTCGACGCGCATGAGGGCGTCCATTTGTTTCACGACCGTCCGACTGGCATGACCGCGATCGTCTCGATCCACTCGACGGCGCTCGGGCCGGCTGCGGGCGGCACCCGCTTCTGGCATTATGCTGACAGCAACGATGCCGTGACTGATGCCCTGCGCCTGTCGCGGGGCATGAGCTACAAGAACGCCATGGCCGGGCTGCCGGCCGGTGGCGGGAAAGCGGTTATTCTGGCTGATGCAGAACGCACCAAGACACCGGACATGCTCGCCGCATTCGCGCGCGCCGTCGACAGTCTGGGCGGACGATACATCACCGCGCAAGACGTGGGGATGAGCGAAGCCGACATGGTCGCGCTGTCGATTGTGACGCCCCACGTCGCCGGCCTGCCGGGCCTCGGCGGTGATCCTGGGCCATCGACGGCACGTGGCGTTTACCTGGGCGTGTGCGCTGCCGTGCGGCGTGCGCTCGGGCGCGATACGGTGCGCGGCGTGCACATCGCGATCCAGGGCGTGGGGAGCGTCGGGGGCGGCCTTGCTCGGCTACTCGCGGCCGATGGCGCGCGGCTGACACTCGCCGATGTCGACGATGCGCGTGCCAACGCGCTGGCGGGCGAAATCGGCGCCACCGTGGTGCCGGTCGACCAGATCCTGTCGCTCGAGGCCGATGTACTAAGCCCGTGCGCGCTCGGCGCAATCCTGACGTCTGAAAGCATTGCGGCGCTGCGTGTGGCGGCAGTCGCGGGCGGCGCGAACAACCAGCTGGCGACCGCGGCCCAGGGTGCCGAGCTTGCCGAACGCGGCATTCTCTACGCCCCCGATTATGTGATCAATGCGGGCGGCATCATCAACGTCCTGCGCCACGTCGGTCAGGGCGGTGATGCGGAGGTCGACGCGCGCATCGACGGCATTCCCGGCCGGCTCGAGGCTGTCTGGGCGCAAAGCGCTGCATCGGGGCAAACGCCGGCGCAAGTTGCCGACCAGATGGCCCAGAAACTCATCGGGCGCGGCTGACCTCACGGAACTGCTTGGCAACTGGCGGGTGGCTGCGCTAAGCCCCGATACAGGATGCACGCGTTCGCCAATCCCGCTAAGTTCCTGCGCCTGGCGCGGCCCCTTACCGCAATCTTCGGCATCGGGGGCGTGTTGCTTATCGCGTTCGGCTGCTACGCCGGACTGGCGATGACGCCGCCCGACTATCTGCAGGGCGATTCGGTGCGGATCCTCTACATTCACGTGCCTGCGGCCTGGCTGTCGATGGCAGGGTGGAGCGGTATTGCGATCGCCAGTCTCGCCCAGCTGGTCTGGCGCCATCCCCTGTCCGGGGTCGCCGCACGGGCCATTGCGCTGCCCGGCGCGATGTTCACGGCTATCTGTCTGATAACGGGCGCCATTTGGGGACGTCCGACCTGGGGCACCTATTGGCAGTGGGACGGACGCATGACATCTGTGCTGGTACTTCTTTTCCTGTACATCGGCTATATCGCGCTTGCCTCGAACAGCAGCGAGCGCGGCAGCGTCAGCCGCGTGACCGCGATCTATGGCCTCGTCGGCGCCATCAACCTGCCGATCATCAAATACAGCGTCCAATGGTGGAACACGCTGCACCAGGCGCCGTCGATCACGCTGAAGGGCTCGGCAATTTCGCCCGAGCTGCTCTGGCCGCTTGGCTTTACCGTCGTTGGCTTCAGCTTCCTGTTCGGGGCGATCGTTCTGATGCGGATGCGCGCCATTCTCGCGGGTGCAAAGGTTGAGGCCCGTCTGGCAAGGCTCGCGGCTGCATGAACCCCTGGCCGTTCGTCATTGCCGCCTATGTTATCACACTGGGGGGCGCTGCGCTGATCTCGGCCTGGGCATGGAACGCCATGCAGCGCGCCGAACGCGCTGTCGATGATCTGCGCGATTCAAGGCGGGACCAGTGAAGCCCAAACAGCAACGCCTGTTCCTCGGCATTGCCGCTGTCGTTGCCATCGTCGGGTCGGGGTTCCTCGCCATGTCGGCCATCGGCGACAAGGCCAGTTTCTTCTATTCGCCGGCCGACATCGCCAAGGACGGCGTGCCGCAGGGGCAGGCAATCCGGCTCGGGGGCATGGTCACCGGGGGCAGCATCAAAAAAGCGGCAGACGGGGTCACGATCGACTTCCTCGTCCACGACGGCCCCGCCACGGTACCGGTCCGCTTCCGCGGCATCCCGCCCGATCTGTTCAAGGAAAACTCGGGCGTCGTTGCCGAAGGGCGCTTCGAGGGCACGACCTTTGTGGCGAACAACCTGCTCGCCAAGCATGACGAGCGCTACATGCCGCCCGAAATGAGCGGCAAAAAGCACAAGACCACGACGCTCGCTGCGCAATGATGGCACTCCGATGATAGCGGAAGCCGGTCTTGCGGCTCTATGGCTCGCGGCGGCACTTGCCTTGCTGCAGTTCGTGCTGGCGTGTCTCGGGCTGAGCGACACGCGTGCGCAGTTTCGCGCGGGTGTTCGTGCCGTCGCGGTGATACAGGGTGTGTTCGTTGCGTTCGCCTTCGCGCTTCTGGTGATTTGTTTCCTGCGATCAGATATGTCGGTCGCCTTGGTGGTGACAAATAGCCATTCCGCAAAGCCGTGGTTGTACAAGCTGGCCGGCACATGGGGGAACCATGAGGGGTCGATGTTGCTGTGGGTCACGATCCTGGGGCTCGCAGGCGGGCTGGTGGCCCTCGTCGAACGTCGGGTTGTCGAGCGCACGCTTACCGCAACGCTGGGCGCGCAGGCGCTGATCTCGTTCGGCTTCTATGCCTTTTTGTTGTTTGCCTCGAACCCGTTTGCCCGTGCATTTCCGGTACCGGAGGACGGGCAGGGGCTTAATCCCTTGCTGCAGGACCCCGGTCTCGCCTTCCATCCGCCGACTTTGTACATCGGCTATGTCGGGATGTCGGTCGCCTTCAGCTTTGCCGTTGGGGCGCTCGTCACGCGTGACGTGGGGCGCGATTTTGCGCGTGCCATGCGGCCGTGGGTGTTGGGGGCGTGGATCTTTCTGACGCTCGGCATCACGGCGGGCAGCTATTGGGCCTATTACGAGCTTGGCTGGGGTGGCTGGTGGTTTTGGGACCCGGTCGAAAATGCCTCGCTGATGCCCTGGCTTGCGGCGACCGCGTTGCTCCATTCTGTAACGGTCCTCGCGACGCGAGATGGCCTGCGAGCCTGGACGATCATGCTCGCCGTCATCGCCTTCAGCATGTCGATGATCGGTACGTTCCTGGTTCGCTCGGGCATCCTGACAAGCGTCCACGCCTTCGCCGTCGATCCGGAACGCGGCAGCTTTATTCTTGCGTTGCTTGCCCTTTACATCGGGGGAGCGCTCGCACTGTTCGCAATCCGTATCGGGACGGTGAAGGAAGGGACTCAGTTCGACCTTGTCAGCCGTGAAGGCGCGCTGGTGATGAACAACCTTATCCTCTCGGCTATTCTTGGTATCGTCTTTGTCGGCACGCTCTATCCCCTGTTTGCCGAGGCCGTTTCGGGCGACAAATTGTCGGTGGGGCCTCCCTATTTCAACGCCACGGCGGGCCCGCTGACGCTGGTGCTGGTGATCATCATGGCGCTGGGTCCGGTCAGCCGGTGGCGGCGCGATGAACTGAAAGCTGTCATTCGTCGTGTCGCCCTGCCGGTATTTGTGACCGCGCTGGCGCTGCTGGCGATGGTACTGTTCGCACCACGGATCAACATCCTGTCGTTCCTCGGCATCGTTCTGGCATTCGGTGTTGGGGCCGCGAGCCTTGCGCCGCTATGGGGCCGGAACCTGCGACGCACGCCGATGTTCACCTACGGTATGGTGCTCGCGCATTTCGGTGTGGCGGTCAGCCTTGCCGGGATGGCGACCGAAAGCGCGTTCATCAAGGAAACGCTCGTTGCCTCGAGAATGGGCGAGACGCACGAAGTTGGCCCCTACAAGATCACGCTGAAAAGCATCGAGCCCGTCGCTGGGCCGAACTGGACCGCGCTCGAGGCTGAACTGGTTGCCCAGCGCGGCAAAAACGCAACATTCACTTTGCGCCCGCAATCGCGGATGTTCTCCAACCCGCCCACAGAAACCAATGAGGCGGCTATCGCGACGCGCCTCGACGGCCAGCTCTATCTCGTGCTCGGCAAACCCGACGGTCAGGGGCGCTGGCAGCTGCGGCTTTGGTGGAAGCCGATGGTGACGCTGATCTGGCTCGGTGGCGCGCTGATTGCGCTCGGTGGCGCCCTGTCGCTGCTTGGCCGCGGCTTCCGCGAACGGGGCCAGTCGCTGCGAAAGGCCTATGCGTGAAACGCATCTGGCTGTGGCTACCGCTCGGGTTGTTTGTCGTGTTTTTCGGCGTCGTGGCCGTTGGCCTCTACCGTCCGGATGACCGGACTCACCCTTCTAAGCTGATCGGCAAGCCGATGCCCGCCTTTGCCCTGCTGCCAGCGGCCTTAGGACGGCCGGGGCTGGCAAGCACTGACCTGCAGGGTCAGCCTCGCCTGGTCAATGTATTTGCCAGCTGGTGCGTGCCGTGCGCCAGCGAAGCGCCCGTCCTCGGTATGCTGGCTCAGCAAGGCGTCATCGTCGACGGGATCGCCATCCGCGACCGGCCGCAAGACCTCGCCGGTTTCCTTGCTCGCCATGGCAATCCGTTTCGCGCGATCGGCGACGATCCAGCCTCGCAGGTCCAGATCTCGCTGGGCTCGTCGGGCGTGCCCGAGACTTTCGTGGTCGATGCAACCGGCATCATCCGCTACCAGCATATCGGCCCGATCGAGCCAGGTGACGTCAATACCATTCTCGCGAAGCTGGGGGCGGCGCGCTGATGCGCCGCGTCACCGCCGTGGTGCTGCTGGCGCTCGCGAAGCCTGTATTTGCGGACTCTATGATGCCGCAGGCGCCGCTCGCCAATACGCAGCTCACCGACCCTGCAAAGGAAGCGGCCGCCAAGGAATTGATGCTCTCGGTTCGTTGTCTCGTTTGCCAGGGCCAGTCGATCGCCGACAGCGATGCCGAGATGGCCGCGGACATGCGCTCGATGATCCGCACGCGCATACAAGCAGGCGAAAAGCCCGAGGCGATTCGCACCTGGCTGGTCGAGCGGTACGGCAACTGGGTGACCTATGACCCGCCGCTCGATTTGGCGACGGCGCCCTTGTGGATCACGCCTCTCGTTCTGCTTGCGCTCGGCCTGTTCCTCGCGCGTGGTCGCTTTAGGAAGCGTGCCTGATGGCTTGGATATTCGTTCTTCTTTTTGCGGTGGTGGCACTCGGACTGATCTGGCGCTTCGCTGGCTTGCCGCGCGCTGGGTTTGAACTCGCCGTCGCGGCTGCGTTGGTCGGCATTGCGGGCTATGTCTGGCAGGGGTCGCCGACCCAGTTAGGTGCGCCTGTCGAGGCAAAGGACAAAGGGTTCGTCCCACCCGATGTTGCGCTTCGCGCCTCCCGTGCCGTGACGGGAAACAACTATGGCGATGCAGCCAAGGTCGCCGAATTCGCCGACACGCTCGATCGGATGGGCCTCACGCGCGAAGCCGTGATCGCGGTCAAGACGGCGATGCGCAAGGACCCGAACAACGTCGAACTCTGGGTCGCGCTCGGCAATACGCTTGTTGCCCATGGCGGCGGTACGTTATCACCAGCTGCTGAATTTGCCTTTCAGCGCGGCGCTCAGCTTTCGCCCGCACATCCCGGCCCGCCGTTCTTCATGGGCCTCGCGCTTGCCAACTCGGGAAGGGCTGCAGATGCCGGCCAAGTGTGGCGCGGGTTACTCGCGCGGACGCCCCCGGATGCTACTTGGAAGACCGATCTGGAAGCGCGGCTAACGGCAATCGGCGGTATGCCAGACGCTTCGAAGTAGCGGTAGTCGAACCGACGCCTGTCTTTCCACTGCGGCCACCCTAGGTGCTTGAAACGCCCAACAGAAGCGCTAACGGCACGTGGCTGACGTTGGCAGGTTAGGCTGCACAGCAGCGCGTGTAGTTCTTTCCCGATCCGCATGGGCAAAGTTTGTTTCGGCCTATCTTGTTGGCGTGGTTGAACCGTTAGCGGTGCGAGCACCGCTAACGATCAGGCCGCCGTCCTCGTCGATCAGCGCTGGGACCGTCCACCCGAACTCCCGGATCGAGGCAGCGATCTGGGCGACCTGTTCGTCGCTGTGGGTGCGGGCGTTTCTCAAATATGGCGTCAAAGACGCGACCGGTCGGCGCTCGACCTGATCGGCTGGCCATTTTGTCATGTGGCCTCCGAGCGGTGCATTGGATGGGGTCGACAAAAGTTATCAAAGATGATAACTCGGCGGCATGTGGACCGTGCTCTACTACAACGACCGCGTGAGGCGGGAGATCGAGGAATGGCCTGTCGGCATCTATGCCGACTACCTCCGCCTGGTTGAATGGCTGGAGGAGGATGGCCTCGATCTTCGAATGCCCCACTCGCGTCCGATGAGCGGAGGATTGTTCGAGTTACGGTGCAAGGGTCCCGAGGGGATCGGCCGCGCGTTCTACTGTACGCAGGTCGGTCGCGAGCTGGTGATCCTGCATAGCATTGTGAAAAAGAGCCAGGCGACGCCCGATAAGGACCTCAAGCTGGCTCGTAAGCGTTTGAAGGAGGTGCAGTCATGAGCGATCAAGGTTTCAAGCCTGTCCGTCACGACGGAAAGAAGGCTCTGGAAAAGGCGATGCAGCGGCCTGGCTTCAAGGAAGCATGGGAAGCTGGCGCCGATGAATATGCCGCCCTGCGGTCTCTACTTGAGGCGCGCAAACAATCGGGTCTGACCCAGGACGAAATTGCTGTCCGAATGGGGACTTCCAAAAGCGCCGTCTCGCGCCTGGAAAGCTCGCTGCGCGATCCCAAACACTCGCCGACATTCGAGACGATCCGCCGCTATGCCAAGGCCTGCGGCAAGCGCGTCGAACTCCAGCTGGTTTGAGCTTGACCCCCGGTCGCTAACTCGCGGTCGCGTGAAGTTTGGACCATGCGCGGTTTCCCTCGCCTACCAAGCGAAGTTACGAACCGCCCCCCCGGTGCGGTCAGGGGCTGGGCCAGCCGTCCGGACCGGTCGCAACCCTGCTGCGATGGCCGAACTGCTCGGCCGTGCGGGTGCCGTGACACGGCGTGCACAAACTTCTCGTGTTCGCGTCACTGTCATCGCCACCCAGCGCCAGCGGCACGATGTGATCGACGACTGTGGCGCCAGTGATCATGCTCTTCTGTAGCGCGTCAATTACGATGAGCGGTCGCATTGCCTCGCCTGATTTGCTCCCGAAGGTAGGGTCGTTGCCTCATCTAAAATGTTCCTCCGGCATCTCGATGGGGGAACGAACAGATGAGGAAGATCAGCATGGCGACGCAAGCGGGGCTCATAGCGGCAATTGACGCGCTACAAGCGTTTATGGGAACAAGGCCCGAAGGCAATAAAAACGTTAACAAATTCAATGAAATTTGGCGGACAGGGTGGGATTCGAACCCACGGTGAGCTTGCACCCACGACGGTTTTCAAGACCGTAGCCTTAAACCACTCGGCCACCTGTCCGCGATGGCGCCGGTTAAGGTCTCACGCCCTGCCGTGCAAGCGGCGCGATGAAGCGGGTTTCGTAAATCGCAGGGGCTGTGTCATTATTGCGATATGTGGGGGCGATCACTCGGAATTTGTGTGACAGCGATTTTCGCCGTCGTGTCTTTGTCGGGGCTGGGTGGCGGTCGCGCCGCTGCGCAGGATGCCGATAGTGGCTTTCGAGCCTATGTGCAGGGCCTTGGCCCGGTCGCGCGCGCGCAGGGCGTGTCGCAGTCGACCATCGACAGCGTGCTTCCAACGCTGACCTACAACCCACGGGTGGCCGAACTTGACCGCCAGCAGCCCGAAGCGAACCCGAATGCGGCGATCCCGCGCTTTGCGCCCTATCGAGCCCAGCACGTCGACAGCGCCCGGATTACGCGGGGCAGGGCAAAATATCAGGCATTGCGTCCGTTGCTTCAGCGCGTTGAGCGCGAGACCGGCGTGCCGGAAGCGATCATGATCTCAATCTACGGCAACGAGACGAACTACGGTGCCTTCACCGGCAATTTTGACCTAGCCCGCGCACTTGCCAGCCTTGCCTACGAAGGGCGACGGCGGGCGTTGTTTCAGCAGGAATTCATTGACACGCTCAAGCTGATCGACCGGGGCTATCGGCGTGAGGAGCTGGTGGGCAGCTGGGCAGGAGCGACCGGCTATCCGCAATTCCTCCCGTCGGTCGTTTTGAAACTAGCACGGGATGGCGATGGCGACGGGCGGGCGGACATCTGGCGAAGCGAAGCCGATGCGTTGGCCTCGATCGCCAATTACTTCCGCGATGCGGGGTGGCGCCCGGGTCAGCCATGGGGGGTTGCGGCGAGTGTGCCGGCATTGCTTGACCGGGCCGCGCTTGCCAACCGCACGACCAGCCCGCGTTGCCCGCGCGTTCACGACCGGCACAGCCAGTGGAAGACGGTACGGGAGTGGCGCGCGCTGGGGGTGATGCCCAATTCGTCAAAACTGCGTGACGATGACCTGGCGTCGCTGCTCGAACCCGATGGACCCGGGGCGACAGCCTATCTGCTGACGGGCAACTACCGCGTGATTCTCGACTACAATTGCTCCAATTTCTATGGCCTGTCGGTAGGCCTGCTGGCGGATGCGGTTGCGAGTTGAGTTGATTGCCGCTGGACTAGTGCTTGCCAGTTGCAATGGTTTTGCCGACACGCAGTTAGCTGGACCGATCGTGCCGCTTCACCGACGGCCAGTCATCGACGATGCGGTCAAGGTCGGCACACGCTATTGCCAAGGCCGGCGAAGCTACACGCCGCGCGACGACTGTGGCTATGAAGAGATCGGCGGCCAGCTGGCATGGCGAAGAGCTGTGCGGCAGCCGCACGGCCAATGGCGAGACGTTTGACCCCGACGGCATTTTGGGCGCCCACCGGACTTTGCCTCTGCCGTCCTATGTCGAAGTGACGTCGCTCGAGACGGGCCGCACGATATTGGTGCGCATCAACGATCGCGGCCCGTTTTACTCGAACCGCATCATCGACCTGTCGCTCGGCGCTGCGCGACAGCTTGGCATCAGTGGGCGCGGCGTCCACCAGGTGCGGCTGCGGCGGGTTGAACCTAGCGAAAAGGATAAGCTCGCCCTGCGCCGCGGGCAGGTGGTTGCGGCGCTGCAGGCTCCCGCTCAGGACGATCTTGCTCGCTTTTCGCGCCCGCGCCGGCTGGCAGGCGCCGCCGCGTACGGCAGTTGCGGCACAATGGCCGAAGGGCAAAGGGCCGTTCTTCCTGCAAGTCGCCAGCTTTTCGAGCGAACAGCGCGCTCGAGTTCTGGCAGACAAGCTTGATGCGAACGTCGCGATGATTGCCAGCACGTGGCACGTACGCCTCGGTCCTTACAAAACGGCCGACAAGGCGATAGCCGCACTGGCCTCGCCGGCGGCTAGGGGCTATCCGGACGCGAGTATCACTCGCTGAAGCCATCGGAGTCGTTCGTGAAGCCTGCCTTGCCGATAACTGCCCTGCTGCTGACTGCGGCGCCCGTAACAGCGGCGGCGCCCCCCTACGAGACAGCCGCGCCCGTCGCCTATCTGGTCGACTTGTCCTCCGGCGCGACGCTTTACGCCAAGGACCCGGATCGGCGCATGCCGCCCGCATCGATGGCAAAGATGATGACGGTCTATGTTGCTTTCGACATGATCAAGAAGGGCGAATTGACGCTCGACAAAATAATGACGGTACGGCCTGAAACCTGGGCACGCTGGCATGGCCCGGCGGCAGGCTCGACAATGTTTCTGTCGGCTGGCGAGCAAGTCAACGTCGACAATCTGCTGAAGGGGATCGTGACGCTGTCGGGAAATGACGCCTGCGTCGTGCTCGCCGAGGGCATTTCGGGCACCGAAGAAGCCTTTGCTGCGCGGATGAATGAAGCGGCCAAGCGGCTGGGCCTGACCAACAGCAATTTCGGCAATTCGAATGGCTGGCCCGACGAAGGGCGCACCTATGTAACGGCGCGCGACCTTGCAAAGCTGGCCGCCGCGACGATCGAGGACCATCCCAAGCTCTACAAGACCTATTATTCGCTGCCCTCTTTCACCTGGGGCAAGACGCTGGGTGCCGGGGCTGACATCACCCAGGCGAACCGCGATCCGTTGCTGGGCCGGGTTGCGGGGGCTGATGGTCTCAAGACTGGCCATACCGACGAAGCGGGCTATGGATTTACGGGCTCTGCCGAGCAAAACGGACGCCGCCTCGTGATGGTTGTCGCGGGGCTGGGCAGTTTCAACCAGCGGATCGAAGAATCGGTGAAGTTCATCGAATGGGGTTTCCGCGCGTGGAGCACCAAGCCGCTGTTGAACAAGGGCCAAAAGATCGAGACGGCCGAGGTCCAGCTGGGGGATGCCTCATCGGTCGGGCTGGTGGCGCCGCGTAATTTGGCGGTAACGATGCCCGCGGGCGCGATGACGGGCATGAAGGTGAAGGTCGTTTACGATGGCCCAATCAAAGCGCCCATTGCGGCAGGCCAGCACATTGCCGATCTGGTTGTCGAAACACCTTCGACCCCGCCGCAGATCATGCCGCTGGTTGCCGAGAACGCGGTTGGAAAGGCTGGCGTCTTCCGTCGCGCCTGGGCGGGCTTTCTGTCGTTCTTCGGGGTCTGACGCTGGCCGGGCGATTCATCACCTTGGAAGGGGGCGAGGGCGTCGGTAAATCGACGCAGCTTGCCCGTCTGGCCGAGTGTCTGCGTGCGCAGGGCAAGATCGTCGTCACGACGCGCGAGCCGGGCGGCACGCCGGGCGCCGAGGCGATTCGCGACCTGTTGATGACCGGGAGCACCGATCGCTGGAGCGCGCGGGTAGAGGCACTGCTGTTTGCGGCCGCGCGTGCTGACCATGTCGAGCGCGTGATACGACCCGCGCTCGACCGCGGCGACTGGGTGCTGTGCGACCGCTTCATCGATTCGACCCGCGCCTATCAGGGTGGGGCGGGGGGCGTTTCGGATGACGAAATTCTGCAACTGCATGACTTTGGCAGTGACGGGCTGTTGCCGGACCGGACGTTGTTGCTTGCCTTGGTGCAGAGCGAAGCTGCAATGCGAGCAAGTGCGCGCGACGGATTGAATAGCGACCGGTTCGGCGAGAAAAATGCCGATTATCACGCGCGGCTTGGCGCAGCGTTCGAGAAGTTTGCGCAGGCTGATCCTCACCGATTCCGTCGCATCGACGCTAGTGGCACTGTTGATGTCGTTAGCGCCCGCCTGCTCGACGCGCTGGTTGACCTGCTTTGAGATTGCTTGGCCACCACAGCCAGTTTGACGCAATGCGCGCTGCTATCGATGGCGGGCGGATGCATCATGCGTGGCTGCTGCATGGCCCCAAGGGTGTGGGGAAGGGGAGTTTCGCCCAGATCGTTGCGGCCCGACTGTTGGCCGAGGCTTCAGCCAGCCCGCCCGCTGACCCCGATTTCGAGCTCCCTATAGATCATCCGACCCCGCGCCTCATCGCGGCCGGATCGCATCCCGATCTCGTGACGCTGGCGCGGCTCGAAAACGAGAAGACGGGGAACCTCGCCCGTAACATCACGGTTGATCAGGTCCGTACGCTCAAGGGCGTGTTCAGTGGCACGCCCTCACAGGGCAACCGACGCGTTGTCGTGGTCGATGCAATCGACGACATGGAGCGTGGTGCCGCCAATGCGTTGCTCAAAAGTCTCGAGGAGCCGCCAGCAAGCACGACCTTTTTGCTCGTCAGCCATGCGCCGGGCCGACTGTTGCCGACGATCCGCTCGAGATGCCGCAGCCTTGCCTTTGCGCGACTGAGCGATGACGTCATGACGTCGGTGCTCGCCGAAAAGGCACCTGAGCTTGACGACATAACGCGTGCGGTCGTGATCGCGGTGGCGGGCGGCGCGCCTGGTGCGGCGCTTTCGGTGATCGAGGCCGACGTCCCAGGCATCGATGCGGCGCTGCGCGAGATCGCCACAACCGGAGATCCGTACAACGTGCTTCGTCTCGAGCTCGCGGGCAAGCTGGCGCTCAAGGCGGCATTGCCGCGCTACGAGGCGTTCCTGCGTCGCGCCCCCGCCTTTATCGCGTCGCAAGCGCGCAGCCGGTCGGGACCTGCCTTGGCAGCGGCGGTCGAGGCCTGGGAAAAGGTGCGGCAACTCGCGGATGTCGCGATCTCGCAGTCATTGCCCGCCGAAAGCGTGGTCTTCGAGATCGCGGGACGTGTCGCGACGCTTGCCCCAAGGGACACGTCCGCTAAAGCCTGACCCATGCCAGGCACACCATATTACATCACCACCGCCATCAGCTATCCCAACGGGAAGCCCCATATTGGCCATGCCTATGAGGCGATCGCGGCCGACGCCATAGCACGTTTCCAGCGGATGCAGGGGCGCGAGGTTCGCTTCCAGACGGGCACCGACGAACACGGGTTAAAGATGGTCCAGACAGCGCGCGATCGTGGTGTTGAGGTTGCCGATCTGGCGCGCGAGATGTCCGACCAGTTCCAGGCGATGTGTGATGCGCTCAACATCAGCTATGACAGGTTCCAGCGGACGACCGACCCTGCGCATCACAGCGCCAGCGTTGCCATCTGGGAAGCAATGAAAGCCAACGGAGACTTGTACCTCGACCGTTACGAGGGCTGGTATTCGGTGCGCGACGAGGCGTTTTACGAGGAAAAGGAGCTGACCGACGGCGACGGCGGCATCCGCCTGTCGCCGCAGGGCACGCCGGTCGAATGGACGGTCGAGGAGAGCTGGTTCTTCAAGCTGTCGAAATATGAAAAGCCCCTGCTCGACCTTTATGCAGAGCGGCCTGATTTCATCCGGCCTGACAGCCGCCGGAACGAAGTCACCCGCTTTGTCGAAGGGGGGCTGCGCGACCTCAGCATTTCGCGCACCAGTTTCGACTGGGGCGTGAAAGTGCCTGGCTCGCCCGATCATGTCATGTACGTTTGGGTCGATGCGCTGACCAACTATCTGACCGGGCTCGGCTATCCGGCTCAGACGGCCGAAATGGCAAAGTTCTGGCCGGCGAACCTGCACCTGATCGGCAAGGACATTGTGCGGTTTCACGCCGTCTATTGGCCGGCCTTCCTGATGTCGGCCGACCTGCCGCTGCCTAAACAGGTTTTCGGCCACGGCTTCCTGCTTGCGCGCGACGGAGCGAAAATGTCGAAATCGGCGGGTAATGTCGTTGATCCGATGGCCCTTGCCGAGCGCTACGGCGTCGATGCGTTCCGCTACTTTATGCTGCGTGAAGTGAGTTTCGGGTCCGATGGCACGTGGAGCGAGGAGGCGATTGTTGCGCGCTGCAATGCCGAACTCGCCAACAGTTTCGGTAATCTGGCCCAGCGGACGCTCAGTCTCATCGTCAAGAACTGCGACGGCTATCTGCCGGCAATCCGCGACCACACGCCCGAAGATGGCGCGTTGTTCGATACGGTCGGCAAGGCCGTCGGTGAGACTATCCCGAACCATTATGATGATCTTGCGCTTTCGCAGGCAGCCGAGACCTGGCTGCAGGCCGTGTTCGCCTGCAATGCCTATATCGATGTGCAGGCACCTTGGGCGCTGAAGAAAACAGACCCCGAACGCATGGAAACGGTGCTGGCGACATTGTTCATCTGCATCGCCCAGCTAGCCGTGGTCATCGCGCCACTGATCCCGGCAAGCGCGGCCAAATTGCTCGACCAGATGGGGGTGCCTGAAGATGTCCGGACGTTTGCCGGTATCGGCGCGCACTGGTATTCGCCGCTGGCGGAAGGCAACTTCAGGATGACGGCACCGCAGGGGTTGTTTCCTCGGTTGGAATTGCCTGCTGAAGACCCTGCCTGATGTTCGTCGACTCGCATTGTCATCTGAATTACAAGGGCTTGATCGAAGATCAGGTTGCCGTGCTGGAACGTGCCCGCGGGGCTGGTGTGGATGTGATGCTCAACATCTCGACGCGTGAACGCGAATGGGATGACATTGTAGCGACCGCCGAACGTGAGCCCGACGTCTGGGCCACAATCGGCATTCACCCGCACGAGGCGGACGCGCACCCGGACGTCGATACGGCCAAACTCGTCGCTCGCGCCGCGCATCCGCGGGTGATCGGCATTGGTGAGACCGGGCTCGATTTCTACTACGACCACAGTGACCGCGACCGGCAGCGTGTCTCGTTCCGCAGTCATATTGCGGCGTCTCGCGCGACCGGCCTGCCGCTGATCGTCCATACCCGCAACGCCGAGGAGGATACCGCCGCGATCCTGACCGAGGAAATGGGGAAGGGTGCCTTCCCGGGCGTCATCCACTGCTTCACGGCGAGTGAGGCGTTCGCCCGGATCGCGCTCGATCTTGGATTATATATCTCGATCTCGGGCATCGTCACGTTCAAGAATGCCAAGGACTTGCAGGCGACAGCTACGACAATCCCCGAGGATCGGCTGTTGATCGAAACCGACGCCCCGTTCCTAAGTCCCGTCCTCCACCGCGGCAAGACGGGTGAGCCCGCATTCGTCGCCGATACCGCCCGCTTTTTGAGCGTGCTGTGCGGTGTTTCGGTGGAGGAGCTTGGCCAGATGACGAGCGCGAACTTCCACCGGCTGTTCGCAAAAGCACGGTCGTGAAGGTCACGATCCTCGGGTCGGGCACCTCGTCCGGCGTACCCCGCATCGATGGCAATTGGGGTGCCTGCGACCCCGCCGAGCCGCGCAACCGGCGGCGGCGGGTGTCGATCCTCGTTGAACACGAGGGCACGCGCATTCTGGTCGATACGTCGCCGGACTTGCGCGAACAGTTGCTCACTGAGGGCGGCGGCAGGCCCTCCGCTGTGATCTGGACACATGAGCACGCCGATCATTGCCACGGCATCGACGACCTGCGGCCGTTCTATTTCTATGGCAAGGAACCGATTGCGGGATTTGCCCGGTCGCGCGCGCGGGCAGAACTTGAGCTCCGTTTCGCCTTCGCGTTCGCCGGGCACCAGGGTTATCCGCCCTATATGTCCTGCGATGACTTGCCCGATGACAGCGCCATGGGGAGCATTCGCGTGCGCGCCGTTGACCTGCCGCACGGCCGCATCAGCAGCGCCGGACTGCGGTTCGACGCAGGGAACGCTTCCCTTTGTTACTTCACAGATTTTAACATCTTGCCGCAAGATGCTGCGGCTCTGGTGGAAAATGTCGATCTGTGGATCGTCGATGCCGTGCGGGTCGCGCCGCACCCGACGCATCCAAATCTTGCCCAGACCCTCGACTGGATCGAGCAGCTTCAACCCGCGCGGTCAATTCTGACACACATGGACCAGTCGATGGACTATCGCAGCCTGTGCGCCGTGCTGCCCGAGACGATAGAGCCCGGCTATGACGGGCTGGTGGTGACGCTGTGACGGGCGACGATACGGTGCGGCTCGTCTGGGCAGGTTTTGCCATCTTGCTGGTTGCGAGCAGCTTGTTTGGGCGTCAGTTGAATCTGGGCACGACGCTCCGGATGGCGCTGGGCTGGGTTGCGCTTTTCGCGCTTGCCTATGGTCTCTTTTTGTTCCGGGACGAGGCGAGGGGGGTCTGGTCGCGCGCGGTCGCCGACGCTGGCGGTTCGGCGGTGGCCAATGTCAGTGGCGGCGTGACCCGGATCGCGATGGGTAGCGACGGTCATTTTCATGTGCGTGCCAGGGTCAATGGCCAGCCGGTCGATTTTCTTGTCGACAGCGGCGCAACGACGACCGGATTGAGCGCCGATGCTGCGCGCCGGGCAAATGTGGCACCGGACAGCTCGATCGAACTGCCGATCGATACGGCCAACGGCACTGTCATGGTTTCGACAGCGCGGATCGCTGTGCTGGAGGTCGGCAACATTCGCCAGTCCGATGCGAAAGCTGTCATCGGTCAGAGCTTTGGCGACACGAATGTTCTCGGGATGAGTTTTCTATCAGGATTGAAGCGCTGGAAAGTCGAGGGCCGCACCCTCTTCCTCGAACCATAAGGAATTTAACATAATGTATATTATCGGGATTAGAGCTGGCAATTTGTGACCGACCCCCACACCCCCCTCGCACGTATCCTTACCCTTGTTGAACGGCTCCGCGATCCCGAGACGGGCTGCGACTGGGACCGCGTGCAAACCTTCGCCACCATTGCGCCGTACACGATCGAGGAAGCCTATGAGGTCGCCGACGCGATCGCGCGCAACGACATGGTGGCGCTGAAGGACGAGCTTGGCGACCTGCTCTTCCAAGTCGTGCTG
>JBMOGG010000052.1:0-17751 GCA_049318505.1 Sphingomonas sp. | reverse complement strand
GTTGCGATTGCTTGTTGCGATTGATTAAAGCCCTTCCCCTTAAGGGCAAGGGTTGGATGGGGGGGGTGGGCCGCACTCAAATCTTGACAGCCGACGCGCGCTTTGCGCGCTCCTGCTCCCAAACCTCCCCTTGCCAGGGAGGGCGAATTGCTCTGAAGTCACCCTGCTTTTAACACCGCTAATCGCCAGGCACGGCTCAATAGACGCGCGCCTTCGGCTTGATATACTCGATCTCGTCCGTGAGTGTATAATCATGCACCGGCCGGTAATCGATCTTCACATCCGACCCTGACGTCCACAGCAGCGTGTGCTTCATCCACGCGGCGTCGTTCCGCTCCGGATAGCTTTCGTGCATGTGCGCGCCGCGGCTTTCGTGGCGGTTGGCGGCGCCATGGACGGTGACGACCGCCTGCGGGAGCATGTTGTCGAGTTCGAGCGTCTCGATCAGGTCGGTGTTCCAGATGAGGCTGCGGTCGGTGACTTTGACATCAGCCAGGCGCGCGGCGACGCGGTCGATCTGGACCTTTCCTTCGTCGAGCAGCTCGGTGTCGCGGAACACGGCGGCGTGCTTTTGCATCGTGCGCTGCATGTCGAGGCGAATCTCGGCGGTCGGCGTGCTGCCGTTTGCATTGCGGAACTTGTCGACGCGGGTCAGCGCCATTTCCTCGGAGCCCGCAGGCAGCGGCTTGTGCGCAGTGCCGGGCTTGATCAGCTCGGCAAGGCGCTTGCCGGTCGCACGGCCGAAGACGACAAGGTCGATGAGGCTGTTCGACCCCAGGCGGTTCGCGCCGTGCACGCTGACGCACGCCGCTTCGCCGATCGCGAACAAGCCAGGGACAATCGAGTCGGGGTTGCCGTCCTTCAACGTCACGACTTCGCCGTGGAAGTTACAGGGGATGCCGCCCATGTTATAGTGGACAGTCGGGGCAACCGGCAGCGGCTGGCGCGTAAGGTCGACGCCAGCGAAGACCTTGCCCGTCTCCGTGATGCCCGGCAACCGTTCGGCCAGTACCTTGGGGTCGATATGGTCGAGGTGCAGGTAGATATGGTCCTTGTGCTCGCCGACGCCCCGCCCTTCGCGGATTTCAGCGGCCATCGAGCGCGAGACGACGTCGCGACTGGCGAGGTCCTTGGCGCTGGGGGCGTAGCGTTCCATGAACCGCTCACCCTCCGAATTGGTTAGATATCCACCCTCACCGCGCGCCCCTTCGGTGATGAGCACACCAGCGCCGTAAATGCCGGTCGGGTGGAACTGGACGAATTCCATGTCCTGCAACGGAAGCCCCGCGCGCAGGACCATGCCACCGCCATCACCGGTACAGGTATGAGCCGAAGTCGCCGAGAACCAGCACCGGCCATAGCCGCCGGTGGCCAGCACGACGCTGTGCGAGCGGAACCGGTGGATGCTGCCGTCTTCCATGCACATGGCAATGATGCCGCGGCACTCGGGCCCGTTGGGGCCGTGTTCCATGATGAGGTCGAGTGCGAAATATTCGATGTAGAAGTCGGCGTCGTACTTCAGGCTCTGCTGGTAGAGCGCGTGCAGCATCGCATGGCCGGTACGGTCAGCGGCAGCGCAGGTGCGCTGCGCCGGCGGCCCGGCCCCCATGTTCTGCATCATGCCGCCGAACGGGCGCTGGTAGATCTTGCCTTCTGCCGTGCGACTGAACGGCACACCGGCATGTTCGAGTTCGTAAACGGCGGCGGGAGCTTCGCGAACAAGATATTCGATCGCGTCCTGGTCGCCCAGCCAGTCGCTACCCTTGACCGTGTCGTACATATGCCAGGTCCAGTGGTCCGGGCCCATGTTGCCGAGGCTGGCAGCGATGCCACCTTGTGCAGCCACTGTATGGCTGCGCGTGGGAAAGACTTTAGTAATACACGCGGTTTTGAGACCGTTCTGCGCGGCCTCCATCACGGCGCGAAGGCCGCTGCCCCCGGCGCCGACAACAACGGCGTCATAGCTGTGATCGATGATCTTATAGGCGGATTCGGACATTAAGCGGGTGTCCCTGTAACGGCGATTTTCAGGATAGAAAACAGGGCAAGAGCCCCGGCGCCGAACGTGAAGATATTGAGCGCCCCGAGCATGACGACCCGGGTCTCGTCATGCTGGTAATCCTCGATCACCACCTGCAGCCCCATGCGGAAATGGGCGAAAGTGTTGAGCACGATCAGCGCCAGCGGCACGGCAACGAAGGGCGACTGCATCCAGCTACGCATGGTACCGAAATCGAGGTTCGGCAAGCGGATGAGCGACACGACCAGCCACAGCATGACGATGATGTTGACAAAGGCGGTCATGCGTTGCTGCCACCAATGTGCACCGCCGTGCTTTGCCGAGCCGAGACCGCGAACGCGCTTGATCTCGGTGCCGCCTTTCATGCCCCGGCTCATGCTGAAATTCCCTTGGTGACGATATACGCCCAGGTCAAAGCGGTCGCCGTCAGGCTGAAGGCGATGGTTGCGAGCGCACCCACCTTGTTGATCTTCAGCTCATAGCCGGCGCCAATATCAAGAATGAAGTGGCGTATCCCGTTGGCCAAATGCTGGAAGAAGGCCCAGGTCAGGCCGACCGCGACGATTTTTGCCAGCAGGTTGGCCAGCCATCCCAAGGTGTTGCCGTCGGTTTCCGTCACGACCCAATAGTGGAAGCTGGCATAGCTGTCGGCTCCGCCCGCCAGCGCCGCCAGCCACCACACAAACATAACCGTGCCGACGGTGGCCAACACGACGCCGCAGATGCGGTGGAGAATCGAGACCAGCATGTGCGGCCCCCATTTCCAGATCGACAGATGCGGCGATAGCGGCCGGCTTTGTGGCCGCGCGGAAGATTGGCTCATTGGGTGCCCTCGAAAGACGTCAATCGGTGCTCGCTGGCGTCCTTACGCCGTTGGATAAGCGATGCAACCAGTTGGTCGCAAGGATCAGCATTCAAGGCCGAAATCTAACGCTTCATTAACCAGACAAGCCCAGCACAGGCCCCAGATCAATCTGCCAGAAAGCACCAGCGCCGTGTCCACCCCCGGGGGGCTTTGTCCGGGACGCCCGCCTCAAGATCGACCTGGCCGACCGGCTGCGCTTTTTCGACGTCACCGGCATGCTGGCCGCAGACGCGCGCATCGTGCACGAAGCGGTGCAGGGGCACGAACGCGAAATCGTCGATTGCTGGCGGAATCACCATGTCGCCTGCTCTGGCAGTCCGGCCGTACCGGCGGCTCAATATGAAGCAATGAAGGCTGAGGCCGAACGCTATGTCGGGCTGAAATTCGGCGACGCGACCGGTCAGGGCTGGGCCGATTTGGTAGGCGACCACGCCCGCATGACCTATCTGGCGGGCGAACCAGTGGCCCCGATGCTCTCCTGTTATGAAGCCGCCAACCGGATGACCGTCGATTTCTGCGCCGCCAAGCTTGGCAACAGCGAAGAATTCTGCCGCGCCTTGGGCGCAGTCTTTCGTCTTGGCATAATCGAAGCTGCTGTCATTTCGGCGACCATGGCTGCAATGAAGGCGAAGGAAGTCGAAAAGCAGCGCATCGAGCGGGCTGACCTGTTCAGCGAGAAGATCGCGTCGGAACTGAGCAGTGCGTCGGACCTCGGCACGCAACTGCGCGGCCAGGCGGCCGATGCCTCGGGCGCGACGCGCGGCATGCTAGGGAAGGCGTCCGAAGTTGCCGCCGCTGCTGAACAATCGGCAACCGCGATGCGCGACGCTGCGCATACGGCAGCCGGCCTCATCCGGGCGATCGAGGAAGCCCGCGGCGAAGTGGAAGCGGCCGCCGATGTCGCAACGCGCGCCTCCGAACAGGCAGCCGACGCGGTCAAGGTCAGCAAGGCGCTTTCGGAAACCGCAAAGTCGATCGAATCGATCCTGGGCCTGATCCGCGATGTTGCCGGGCAGACCAATTTGCTGGCCCTGAACGCGACAATCAAAGCGGCGCGTGCGGGCGATGCCGGCCGCGGCTTTGCGGTGGTGGCGCAGGAAGTGAAATCGCTCGCCAACCAGACCGCGCGAGCGACGGACGACATCGCCTCGAAGATCGCGGCGATTCAGTCCGCCACCCAATCGACGGTTTCCACCAATGATTCGATCCGCACGACGGTGGCTGAGGTGCAGCAATCGGCGACCCGAATCCGCATGGCGATGCAAACTCAGGCGCAGACGGCGACGATGATCACCGCCGCTGTCGACGAAACCGCGCTGGCAGCTGATACGATGTCGTCCACGATTGCCGCGATCCGCAGCGATACAGAAACGGTCGCGACCGAGATCGACGAGTTGGAAACCGGCTTCGACAATGTGAACCGCAAGCTGGCGATGCTGCAGGATGCGGCGGGGGATTACGTGCGGTTGGTGGCTTAGCATTTTTCCCCTCCCTCTGGGGAGAGGAGAAGCAGACCAGGCAGCTTGCTGCCTGGTCGGGGTTGGTGAGGGAGTAAATCCTCGACTAAAAGTCCGCATCCCCTCACCCCGCCGCGCTTCGCGCATGTCGCTCTCTCCTCGCAGGAAGAAGGAAGACAGTTGCGAGTTTTCGACTTCTGCGCGACTAACACCCCCATGAACATCCTCCTCACCGGCGGCACGCGCGGCATTGGCGCCGCGATTGCGGCGCGCCTTTCCGACCATAATGTCTTCGCAACCGGCAGCGCTGACGGCGACCTTGCCGATCCGTCAACGCCCGCGACGCTTTGGGAAGCGGCGATCGACCGGTTTGGCGGCCGGGTCGACGTGTTGATCAACAATGCGGGGGTTTTCGAAGCGACGCCGCTCGACCTGTCCGACGCCGACTGGTCGGCCGGATGGGCGCGGACCATGCAGGTTAATCTGACAGCAAGTGCAGAACTTTGTCGGTTCGCAGTTAGGCATTTCCTGGCGGCGGGTGGCGGCCGGATCGTCAACGTTGCGAGCCGCGCGGCCTATCGCGGCGACAGCCCGGCGCACTGGCATTATGCGGCATCGAAGGCCGGCATGGTGGCAATGACCAAAACGATCGCGCGCGGCTACGCAGCTCAGAATGTCTACGCCTTTGCCATCTGCCCCGGCTTTACGATGACAGGGATGGCGGACGACTATCTCGCGAGCCGGGGCGGCGACAAGCTGCTTGCCGATATTCCGCTCGGCAAGGTCGCCGACCCGGAGGAAGTCGCGGAGATTGCGGCGTTCTGTGCCTTGAGCGCCCCGCCGTCGATGACAGGGGCGGTGCTCGACGTGAACGGGGCCAGCTATGTCCGTTAAGGCCGCCTTTGCACTCATGCTGGCGGCGACCACGATGCCGGTTACCGCAAAGACCGCCGACGTGATCGCGTCCCAAGGCAAGGCGCTTGCAGCCGCCTGCAAGGGCCGCGACGGCTGGACCGACCCCGCCCCGCCCGCACATATTTTTGGCACAACATATTACGTCGGCACCTGCGGCATCACCGTTCTGCTGATCACCTCGCCCAAGGGACATGTGCTGATCGACAGCGGGCCGGTTGAGGCGGCGCCGTTCATCCTGGCCAACATCCGCAAGCTTGGGCTTCGCCCGAGCGACGTAAAGCTGCTGGTGGGCAGCCATGAGCATTTCGACCACATGGGCGGGTTCGCGGCACTGAAAGCCGCAACGGGTGCGGAAATCCGCGTGCGTGCCCCTGCCCGCTTGGCAATCGAGACGGGGCGGACCGACCCGGACGATCCGCAGGCGAGTTTCATCGACACCATGGCCCCCGCCATCGTCGGTCGCCCTGTCGCCGACGGCGAAACCATTGGCCCAAGGGCAGCCCATCTGACCGCCATGGCAACGCCAGGCCACACCAGCGGTGGCACAAGCTGGAACTGGACCGCGTGCGAAAAGCGGCGCTGCGTCGCTATGGCCTATGTCGATAGTCTGTCGGCAATCTCGCGCGACGACTATCGCTTTACCGACCATCCCACACGTGTCGCGCCGTACCGCACGACGCTTGCCCTCGTTGCGGCCATGAAATGCGACGTGCTGATCACCCCGCATCCCGAGCTTAGCAACCTGTTCGCCCGGCTGGCTGGCGAGGCCCCGCTGGTCGATCCCACCGGATGCAAGCGTCTCGCCGAAAACGCGACCGCCGCGATTGAGCGGCGACTCGCAAGCGAGCGAACAGCACCCACGCGCTGACAACTTCTGTCGGCAAATCAATCGCTTTCATGGTTAATGCATGATTGCGAACGGCGCGCAGCGATGGGATGTAGCGCCGATGATCGCTCTTGCCCGTTTCCTGTTGAGTGTCGCAGCGCTAGCGACATCGGGTGTGGCAGAGGCCCGATCGCTGACTGGAAACCCGGCGCTTGACCAGGCTGCTGCCACCCTGAGACCAGGCCAATTCGTGCTCGACGACGACCGGCCGACGCTCGGGTTCGACACGGTCGACCATCCCCCTACAGCGCCGACCAGCATCGCGGTCAGCATCGCGATGCAGCGGCTGTTTGTCTACCGCGGGAATGCGTTGGTCGCCGTATCGACCATTTCGACGGGCAAGGCCGGGCACCGCACACCGCCGGGCGCCTTTACGATCCTGCAAAAGGCGCGCTGGCACCGGTCGAACCTCTACAGCAATCCGCCGATGCCATTCATGCAGCGGCTGACGTGGGACGGGATCGCGATCCACGCGGGGCATTTTCCCGGCTTTCCCGCATCGCACGGTTGCATCCGCGTACCCCTGAGCTTTGCTCAAGCCCTGTTCGGCATGACGGCGCTGGGCGATGCGGTCTCGGTCGACGACTGGCCGCCGCACACGCCCGTCTATCTGGATGTCGATTGGGTCGGCGTCACCGGCGCGGCCAGAACCGTCATCCCGGCGTTGTCGGACGGGCCGCCGGTCCTCGAATGTGATTTTCGCATCATCGTTCCAGCGACTTAGCCCGCTGCCACATGGCCGTAGCTGAGGTTAGGCGACAGCTTCCAGCCATCCGGCGTCAGCGCCCAGAGCTGTACGAAATACGCCAACCCCGCCTTTTTTCAGGGCCGTCGCCCTTGCGCGCGTAGAACACATGGTCGCCTTCTTTGATTGCACCAAAACCCGGCACCGGATCGACCTTCAGGCTGGCGGCCACCAGCTCCCGCCGCGACCGCCAGGCATCGGGCTTCAGTTTTTCGGTACACGACTTTCGGTAATCGACGACAAACGCCTCTGCTGAATGCGCCACCACACCGCCGCGATCATGGTACATATAGATCATGGTACATATAAAGGTCGGCCGTTGTCATGGCCGCAATCCTTTCGAGCTCGCATTTGTCGAAATAGATGTGAAAGAATTCAGCATCGCGCGAGCGGTTTGCCGCCACAAGTGCCGGCCCTCCAGGCAGTGCGAGAACAGCCGAGGCCAAGGCGAGGATCATCATTAGCCTGCCTTCTGTGTGTTACTAACATAACACATATAATCGCATCGGTGCCAAGCATCATTGGCGCGTCAACCTTGTGGCGCTACACACCGCACCGATGACCGAAATCTGGAAACTCACCCTTCCCTGCGACCGCATCGATGCCGAGCGGATGAGCAGGGACCTGCCCGAGCTTGCGGATCTCGACCCGATGCCGGTGATCGTGGCGTCGGAGCCCGATGCCGCCAACCCCGACCGCTGGCAGATCGATGTCTATTTCGAGGGGAAGCCATCGCGGGGCGTGCTGCGGCAGATTGCGGCGCTGGTGCCGAGCGCCCACGAGAAGGAGCCGCGCGCCAAGCCGCTCCCAGCGCAGGACTGGGTCACGCTAAGCCAGGCCGGGGTCGCGCCGCTGAGCGTCGGGCGCTTCCATGTCCGTACGCCCGACTATCCGCCGCATCCCGCGCTGATCGACCTTGTCATCCCGGCGGGCCTTGCCTTTGGCACCGGCCAGCATGCCACGACGTCGGGCTGCCTGGCCGTGCTCGACGGTCTGAAGCGGCGCGGCAAGGTGTTCCGCAATATCCTCGATCTGGGGACGGGCACCGGGCTGCTGGCCTTTGCGGCAGGACGCCTGTGGCCGGTGGCGCGGCTGGCAGCATCGGACATCGATCCTGTATCGATCGCCGTCGTCCGCGAAAATGCTGCGGTGAACGACGTGAAGGGCCTGAAGCTGGTCGTCGCCGACGGCCTGACCCACCGCGCACTGGTCAAGCGCGCGCCCTATGACCTTGTAATCGCCAACATCCTTGCCCAGCCCTTGATCGACATGGCGCCCTGGGTCGCCGCAAACGTCGCGCCTGGCGGCACGCTGGTGCTGGCGGGCCTGCTCGATACTCAAGCAAAGGCCGTCGCAAGCGCCTATGTCGAGCAGAATATGCGGCTGGTTGCGACTGGCAGCGGCGAATGGCCGGTGCTGACGCTGGTGGCGCGAACGAGCTGGCGCTGATCAGCCGCGCTGGCGGTCGACCAGCCAGACAAGCAGGGCAATCGCAACGCCGATCCCGATGCCGCCGCCCAGCCCGAGGAACGGTTGTCCGCTGTGCACGCCCCACAGGCCGCCAATCAAGGCGCCGAGGCCGATGGCGAAACCGCCCGAGACGGGGTTCTTGCTGTCCTTCATGCGCCTGCTCATGGCACCACAATTCTTGTGGTCAAGGAATGCTTCACCAATTCGGTGCGCCAACGCGAAACCAGACATGTCGCACAGGACGAACTTCCGCAGCGAAAGCCTTGCCTTGAACCAGCACCCGTTTGTTGCCGACCGCGCCTCTGCCCTTGACGCAGCGCGCCTGCTTGCCGATCTGGGCGACGCGGCGGCAGCGGCGGCAGCGGCCCGCGCCGAGATCAGCCGGGGGCTGGGGAACGTCGCCCAATTCTGCCGCTGGCGACAGATCGAGCGACTGATCGATATGATGACGGACGCAGACTCGAAACAAACGCGCCACTGAACGATTTCGCCGTGACATGTTCGCGTGTCAGGGGGTAGCGGAACAGGCATGAGTTCGGGTTTTATGCGCATCGGTATTGCGGCTGTGGCCATGCTTTTTTCCAGCATGGTTACGGCCCAACAACCCGTGCCAGCGCCCCCGGCGATAAGCGCACCCGGCGACCTCGACCCCGAAACGCCACTAGCGCCGCTCCCCGGCCTCGGCGTCGACTGGCCCGACCTCAATGTCCGCGACCTGCTGGAAGCAACCCCCGACACCGCCGTCGCCCGCCCCAACGAGACGCCACGTTATTCGGTGCAGCTGGTGGGCATCGACGCCATTCCCAAGGCGCGCGAACGGTTCGACAGCCTGTCGGTGCTGCGCCAGAACGACGGCAAGCCCGCCAATGTCGCCCAGATCGACCGTCGCGCCCGCGACGATGTCGAGCTGCTCGATGCGATCATGCGGTCGGAGGGCTATTACGACGCCGCCGTCCTGACCGATATCAAGCCTGCCACGAACGGCGGGCGCGTCACCGTCACGCTGACCGTCACGCCGGGCGAGCAGTTCAAATTCACCGGCGTTGAGGTCAAAAGCGTCGAGGCCTCAGGCAACCAGCGGGCACTCGAAACCGCCTTCGGCATCGCCCCCAACAAGCCCGTCGTCGCCGAGGATGTCATCACCGGACAGGCAGCCTTGCTCGATAAGCTGGGGCGAACGGGATATCCCTTCGCAAGGGTCGGCGAGCCCTATGTCGTCGTCGACCACGAAACGCGCGGTGCCACGCTCGACCTCACCGTCAACCCGGGCGGCAAGCGCAATTTCGGCGCGATCCGTTATGAAGGCGGCAATCCCCCGTTCAGTGCGAAGCACGCCGAAGTGATCGCGCGCTGGAACCCGGGCGACCTTTACGACAGCTATCTGGTCGATGATTTCCGCAGCGCGTTGGTGGCGACCGGCCTGGTCTCGCAGGTGCGCGTGACCCAGATCGAGGGCACGACGCCCGGCACCGTCGATCTGCAGACGACACTCGACCCTGCCCCCTTCCGGACGATCGCGGGCGAGGCCGGCTATGGCACAGGTGAGGGCTTTCGCGTCGAGGCGAGCTGGCAGCACCGCAACCTGATCCAGCCCGAGGGCGCAGTCACGCTGCGCGGCATTGCGGGCACGCGCGAGCAGTTGCTTGGCGCCACCTTACGCATGGGCAATTTCCGGCGCCGCGACCAGGTGCTCAACGCGCGGCTGCTGGCCAGTCATGAGAACCTGATTTCGTACGACGCCTATACCGTCGAGCTTGCAGGCAGCATCGAACGCCAGACGACGATCATCTGGCGAAAACCATGGTCGTACAGTTTCGGCGGTGAAATCCTCTATTCGAGCGAACGAAATTTCAACCCGTTGCGTGGCGCACTCAGCCGCCGGCAATTCTATATCGGGGCACTTCCCGTGACGATGTCGTACGACGCATCGAACGACCTGCTCGACCCCAGTACCGGCTTCCGGTTTGCCGCGCGACTATCGCCCGAAGTGTCGCTGGAGGCCAAGACCTTCGGCTATGCGAAGGTGCAACTCGACGGCAGCTATTACCGGCCGATCGGCCAACGCCTCGTCATCGCGGGACGTGCGCGCATCGGGGGTATTGCGGGCGCATCGCAAACCACGATTGCCCCGTCGCGGCTATTCTATTCGGGTGGCGGCGGATCGGTGCGTGGTTTCGGTTATCAGCAGATCGGGCCGCTCAACGCGCTCAACCAGCCGACAGGCGGCCGGTCGCTCACCGAATTCTCGCTCGAGGCGCGGGTCCGCCTGCCGATCTTCGGCGGTAATTTCGGCGTCGTGCCTTTCATCGACGCCGGCAATGTCTACGAAAAATCGCTCCCCGATTTCAGCGGCATGCGCGTCGGCGTGGGCGTGGGCCTGCGCTATTATTCAAACTTCGGGCCAATCCGCATCGACGTGGGCACGCCGCTCGCGCGCCGCTCGAACGAGTCGCGCGTCTCGATCCAGGTGTCGCTGGGACAAGCGTTTTGAGAACGGGCCTGCGCTGGGCCGCGGCACTCGTCGTGCTGGCGCTGCTCGCTGCGGGGGTGCTCGCCTATGTCGCCGACACCAGTATCGGCCATCGTTACATCGCGGACCGGATTGCGGCGCTCAAACCCGCGAACGGCCTGCGGATCAAGGTCGGCCGGATCGAGGGATCGATTTATGGGGCGACACGGCTGCGTAACCTGCGCCTCGCCGACACAAAAGGGCAGTTTTTTCAGGCCAACGACATTCGCGTGGACTGGACCCCGCTGGCCTGGCTGTCGAACCGGCTCGACATCGAGCGGCTGATCGTGCCCGCCGCCACCCTCGACCGGCTGCCCGCGCTGGTGCCGAGCAAGACGCCGCAGCCGATCCTGCCCTCGTTCGACATTCGCCTGGGCGAGCTGCGTATCGACCGGATGACCTTTGGCGAGGGGATCGTGAAGCCCGCCCGTATGGCCCGCATCGCGGGGCGCGCAGACATCCGTAACGGACGCGCATGGGTCGACCTCAACGCCACGTCACGCGGTGGCGACCGGCTGATACTAAAAGTCGACAGCGCCCCTGACAGAGACATCTTCGACGTCTCGGCCAATGTCGATGCCCCGGCCAAGGGCGTCATCGGCGGCATGTTGGGTACCACCCAGCCGCTCAACCTGCACATCGACGGCGATGGCAGCTGGAAACAGTGGAAAGGCGCGCTGGTCGCGCGCACCGGGTCGGACGAGCTGGTGCGGCTCGCACTGACGGCCCATTCAGGGCGTTATGGGCTCAACGGCATCATGCGCCCGTCGCTCGTCACGCGCGGACAAATTGCCCGCCTGACGGGTCCGACAATGCGCGTGACCGGCAATGCCAAGCTCGAAGACCGCCAGCTCGACACGCATCTGGGCGTTGTTTCCTCCGCCCTGGCGCTGAGCGCCAACGGGATGGTCGATCTGGCGCGCAGCAGTTTCGACGCGATGCGCGTCGACGTCCGGCTGCGCCAGCCACAGGCAATCATGCCGACAATGTCGGGGCGCGACATTGCCGCGCTGGTCCTGCTCGACGGGCCCTTCGGATCAGCCAATTTCGACTATCGCGTGACGGCATCGCGCGTTGCGTTCGATACGACCGGCTTCGACGATGTGCGGCTTACCGGGCGCGGCAAGCTGTCGCCGCAGCCGGTGCTCGTGCCCGTATCGCTTTCGGCACGGCGCGTGACCGGCGTCGGTGATATCGCGGGCGGAATCCTCAACAATTTGCGTGTCAACGGGCTGCTGCGGGTCACGTCTAAGCTGATGACCGGTGACGGGCTCAAGGTCCGCTCGGACAAGCTCAATGGCACGCTCTCGCTGCTCGTCGATCTCGCCACCGGGCGCTACGACGTCGGGCTGTCGGGGCAGCTCAACCGCTATCTGATCCCCGGGCTCGGCATCGTCGACGTTAAATCGGTGCTGAAGGTGATGCCCGGCGCGAATGGCCGGGGCGTCCGCGTCGTCGGGCGCGGACAGGTTTGGGTGCGGCGGCTCGACAACAGCTTCCTTGCCGGGCTCGCAGGCGGCCTGCCCTACCTCGACACGGCACTCGAACGTGGTGCCGACGGTGTGATCCGCTTTACAGGGCTGCGCCTGACCGCGCACGACATCGCAGTCACCGGCAGCGGATATCAACGGCTGGACGGGACCTTCTTCTTTGAGGGCAGCGGCCGCCAGCGCCGCTATGGCCCGGTGCGCCTGAGGCTCGACGGCGACATCTCCCGGCCAAAGGTGGACTTGATCCTTGCCAGCCCCCTGCCCGCCGCCAGCTTGCGCGACGTCCACGCCGCGCTGGTGCCGACAGCCCAAGGGTTCGACTGGACAACCAACGGGGGGTCGCGGTTCGGGCAGTTCCGCGGGAATGGCCAGATCCTCTTACCGAGCGGTGAGCAGGCCGTCGTCCGTATCGCGTCGCTGACGGCGTCGGGTATCAAGGCGAGCGGCGACCTGCACGCCGTGACAGGCGGCCTCGCCGGGCAGATTGCCGTGACCGGGGGCGGCCTGACGGGAACCGTCGCGCTGAGTGTCGAGCGGGAGATCCAGCGGGTCGCGGCCCACCTCGACGCCCGGGACGTCAAGCTCGTCGGGCCGCCGTTGCTCGTGGTCCAGCGCGGGCGGCTCGATGTCGTCGCGCTGCTTGACCCCAAAGGCACCGATATCGATGCGACATTCCTGGGCCAGGGCCTGCGCTATGGCGAGATTGCGCTGGCCCGCGCCGCAGGAAACGCCAAGCTGGTCGATGGCGTCGGCCAGGTGAAAGCCAATTTTGCGGGCTCGCGCGGGCGCGGTTTCGATATCCGCACGGTGATCGACGTGGCTGCCGACCGCTATGTCGTGAACGCCGAAGGGACAGTCGACAGCCGGCCGATCAAACTCAATTCGGCAGCGCTGATCACGCGCGAGGGAGATTCCTGGCGGCTGGCGCCTGTCGCTGTCAGCTTTGTCGGCGGCAGTGCTACCGTCGGCGGCTCGTTTGGCGGTGCGGCAACCGAACTCGACGCGACGGTCGAGCGCCTGCCGCTGACCGTGCTCGACATCGTGCAGCCCGAACTGGGGTTGGGCGGCTCGGCGAGTGGGCGCATTACCTTGCGCCAACCGACCGAGGGGGGCGTCCCGACCGGAAGCGCGAACCTGCGCGTCCGCAACCTGACGCGCGCGGGGCTGTTGCTGGTTTCGTCCCCGGTCGATGCAGGGGTCAATGCCATCCTCGACGGCAATGGACTGGCTGTGCGCGCCATTGCCGTTTCGGCAGGCAAGACCATCGGCCAGGCGCAAGTACGAATTTCGCCGCTCGGCGACGGATCACTCTACACGCGCCTTACCAACGCGCCGCTGTTTGCACAGCTGCGCTATAACGGGCCTGCGGACACGCTATGGCGGCTGACTGGTGTCGAAGGCTTCGATGTGTCGGGGCCGCTGGCCATCGGCGCCGACGTTTCGGGCAGCGTCAACAGCCCGGTCATCCGCGGTTCGCTGCGCACAGAGGACCTGCGTCTCGAAAGCCCGGTCAGCGGGACTGTGCTGACGGGGCTGAAGGCGTTCGGGCGGTTCGACCAGTCGCGCCTCGTCATCGACCAGTTCAGCGGCACAGCAGGAAGAGGTACCGTGTCGGGCGGCGCGACCTTCGACCTTGCCGCCGCGAACGGGTTCGGGATCGACCTGGCGCTCGATGCCAAAAATGCATCGCTGATCGCCCGCGACGATTTTGCCGCGACAGTTACGGGGCCGCTGCGTATCGTGTCGAACGGGCCCGAAGGCCGGATCAGCGGCAATGTCGTGCTCGATCGCGGAGCCTTTCGGCTGGGTCAGGCAAGTGCTGCACAACAAGTTCCGACGCTGCGCGTGCGCGAGATCAACCGCCCGTTCGGCTCGCCGCGCGTCCGCGCCGCGCCGACCCTCTGGGCGCTCGACATCAAGGCACGCGCTGACAGCCAGCTGGCCGTGACGGGCCTTGGCCTCGACAGCGAATGGAGCGCGGATTTGAATGTCACCGGATCGCTCGACGCGCCGCGTATCCTTGGCCGTGCCGACGTCGTTCGCGGCGCGTACGAGTTCGCGGGCAAGCGTTTCGAGCTAACCCGCGGCGTCATCCGGTTCCAGGGCGCCTTCCCCCCCGACCCTGTCCTCGATATCGTCGCCAATGCGAACATCCAGTCCTTGAACGCGACAGTTTTGGTGACGGGAACCGGGCAAAAGCCGATCATCGCGTTTACCAGCATTCCCGCGCTACCGCAGGACGAGCTGTTGTCGCGTCTGCTGTTCGGTACATCGATCACCAATCTGTCGGCGCCTGAGGCCCTGCAGCTGGCTTCTGCCGTCGCATCGCTGCGCGGTGGCAACGGCCTCGATCCGATCAATGCGGTGCGCAAGGCGATCGGCCTTGACCGGCTGCGGTTCGTTGCGGCGGACGCCAGCGTCGGCAACAAGACCGCCATCGCTGTCGGCAAATATGTCACCCGGCGGACCTATGTCGAACTCATCACCGACGGGCAGGGCTATTCCGCTACGCGCATCGAATTCGCGATCACGCGCTGGCTGTCGCTGCTGTCAACGATCTCGACGGTCGGAAGGCAAAGTGCGAGTGTGCGCGTCTCGAAGGATTATTAACCGATACCGCTCGCCCGCTCGCGCCGCCTTCCGAGACCGATCATCATTTCGTTCCTGCTGCTTGGGCTGATAGTGCTCGGCAGACCGTCCCTCGCCGCCCGGCTGACGGCGAACAACGACACGATGGTTGACGTTTCCCGGGACCGCCGGGCGATCAACATCGACATGGGCATCGCCCTTTTTTTGACGAAGCGTGATGGCACGGCCGATGTCGCGCGCAAGGTGCGCAATGTGCTCGATGGCGGCGGCGTCAACCGGAAGATTTCGCCACCCTTCAGAAGATTTTGGTAGCCAATATCCACACGAAGGTGAGCGCAATCACGGCGCCACCCGCGAGCGTAAAGGCCGTTGCGCGCCGGAGCAGCACGGTCTGCGCATCGACTGACACGCAAAATGCGGCGAATAGCCGGCGCGTAATCGCCTGCGGGTCATCCTCGATGCCCTCGTCCGAAAACTCCTCGCCGATCGTGATTGCGCGCACCGTGATGGCCGCCGAAATCGCGACCAGCAGGATGCCAACCATGGTGACAATGGTTTCCCAGGGCTGGTTCGGCGCGTCGAGGCTGAGCGGCGCGCCGGGCGACGCCGCAATCGGATTGATGCCCGTTCCGATCAAAAGGGCGTCGAAGGCAAGCAGCGCACCGAGACGCACCGAAAGGTCAAGGTCCTTGTGCCGCAACAGATCGAGGTCGACCTTGAAGGCCTCGCTGACCCCGTCGCGATGTGTGATCTGGAACGCGCGCAGCAATGCGCGTGTCGACATCACCTTGCCCCTGTTCGCCCCCAGCCGCAGCATTTCGCCTCTCTCAAGACGCCAAGACCAGATAATTCTCGGCTTTCAGCAATTTCGCAAGATGCGCAGCGTCGGTCGTTGAGCGCAATTGCGGCGAGCCGCACGGGGCGTCCATTCGTGGCGAACCACCACCAGACGCCCCATGGCCGCTCTGCTACCGTCAGGCAGCGACCGGCGCCCCGATCACCGACTTCACTTCCATGAATTCGCGCAGCCCATAGACGCCGTTCTCGCGCCCGTTGCCCGATTGCTTGTATCCGCCAAACGGCGCGCCTGCATCCGGGCCCCAGCTGTTGATCGTCACGATCCCTGCACGCATCTTTGGCGCGAGCAGCGCGGCCTTGGCGGGGTCGCCCGAGATCGTCATCGACAGGCCGAACGGCGTACCATTGGCAACGCGCACAGCCTCTTCCTCGTCGGCGTAGGTCATCAAGGTCGCGACCGGGCCGAAGACCTCCTCCTGGGCGATGCGCATGTCGGGGGTGACCCCGCTGAACAGCGTCGGCCGGACATAATAACCACGGTTCATGTCGGCCGGGCGACCGGTGCCGCCGGTCTCGAGCGTCGCGCCTTCGTCGATCGCCGACTGGATCAGGCCCTGGATCTTCTCATATTGCGCCTGGTTCACGACCGGCCCGATGTGCGGCCCCTCCACCATCGGATCGCCGACGGGCACCGCTTCCAGATAGGCCTTCACGAATCCGACGGCTTCGGCCTCGCGGTCCTTGTGGACGAGGATGCGCGTCGGCGCGATGCAGCTCTGCCCGGAATTGGCGACGATGCCCTGTACCGTCGGCGGCAGGTGCGTCGCGAAATCGGCGTCAGGAAGCACAACGTTGGCGGCCTTCCCGCCCAATTCGGTGTGGACGCGCTTGACGGTATCGGCGGCAGCCTTGGCGATCAGGATGCCAGCACGCGTCGATCCCGTGAAGCTGACCATGTCGATGTCGGGATGCGACGAAATGGCGTTACCCGTCAGCGGGCCGTTACCCTGCACGAGGTTGAATACGCCAGCCGGAACACCGGCTGCATGCATGGCCTCGGCCAGGATCGCCGCGTTGCCGGGGCATTCCTCGCTGGGTTTGAGGACCATCGTGTTGCCCGCCGCGATCGACGGCGCGACTTTCAGCGCGATCTGGTTGAGCGGCCAGTTCCACGGCGTGATCATGCCGACGACGCCCATCGGCTCATGCACGACGCGCGTGGTGCCGATTGTCTCTTCAAACACGAAGTCCTTCAGCACGCGCGCCGTGACGTTGAAATGGCCGATCCCGGCAAAGGCCTGCGCGGTGGAGGCAAAGCTGACGGGCGCGCCCATTTCCATGGCCATCGAGCGGCCGAGATCGGGTACACGCTTCTTCAGTTCCTCGACGATCCGCGCGAGCAGCGCGAGCCGGTCGGCAACGCTCGTCTGCGAAAAGCTCTCGAACGCACGCCGCGCGGCGACGACGGCGGCATCGACATCGGCTTTGGTCCCGATGGTAATTTCTGTGCAGGGCTCCTCGGTCGACGGCGAGATCACCTCATGCCGTGCGCCGCCGAGACTTTCGACCCACTGGCCATCAATATAATGCTTAAGATAGCTGTCCACGGCGACTCTCCTTGCACGCGTTTCATTTGGCTACGCCCTTCGCCCGCGCCGTTCGTGCTGGCAAGGACATTGCTGCGGCGACGGGCCTGGTGGAGGTCAAGAACCGAGTTACCCCGGCCTCACCGGATCACTTCGCGCGCGCATGGGGCCCGGTCGCGGGCAAGCGGTCGCGGGCGTGCATCCACCAGACCGAGCTGACCGATGGTTACGCGTTGACCGGACCCGTACCCCTGTGGCAATGCGCATGTGTGATCGATGTGCATGGAATTTGGACCGTGAAAACGGGTCGCGAATTCGGCAAAGTCATTAAATGCGGGTGTAGCTCAATGGTAGAGCAGAAGCCTTCCAAGCTTACGACGAGGGTTCGATTCCCTTCACCCGCTCCATCAACAAAATCAAT